>JAFZDT010000163.1 GCA_017561055.1 Erysipelotrichaceae bacterium
ATATGTTTGATATATTGTTTTTCTGTTGAGTGTTTTGATTGTAAGATTCATTATTTTTTGTTCCAAATTATGTGATTCATCTAGTATTAGCAGTTCACGTTCTTTAAGTATATTTGCAAAGTTCACTCCATAATACAAAAAATCATAGTTAGTGATTACCTTATTTGATTCCATTGCATCGTTCAATGCTTGAATAAAAGGACATTTTTGTCCACAAGTTTTATCTAATGTTGGTTTTTCTGGTTTTGGATATTTTATTGGGTCAATTTCATGTAGAGATAATCGTTCATTATAGTCATCAAACTTCTTTTTATTAACTTCATCAATCATGCATTTACTTTTATCTTCTGATGAAAATCTACAAGGGTAATTATCTTTACCTTTAATTTCCTTGACCATGTATTTGAAATCATGTAAGTATTGTTGTAATAGTTGGTTTGTCATTGTGATGATGTAGCTATTATCAACATAATTTGCTATAGTTGTAGCGATTGAAGATTTTCCGATGCCAGTCCCTGCCTCCAGAATAATATTTTTGTAACCTTGATCCATAGCATGTAAGATTTCATTAATGATATCTATCTGCTGAGGTCTTGGTTCATATCCAATCAAACTCCATCTATTGTTTGAGAAGTTCATCTAAATCCATCTCCTCATATTCATCTTCTAATTCGATGTTTGGTAGGATTGTTTCTTCGATGTATTTCCAGTCATCGAATATGTATAGTTTAGTTCTATCCATTTCTGCACGATATAGTGTGCTTTCCAGTACTGCTTTTAGTTCTTCTTCTGTGATTTCTAGTTTTTTTGCTGCTTTTGGTATTTTCCATTCTTGTGTGCTTCCTACTCTGCGGTAGTCGCTCCAGACTGTTAACCATGCGTCTGTTTTTACTTTGTTTATTGCTTTTTCCATGTCTTGGCCTTCGTAGTCTACTTTCATTAGTAAGTGTATTTTTAGTTTGGAGTCGTGGAATTCTTTCCATGCTTTTCTGAGTTCTTCTCCTCTGTCTTCTTCGTTTTCAATAGCGAATGATAGGTATGCTTTGAAACAGTCTTCTACGAATTGGCTTATATTGGGTATATTGTTTTTGACTTGTTCCAGCAGGTCTTCGTCTACTGATATTTTCAGTGGTTTTTTCATTTTCGTTTTCACCTCACATTGTATTACTTTTAAGTAATTTTAGTATTACTTTTTGTAGGGTTAACACCTCCACAGAGGTATCACCCCCCTATGCCCATTATGGACTATGGGCATTATGCCCATAAAATTTTCAATTCATTTATAAAGGAATGGGCACAATGGGCAATGCCCATAAATCCCATTACCCCCCTATATAGAGCTTCGCAAAATGTATTACTCACAAAAGAAAAAAGTAATACTCACTCCACTCCATCAACATTATTCACAGCAGCCTCCAAAATCTTATCCAAATCAACATTCATACCCCTACTCATAACACCAATCTCATTCCTGACATGAGTCATAATCTCATTCTCAAACATACCACCCATACTACGCAAATGATTAATCATATCCTCAGCCTCACGAATCAAATCAACCTCATTACTACTAAGAATATTCTCTTTCTCACCAGCAGTCTCAGGAGTCAAACCAATAGTCCTTAAAGCCTCACTATAAATACGAATAGCATGATAAGCATCATCAACATTAGCCAAATCCCTTAACTCAACCTTCGCACGTGCAATAGTCAACCTCTCCAAAGCCATCAAATCCCTTGTAGTAATAGGTTTCGCACTACCATCACGAGCAGCAGCCTGACGAGTATTCACATAAAAATCAACAAGACATTTACAAGCAGACTCATCAAGAATTGGGAAACATTCAGTTTTCGCATAAGTAATATACTTCTTGAAAATATCAGTATCCAAAACATCCACTTCATTAACAAACTTCTCCTTATGCAATAAGTTAGTAGCTAATTGAGTGTCTTTTTCTTTACTGATTTTATCCTCTAAAGCGAATACTAAATCAAATCTTGAAAGATTACTGTCTGGAATATCAATCTGTTTAGTTAAATCTTGAAACTTATCAAATCTACTATATTTCGGATTGGCACATGCAAGTAATGATGTTCTTGCACTCATTGTTTGAACCAAATTAGCCTTAGCAGAACTAACAGATAACTGTTCCATAGGTTCATTCAAACTTTTTTGTGCTGAAGGAGTAAGTTTATCATACTCATCAATACATAATATACCCGTATCGGCCAATACAATAGCTCCCGCTTCCATCGCCCATGTACCTGTCAACTCATCTTTCACGGCTGATGATGTAAGACCTGCCTGTGATGTATTAGTACCAGCAATGGATATGATTTTAGGAGCACGTTTTTTCAAAGCAGATATGATTTGAGATTTACCAATACCAGGATCACCAATCAATAGTACATGAATGGTCCACCTGTCCATATAATCAGATTTGAAACTATCCTCAAAAGGCCTATTACCCTCAAACAATTGCAATAATAAACCTTCTTTCACTACATCGTAACCGTAGATTTCAGGCATTAAAGTATCAACCAGTTTCTGATAAATATCAGGGTCTTTACTTAATTCCCTTATACGTTCCTTATCTGATTCAGTGATACGGTAATCTTCAAAACTATCATTAACAGGAGTAATGTTATGTAGGTTAATCATAAATTCAAAATCAGATTTGTTATTGTTTAATCTTTCAACATTGAAAGTTCCAAGTATATCTACTATGTCACCTGGTTTCAGGTTATGATGTGGTCCTGCAAGGTAATCTTGCATGTAACCTTTAAACTCTCGACTATTACCACCGCTTCTTAACTCTAAAGGTTCCTCTAATTTAACATAACGTATATTATGATAATCGGAAGATTCAGGTAATAATCTGAATGATCGTCCGCCACATTCACTACATAATGATGGTTCAACAATCTGTTTTTCAACATCAATGTAGTATAATCTGGTGCAGCCCCTACATTCCCAAGCAACTCTTTTAGGTTTCACTTGTATCGGTGTAATATTTTTAACCATTGCCTTTGTAGATATTAATTGTCCATTGTATGTTGCATCTAAATCATGCAATAATACATTTGGTGGAACTTCAATTAGGTTGACGCTGATGTGATTTTTATCTGTACGATTTTTATTAATACGATTTTCAACGTATTTTAAACTCATACGATAATTAACTTCCAGGAAATCCTTATTGAATTTACTGGTATAGTGATGATTGAGTAATGTGTAATCAATATTGATTTTTGTTGGTTTATTTTCGTTCTTGCAGATTTGTAATTGTTCACGGTAATTTTCAATTACAAATTTAAGAACAAACCTTTTTTCTTTATTTTCATCATTACTCATTCAAATCACTTTCTTTCTTTTAATCTAATCCTAATGCTTTTTTCGCTTCATAATATTGGTCTTCATCAATATCTCCGAAAGTATATCTATCGAATAATTCATCGACAAGGCCACTTTTTGTTACTTCTTCTCCTGCTTTTTCAATTCTTTGAATGCACATTTTAATTGCATCATTATCTATATTATGAAAATCAGAAGAAGGAGTATCTTGTACTACTTCTGCTTTTGTTTCTACAATTTCCGCTTCAATAACATTCTCTTCTTTAGGTGAGGCTTGTTTTCTACCTCTACCTCTTTTACGACCTTTAGGTTTAGGTTCATCATCAGGAGAAATATAATCTGGCGGAGTGCTTGCTTTACTTCTCCTTGTTTTTTTAGGTGTTGACTCACGGATATCACCCATTTCTTCAGCTGACACATCACCCGCACCTATAAGGTCACTGATTGCACGATTCTTCGCCCTAGTATGTGCAGTAGATGGTACATCATGTTCAGCGTTACTGTAACGGCCACGTAATACAAAATTAGATGGAGTGTCCTTATCCGCATCAAACTTTGAAGTTGGATGATAACGGATTTTATCATAAATAGTACAGACACCCACACCTTCAGTACTACGACCATTAGGTAACATGGCTTTTACCCTGTATCTTGCAGATACGATTTGACCTGTTTCATCAAACTCTAAATGTTCATCAATAACCTCATCACTAATACGGAATGCAGTTGCAAGTTTCCTCCAAGCACTTTTCTTCTTGAAGTCTTTACCTGCAATAGCCTGATAATCTTCAGCAGTTAACAAGGCCTTGATGGTTTCCTGATAATTGTTCATGAAAGCCTTTGCACCTTCAACATCAACAAGGTCAAACTGATCATGTAAAACAGTTGGAGTAGTTGTGGAATTTTCATCCACAACTGCTAATTCACCTTCACTCATACACTAATCACCTTTTAGATTTCATCGTATTCTTCGAATCTGTCAGGGTCTTTTTGCACCTTATATATCATGGTGTCGTTACGACCTTCAACTTTAGCAGGTAATATTTTAACTAATTCAACACGGATGTATTCTCCCACTTTAAGTTTTGGGATGAAGTTCTGTAATTGTTTGTGAGATGGTAATGTGGTGGTTACGATTTCACCGTTTTCATCATCTCCCATGTCTAATACGATTTGTTTACCGTAGTTTCCGTCGTTGATTTCGTAAATATTTCCTTCGATATTGTCTCCGATTTTTTCTGGTTTCCAGTAGCTTGGTGCTACTTCTTGTACATCTTCAAATGCCATAAATTATTCCTCCATTGTAATTTCAGTTTCAATTAATCCGTTTTCGGATTCGTTTTTTAAGATTTGCATGCACAGGTATTTGATTGATACGTTGTGCGGTAGTTTTGTTGCTCCTTCAGGGAGTCTACCTCCCATTAGTTGTGCAACTAATAAGATATCGCCATCCCTTAATTTAAGGGATTCACGATTATAATCAACATTCAATAGCTTTGCCAGGTCTTTATGTCCGACGTAGGATACTGCATGTTGCTTATAATAATCAAATTTCTCTTTAGTTATCTCTACAGTATGAGTGTCACATGGAAAATGTGTAATCATCTGAAATGAGAAACTGTTTGCTAAAAATATCATATCTTCACCAACATAGTACTTTATTCATAACTTGACGATCCATTCCCTCCAGATTAGCAGTTTTCTGTGCTAGTCTTTCATCGAAAGTGAGACCATCATCAGGGTTGTTTTCATCCCAACAACTGATGATTAATTCAGTCATATCTTCACATGATTGTCTGAAACTTTTCATTTTATCAATCTCCACCATCTTTTCCTGTTTTTAGTGAATGGTTCTACACGGAACCATGCACCACTTTTACTGGTTTTATTCCAGTGTGCTATTTTTGAGGATAAACCTCGTTTTGTGTACTCTTTTCTAATACCATATCCTGCTTCGTGGATGTGGTTTAGAATCATTTCGGTACTTGCTTCACCATTGAAGTATAAGTAAGCTTTCACGATTCTTTTTACACAGTCATCATCATTAGCAGCCATCTTATATCACATCTGTTAAATGATTGTAATAGTTGCCTGATTCAACTCCGCTTGCTCCAACAAATGTGAAACATGCCCAGAAGAATACTATGAATACTGCGATTAAGAATAATGCAACGAAAATATACCAGTATCTTTCAATGATACAATTGATTGTTTTCAAATGGTCTTCACGTGTTGGTTTTTTGCGAAGATCATTTACTGGCCTATTATTTGTACCGAATAATGAAACAAATAATACCTGTAATAATTGTAAAATCATTTTTAATTCACCTCGAATTCTTCAACAACTTCACGAATTTCGTGTGTTAAATTGAATGGGAATATTATCCATGAAACGCTTCTTTTTTTAGGATGTCTTTTTAGGATTACTTCAAATCCATGTTTTCTGATTTGTTCTGTTAGTTTCTGTGCTACTTTACTGTAGCAGTCAATTGTATTGAAGTATCCGTGTTCGCATGGTGCATTGCAGAAGTTGACTAGGTCATATCCTTTATCGTAGAGTATGTCACGAATTTCATCTTCTTTTTCCCATACTTCTAAAGTGGTTAGTTTACAGGATTTTATCCTGTGATAATAGTTTTTACGGATAGCTTCAGAGTCATTGTTCATGTTTCCACCTCCTGGTTTCTGGAGTAATTGACCATGAATAGTTTTTGTCTTACGGATTTGCATAAGGCGTATTGGCCAACTTCTGCATCGTGGCAGAAGTTGTTAGCCATTTTGCATGGTTCAATTCCACGTATGGTTTTAACATATGCAGTGTCATCTTCCATTCTTACGATTGGTAACCATTTCATTGTTTCACCTTGCTTTGTAAC
>JAFZDT010000164.1 GCA_017561055.1 Erysipelotrichaceae bacterium
AATATTGAATTGAATAAAAAGATAGAAGGATATCCTTAAACATTTGATACTTTAAAACAAGTTTTTGGTAAATGGAATGTATTTGCGGATATTATCGAATTAGAAAATAAATACATAAGTGAAAATCCTAATTGTTCATATAATCAAATATTAAGAAAGACAAGGGATTATCCTGATTATTTAGACTTCTTACCAGAAAATGCCATAAATCGTAAAATACCTATCATGATCAAAGAATATGATGAATGGTCCACAGTTAAAGGTAGTGGATTCATATTCTTCTCTATTAAAGAATATGAAAAGTATTTAAATGAAACAACAAATATAATTCACGACCAATTATTGCAAAAAACAATTTGACGCTACGGCGTCATTTTTGTTTTTCATCTTGTACTTTAAAATTAAAATAATTATAATATGCCTATGATGAAAATATGTATTTGTGATGATGATTTAAATCAATGTAAAAACTTAAAAGATATGATTCTTGCTCATGGTTCTCATATGGTTACTGTATATCATAGTGCTGAAGAACTTTTGTTTGAATGT
The DNA here is from genome assembly GCA_017561055.1 of Erysipelotrichaceae bacterium. Lineage (GTDB taxonomy): Bacteria > Bacillota_I > Bacilli_A > Erysipelotrichales > Erysipelotrichaceae > RGIG4607. The sequence goes on from JAFZDT010000164.1 coordinate 550, forward strand.
GAAAATAACTATGCATTTGATTGCATTTTTTTAGATATTCAAATGAAAGAATTAAATGGAATTGATTGTGCACGTAAGATTCGAGAAATTGATTCTAAAGTGATTCTTGTGTTCTTATCAGCTATTAAAGACTATGTATTTGAAGGATACGAAGTAAATGCAATGCGTTATTTGCTAAAACCTTTACAAGAGAATAAATGTCATGAATTATTAGATATGATTCAAAATTCTATTGAAAAAGAAAGTGCATATGTATTGATTAATAAAACAAAAATCAATTGTGATGATATTACTTATATTGAATCATATGGCCATTATTGTGGAATTCATACAGATGAAACAATTGAATCAAAGATATCTATAAGCGATTTATTAAAAGAATTACCTGATACGTTTATTCAAACGCATCGTTCTTATATCGTAAATTTAGAGCATGTAGAATCAATTCTTAAAGATAAATGTGTATTGGATACTCAAGAATTGATTCCAATTAGCAGAAATTCGATAAAGAAAGTGAATGAATCTTTTATGGAGTTTATTAAAGGAGGCATTTACTAATGATAGGTTTAATATTATTAATTGCATATTCTTTATATACACAAAGAAAAACACCTCATTTCAAAAATATGTTGATTTTATCAATCATTACTTTGATTTTAGGTGTGATAAGTACTATTTATATGAATGAAATGGTCATATGGATTCTATGTATCAATATGGTACTTCAATTTATCTATTTTACTTATCATCATAAGATTTCTTGGGTTTCATTACTGCTACAAATTTGTGTGTTGTTAGTATTGTCAACATTAGAAAATGAGTTTGTTCTATTATTATACTTTGTATCTATCCGTTATCATGATGATACATTATTAGACACATATGAAACTTCAAATACTCGTTATCAAAACAAATTATTGAAGAATCAAGTAGATGAAGTGCAAAACATCTATATGACAATGAGAGGTTGGAGACATGATTATCATAATCATTTACAATCTTTAAAAGCCAAGTTGACTAAAAATCAAATTGATGAATCTATTGAATATTTAAATGAGTTAGAAAAAGACTTAGATGACATTCATCAGATTGTAGAAACTGGAAATATTAATATTGATGCAATATTGAATTCAAAATTATCTTTAGCTATGACTCATGATATTGATGTAAATGTGAAGGTGTCTATACCTACAAATTTGCCTATCAATAATATTGACTGTTGTGTATTATTAGGAAACTTAATTGATAATGCAATCGAAGCATGTGAAAATGTCGATGGAGATAAATATATTCGTTTATATATTGGATTATATAAGAAGCAACTCTATATCAGTATTACAAATGCTACTAATGAAATTGTTCGTAAATTTGATGAAGAGTATATTACGACAAAACGTGGAAATCATGGACATGGATTAAAAAGAATTAACAAAGTCGTAGAAAAGTACAATGGTTATATCAATCGTAAGAATGAACCAGGTGTATTTGTTACAGAAATTATGTTACCAATGAACCAAACGTGCACGAAATAATACCATTCGTGCACTTTTTAAGTGATTTATTCAATTTGCAGTTATACTACAATCGAGGTGAAGAGATATGAAGAATAAATATTCAGTATGGAATCATTACTGCTATTTATATAAACATTTATGGGAATATGACCCTAAATTAGTTGTATTGGTTGGTTTCGAAATTATTACAAACGCATTACAACCATTGACGGCAGTATTATTGCCTGCAGTAATTGTAGGACTATTAGAAAGAAGAGTTGATATACAAACTTTAGTTACAGTAAGTTTAATTGCATTTGCAATTGTAGGATTATTACATTTAATTGCAACTTACTTAAAGGATCGTAATTATTGGTTTTACATTTTTTGTAGAATCGAGAAGTATTATACGAAATTACTATCTAAGTCTATGTCAATTGATTACTCACTATATGAGCAAGAAGAAATTCAAACAATGTGTAATAATGCACAATTATCAATAAGTAGTAATCATCGAGGAGTAGAAGGATTTTATCACAACAATACTTTGCTTATGACGAGTATTCTTGGATTAA
>JAFZDT010000165.1 GCA_017561055.1 Erysipelotrichaceae bacterium
CATACCAATAGTAAATGGTGTACCAAATTCTGGTATTCCCAAAGTTCCCGTTGGATTCATAATTTGTTCACTAGTTACACCTAATGGTTCTGGAGATAAGAAGATACCCATAGTATCTTTATCATCTAATGGTACATCGTCAACAACTGGCACACCTCTGATATTTTGAATTAATCTCAGTTGAGTGGGGTCAGTATGACCTAAAATATCTAATTTTAAAACATCTTGGTCGATAGCGTGATAATCAAAGTGAGTTGTTCGCCAAGCACTAGTTGGATCGTCAGCCGGGAATTGAAATGGCGTAAAATCAAAGACATCCATATAACCTGGGATAACGACTATTCCTCCTGGATGTTGTCCTGTTGTTCTTTTTACACCAGTACACCCTTCGGCTATTCTTTCTATTTCAGCACTGCGCATTTTGATATCTCTGTCTTCACAAAAGCCTTTTACATATCCAAAAGCAGTTTTTTCAGCAACGGTACCGATAGTTCCAGCCCGATAGACATTATCAACTCCAAATAATACTTTAGTGTAATTGTGGGCACTAGCTTGATTCAAATCAGAGAAGTTTAAGTCGATATCAGGTACTTTATCAGCATTAAATCCTAAGAAAGTAGCAAATGGCATATCTTGGCCATCTTTAGTCAAACGTTCACCACATTGTGGGCAATTTTTATCTGGTAAGTCAAAGCCAGATGAGTATTCAGCACCTAGAGCATTGCCATTATCATCATTGAAAATACTGTGACAACATTTAGGACAACGATAATGCGCTGGTAGCGGGTTTACTTCGGTTATTCCCATCATCGTAGCAACAAATGATGACCCAACACTACCACGGCTTCCTACTAAGAAACCTTCATCATTAGAATGTTTTACCAATTTTTGAGAAATTAGATAGATAACGTCAAATCCTCCGCCAATTATTCCACCCAAACTTTTAGAGATTTGTTTATTTAGTTCTTCTTCTGATAATTGGTTTTCCGATGTCTTCTTTATTTTTTCCCCAACTATTTTTCTTACAGCTCCGTCGCCTTCGTAAATGGTCTCATGTAATTTTTTATAAATTTGCTCTGTTAATTCAGAAGCTGCTACTCCGCTTTCTTGTAATAGATATTTGACACTTTCATAAACACTATCTCCATAAAGTTCTTTAGCAATTCTTTCTTCTATATTATGAGGGAGAGGGCTTCCATACCAACTCTCTGCTTTGGTGTATACCATGTCAATTACTGTTTTGACTGAGTTGTCAATTTTAGGTGAGAATGGGATACCTCCAGTATCAATGATTACTTCGTATTCTTCACACATATCGGCAATTTTGTTAGTATTAGTAATAACAATTTCTTTAGCAATATCTTCACCTAAGAAAGCAAATTCTTCTAGCATTTCATCGGTCGTTCTTAAATATTGATCAGGAATAGTTTTATAACCCTCAGTATTTAGGTATCTTGCTAAGGGATGTCTACCTTTTCCGGGAACGTTTTGGTGTACAATAATTTCACGATAAATTTTATCTTCTTTATTTAAGGTGTGAGCATCACTAGTAGCAATAATTAATTTACCAATATTTCTAGCACATTTTACAATTTTTTCAAGAGCGTATTGTACTTCACTTGGACTATTGATATCATGTCTAGCGATTAAATGAGAATAATTTGATGGAGGTTGAACTTCAATGTAATCATAAAATTCCATAACTTTCTCTAAATCTTTTTCACATCTAGTTAGAGCAGTATTAAAGATTTCACTATTGTAGCAACCACTTCCAATTAAGATATTATCTCTTAATTCAGAGACTAGATGTCTAGGAATTCTAGCACTTTTTACTAGGTACTCAGTTGATGCATAACTAATTAATTTGAACATATTTTTGAGACCCAGTCTATTTTTAGCAATAATATTAATATGTTTTTCACGATTCCATCTATTAATTTCTTTTTTATCTGGAAGAGATGCTAAATCATTAAAAGTTTTAATAGTATTTTTATCAAGTTGTTTTAACATTTTAAAGAACATATAACCTGTAAATTCAGCATCGTAATCAGCTCTATGATGATGTCCAGAACTTGAACCATCACTTTCTTCGAATTTTATGCCATAATTTTTAGTTAGGGCTGTTAAGCTATGTCTTTTTAAGTCTTTATTAATTATCTGAGAGATTATCATAGTATCTAAAATAGTATTATCTAACGTACCTAAATTATATTTATGATAAGCACTTTCTAACATATTTCTATCAAAGGTCGCATTATGGGCTACTAATGGTAAATCCCCTATCCACTCTTTAAATCTTTTGGTAACTTCTTCTTCATTTGGACAGTCTCTAACCATATTATTAGTAATACCAGTTAATTCAGTAATAGAACTATCGATAGATACCCCAGGATTGATAAGTTCATCAAAGGTTTCTAGAACAGCTCCATCTTTCATTTTGACAGCTCCTATTTCTATCATACTATCATGTAAGCCAGGATTAAATCCAGTTGTTTCAGTGTCGAATATGATATAAGTTGCTGAATAAATATCATCATCAGTTGGATTAATAACAATATCTAATTTGTCATCAGACATTTCTAATTCAGTACCATATAAGGCTTTAAAAGTTGGGGCTTGTTTCATTTCCGCTTTTACTTTTTCGATTTCTTCTTCAATTAATTTAGCTCCACATATATCATCATTAGCCTGTTTATCTTTTAGTGTTGTTGTCAATTCTTTTATTTTATCTTTAAATGGGGCTAAAAGTTTTTTGTTATAACTAGTTACTTCATTAAAAACATGAGGGAAAGCTTGACAACCATCATGATCAGTTATGGCAATAGCGCGATGCCCCCACTTGATAGCAGTCTTAATTAATTTAATTTCATCAATTACACCATCCATTTGACTCATCATAGTATGTGCATGTAA
>JAFZDT010000166.1 GCA_017561055.1 Erysipelotrichaceae bacterium
CAATGCATAATAGCGAAATTTGTAATTTTATTACTAATTGCAAGTAAATTTATAGATGGAGGAAAAAAGAATGAGTACTAACAAAGATAGCTTGGCAATGCAGCGCATTCTCAAGTTACTGATGAATGTATAAGCCATACTCATACCTACAAACCCAGTACCAACAAGAACTAATTTTCTCTTTTCATGCATGATAATTTCCTCCCGTATTAGTCACTTTTAGAATATCATTTTTTAACTTTTGTAACAATTATAATGACTGATTTTGTGAAAAAATTATTTAATACATCCGACAGGAGATGTATATACGAAGAACTCTTCTTCGTTATCTATACCAAATACTTTGGCACAACTATCTCCATCATAGGCCGCAACTCCACATGTACCTAATTCTAAGGCAGCACATGCTAAGTATAAGTTTTCTCCTACATGTCCAATGTCCATTAATGCAGGACGATGAGCAAAGATTCCATATCTCCATTCACAACGATATGGCACAATTGACCAATAGAAGACAACAGCTGCTTTTTCTGCCCAACTTTGTCCAACTAAAGTTGTAGTGATACTAATATTCTTTTCTTCAAAAGAGTGTAAATATTCTAATTGGTGTTCCATTGGTAAATAGTGATAACAACCATTTTCTAATCCTTCAACGTTTTGAATAACAAGATAGGTTTCAAATGGATGTCTAGCACCACCAGAAGGTACGGTACGAATGGTCGCATAGTTTTGTCCGCGGATTTCTTTTACACCTTGAGTTGCCCATAATAAGTATGATAATTGTAATAAGCTAACTGGTGTTTGGGTATAAACACGAGAACTTTTGCGTTCTGTTAAAATTCTAGTAAAGTCATTGATGATTTCTAAATCTTCAAAGTTCTTAGGTAAATCAATACGACTATCTGTCATTGGAGCTTTTGTTAGTGGTGGTTGTGGTTTCTTTAATTGTTGATCAGACTCAAAATCACTATTTTCTTGTTCTTCGGAGAACTTCATAAAATCTCTTCCAATTGTAATCATTTCTTTGATATATTTTTCATCCATAAATTTTTCTCCTTTTTTATTTTATTATAACAAAAGAGCTACAATTGTATTATAATAGATTTAGTAATTTGAAAGGAAAATTTAAAATGAAAAGACCTGATAAAAAAGCATGTGAAATGAGCGTTAAAGAATTAGCTGCTTATATTGATTATTCTGTATTAAAACCAGAATTTACTGAACAAGAAATTATCGACTTAACAAAAGATGGTGTAGCTTTAGGATGTGCTACAATTTGTATCAATCCTGGATACATGGACTTATGTGGACCATTAGTAAAAGGTTCTGAAACTATGTTATGTCCAGTATGTGATTTCCCATTTGGTACAAGTTCAACTGAATCTAAAGTGAAACAAATCGAAATCGTTGCTAAATATGACACAGTTAAAGAAGTAGATATCGTTGCGAACTTTGGTTTAATTCGTAGCGGTAAATATGATGAAGTTACTAAAGATATCAAAGCATGTGTAGAAGCTGCACATAAATATGGACGTGAAATTAAAGTTATCTTCGAAACAGATGCTTTAAATGAAGAACAAGTAAGAAAAACATGTCAATGCTGTATCGAAGCTGGTGTTGATTTCGTTAAAACATCAACTGGTTTCTTAACAGGACATGAAAGTCGTGGTGCTTATCCTGAATTAATCGCTATGATGATGGAAGAAGTTGGCGATAAATGTAAGATTAAAGGTAGTGGATGTATCCGTACTCGCGAACATTTCTTAACATTAATTGATATGGGAATTGATCGTATGGGTATTGGTTATAAATCTGTACCTGTTGTATTAGGTTTAGACAATAAAGTATCTAAAGAAAATTACTAATCATAAGACTACTCAATGATAATTGAGTAGTTTTTTTGTGCTTTGGTAGGAATAATTCGAAAATTTGTAGAAAAAGATAGTAGAGGCATAAAGAGGGAGAGTGATTGCAATGTCTCTACTAGTGACTGGAAAGAAGTATGGATATGATATTCATCATTCTTTTGGATATAGTATGTAAAAACTATATCTTAATTAGAGAGTGTCTAAAATTAATTAGAAAATAATTTAGAACTTCTTTCTCCCTCAAAGGTGAAGCCCCAGTGATAGTAGCGACTTACTGGGGCTTCTTAGTGATTGGAACACTTATATTATATCAAAAATATATGGATATCCAATAGCAAGTTTGCTTGTATGAAACTAGTCATATTTATAAGGGTTATGCTTTTTGAGATATAAAAAAGAATATGCTATAATATGTTTCATTGTAAAAGGAGGGGTAAAAATGAATGAACCATTGTTGTTAGTGGGTATTGTGATTTTAATTTGTGTGTTGATTCATCGATGGACTGAAAAATTGCCGGTTCCTTCTTTGTTAATATTTTTAGGTTTAGGAATGTTGTTTGGTGAAAATGGTATTTTGCGAATTCCTTTTGATGATTATTTGATGTCTGAATGGATTTGTTCAATAGCATTGGTATTTATTATTTATTATGGTGGATTTGGTATTAATCTTAAGGAAGCGAAAAAAGTAATTGTTCCTTCTGTTTTACTATCAACGATAGGTGTAGTTTTAACTACAGTTTTTGTAGGTTTATTTGTTCATTGGACATTAAAACTATCTTTATTAGAAGGTATGTTAATTGGGGCAGTAATTTCTTCAACAGACGCTGCCAGTGTCTTTAGTGTATTACGTGCGCAAAAGTTGAGTTTGAAATATAGCACGGACTCTATGTTAGAGATGGAATCAGGTTCCAATGACCCATTTTCATATATGTTAACAGTGGTGTTTACTGCTTTGTTATTGGCACAAGAAGTTTCGATTCCATTATTACTTATATCTCAAGTAGTATTTGGATGTCTTGCAGGTATTCTAATGGGGAAAATTGGAGTATATGCTTTAAATCGTTTAAATACTAGTTTAGATCAAGCGGAAACTATCTTAGTTGTTGCGACAGTATTGATTGCTTATGCATTACCTGCAGTGTTTGGTGGTAATGGATATATTTCTGTTTATTTATGTGGAATTATTATGGGGAATGCGGATATTCCTAAGAAGAAAGAACATGTTCATTTCTTTGATACATTAACAGGTATTGCCCAAATGCTGATTTTCTTCTTATTAGGATTATTGGTGACTCCAATGAATTTATCAGAAGTATTTGTGCCAGCGTTAGTCATTATGTTGTTTTTAACCTTTGTTGCCCGTCCTTTGGCAGTGAGTTTATTATTAGCGTTTAATCAATCAAAAATTAAACAAATAGGTTTAGTTTCTTGGGCTGGTTTTCGTGGGGCTGCATCTATTGTATTTGCAATTTATGTAGTTGTACGAAATGTAGAAATGACTTATCCATTATTTAATTTAGTGTTCTGTATTGTATTGTTATCGATTGCTATTCAGGGTTCCTTGTTGCCGTTTGTATCAAGAGTACTTAAAATGATTGATTATGATAAGAATATTCAAAGAACATTTAATGATTATCAAGAAAATACAGCCATTAATTTTATTCGTTTACATATTGATGAAGGCCATAAATGGGAAGGTAAATTGATTCGTGATTTAGAATTACCAAATGAAATATTAATTGTATTATTGGTTAGAAATCAATTGGATTTAGTAGTGCCTAGAGGGGATACTAAAATTGAAAAAGGGGATTTATTAGTACTTGCTGGTCAAGAGTTTGATGATCGTAGTCAACTTATGTTACAAGAAGTAGTTATTGGAAATAATCACAAGTGGAATCATCGTTCATTGAGTGATATTGCTATGAAAAAAGGTTTAATTGTGATGTTACAAAGAGGAAAGGATACCATTGTACCTTCTGGTGATACCGTATTACAAGAAGATGATGTATTGGTAATAGCAAAATTCTAATGGAAAGAGTATTTCATGAGTTTGGTCCATTTTATAATTGTGATTCTAAAATATTGATTTTAGGAAGTTTTCCATCAGTTAAAAGTAGGGAAGTTAATTTTTATTATGGTCATCCTCAGAATCGTTTTTGGAAAGTTTTAGCAAATATCTTTGAAGATGAATTGCCTATAACGATTGAAGATAAGAAAGCATTTTTAACAAAACATCATATTGCCTTATGGGATAGTATTGCTTCTTGTGTTATACAAGGTTCTAGTGATGCCAGTATTCAAAATGTAGAAATAAACAATATACAAGAAATTATAGAGAAAACAATGATTCAAAGAATTATTCTTAATAGGAAAGCAGCTAGTAAATACTTTGTAAAACCAGTTAATTTTGATGGAGAAATATATGTATTACCATCTACAAGTGCTGCTAATGCAAGTTATACATTAGATAAATTAATTGAGAAATGGAAAGTCATACAGTGACTTTCTTTTTTTAATTGACATACCTTGTAACTCTAGGTATACTATACATAGAGGTACGAGGTATAGGAGGTATTCATATGATTGATAAAGGATATATTTCAGGAAGTACAAGATTATTAGTTTTAAATGTATTACAAGAAAAAGCATGTCATGGATATGAGATTATTAAAGTATTAAAATTACGTTCAAATGATGTCTTTGATATGAAAGAAGGTACTTTATATCCAATCTTACATAAATTAGAAAATGATGAATATATCATTTCTAAAAATGAAATGGTCAATGGTAGAATGCGTAAGGTATATC
>JAFZDT010000167.1 GCA_017561055.1 Erysipelotrichaceae bacterium
AAGACAGTTTTAGATAAGAAGTTTAAAGGGTTGGACTATGATTTTGATGAAGTCTTTATGACTTTAGGTATGGCTAGAAAACTAGTGATTGAAGAAAATCGTGTCTATCATATTAGTCAATATGATGCGGAAAGTTATATTGCAGGCTATTTAGCAATGTTTCCGCAAAAACAATTAGCTCCTGTTGATAAAAAAGATGTATTGCATCATTTGGAATTGGTGCAAGAAGAATATGCGATTTCTTATGAAGAAAAACAAAGAGAAGCTATTGAAAAGATATTTGAAAATGAATGTATGATTCTTACTGGTGGTCCTGGTACAGGGAAAACCACGGTTGTGAAAGCGATGGTGAATTTGTGCAAACGCTTGTATCCTACAAGTACGTTAGCACTATGTGCACCAACTGGTAGAGCCGCAAAACGTTTGAGTGAATTAACGAGTCATGAAGCGAGTACCATTCATAGTTTATTAAGATGGGATTTGGAGACCAATACTTTTGGTAAAAACCAAGAAGATCCTTTGTTGGTGGATATTTTAATTGTGGATGAGTTTTCTATGGTGGATCAATATTTGTTCTATCATTTATTATTAGCGGGTGAACATGTTAAGAAGATTATTTTAATTGGGGATGAAAACCAATTGCCTTCCGTATCTCCTGGTTGTGTATTAAAAGATTTTATGGAATCTGGATATTTTCCATTTGTGCGTTTAGATAAAATCTTTAGACAAAAAGAGGGTTCGGATATCGTGAATTTGGCACACCAAATTCAACAAGATGCTTGTAATGAAATACCACAATTACATGATGTGCGTTTTTATAATTGTAATAAGTTTGATGTAAAAAACTATTGTTTACGTGTCGTACAAGAAGCGTTGGATCGTGGATATTCTAAAACCAGTATTCAAGTGTTGGCTCCTAAGTATAGTGGTGTTGCTGGGGTGGATGCCTTAAATGTAGCGTTGCAAAAAGCCATTAATCCAGCTAGTGAATATAAGCGTGAATTACAAGTGGGATATCGTTTATTTAGAGAACAAGATAAGATTTTACAATTAAAAAATCAACCGGATGATTATGTATTTAATGGGGATATTGGTATTTTGGTAGAAATTATCTATCCTGAAGAAAATGAAACCAATCAACCAAGAATGATTGTGGATTTTGAAGGAGTTTTTGTGGAATATGGGCCAGATACGTTCTCACATATTACTCATGCCTATTGTATTTCGGTACATAAGGCACAGGGTAGTGAATATCCAATTATTATTATGCCGATTGTAAAAGAGTATGGCATGATGTTACAAAAACGTTTGATTTATACCGGTATTACTCGTGCGAAAAAGTCTTTGGTGTTATTAGGAGAACCGGAAGCGTTTATGTATGGTATTCAAGCACAGGATTTTTATGTACGTAAAACAACGTTGCAACAAAGAATGTTAGAACAAATGCGGTGGATTGATGATGAAGATTAGAGACTATATTCAACAATTACAAACACAATATCAATTGTCTGAGTGGTATATTGATATACAAACAACTGATGATATGTATGTGATGGTGGATCGTTGGCATTATTATGAAGAGGATCGTATTGCGATATTGCGTATCAATCTACAATTTCCAATGCAAATTCTGGAAGATGCGATTTCGTATCGTATGAAAGAAATGGCTATGCGCTATATGATTGTACAAACTGAGCGTTTATATTTGCGTCATACTGCTAAAGAAGATTATGAAGCAGAATGGATATTACAAAGCAATCCGAATGTAGCATTAACAGATGGGTATGCACCAATTACAAGTCCTCAAGATTTGGCTAGAAAATTACAACAAATGATCAATGATCCAGGTTGTTATAGCATTTGTTTGTTGGATGGTACAGTGATTGGACATATGAGTTTGCGTTTTGTACAAAGAGCTTGTGTAGCTATGGAAATAGGTTATGCGATTCAAGAAGCCTATTGGAATCAAGGGTATGGCTTTGAAGCGGCGAATGCGATTGTCAATCAGTGTTTTAGTTATTTACATGTTGATATGGTGATTGCCTCTCATTTTGAAGGGAATATAGCAAGTCAACGTATTATGGAAAAAATCGGTATGCAATATGAAGGGTGTATGCGTAAATCGTATCGTCATGATTTATATGGTGCTATGGATTTGTGTACGTATTCAATTTTAAAAGAAGAGTGGATAAAAAAATAATTATTGTACACACTACTTATGAAGGAGTGGTGATCAATGATGATGTTAAATAAGCCTTTAATGTTATTGGGTGTAGGTGTTGTCCTTGGTGTTGTTTTAACAATTTCTAAAGAGGATGAAATCTATGATTTGTATTATGATATGAAAAAGGCAAGAAGAAAAATGATGCGAAAATATTCGCAGTTTGCCGATAATTTTTAAAGCCCTAATGGGCTTTTTTCTATGAAAGAATACTTTCGACATCTTTCCTTCATTTTTTTATTAGTAGTTACAGTATATTTTAGTGTTCTATTATTACAAAGTGTGGGTATGTGGAATACGGTAATTTCACTTCTATCTATACTTGTACAATTAGTTTATGGTTTTTTATTGGCATTAATCTTAGAAGTGTATATTCATAGAGTGCCTAGTAATAAACGTATTATACAAGTTATGGTAGTCTATGTTTGTATAGCGTTAGTTTTGATCTTATTATTGTGGTATGGGATACCAAAATTGATTCTTTGGTACCAACAAATTACAATTGATATTCCTAGTTTGTTTTTGATAGTGAAAGAGTGGATTCCTGATGATTGGTTACTATCGGTACCAAGTATGGTGGTAGAAAAGACCAGTAGTATGATGGAATCAGTAAAACAATTAGGCTTTATTTTTACTTGCGCGATTTTTATCTCTTTTGATTTGGAGAGTATTACAAAATATATAAAGTTGGATACTAATTTTATTAAAACGGCTGATTCGATTATTTTTCAATATACGAAAGGTGTGCTATTCGATTTAATTCTTTTATATTTGATATTTAGTATTTTATTGTTTATCTTTCAATTTCCAGAAAGTTTTATTGTGGCAGCTATTTTGGCATTGAGTAACTTATTTCCGATATTTGGTCCTTTGTTTGGTTTTGTAGTATTTGTTCTTTTGTGTTTAATGATGTATCCACAATTTCCATTTATGTTAGTCATTTTAGTGTTTTTGTTTCAACAAATCGAATCCAATTGGATACAGCCATTTATCTTCAAAAAAGTAATGCATTTAAAACCAATTGTTACATTAATTAGCTTGTTTGTTTGTGGGAAATTGTTTGGAATATTTGGGATGTTGTTTTCGCCAATTATTGCTGGAATTGTACAATTAGTTATTCGTAGTTTTGTCTTTTCAAAACGAAATAAAACAGTTGGCAGTTGGGAAGATGTGTGGTATAATTTCGAAGATTGAAAACGATGATGAAGATAAGTACATGATGTATGGGTAATTAGAGATGTGATGGTTGGTGCAAATCACACAAAATAGGTTGTGGAAGCTACTTCGGAGTGGAATTAATAGTTCCCGTTAACACTGACGTTATAGTGAATTGAGGTGCATATCGTAAGATATGAATCAGGATGGTACCGCGTTAATAACGTTCCTGTTGTTTTTACAGGAACGTTTTTTATTTACAAAAAGGAGTGTTTAACAATGAAACAATTAACAGGTTCTGAAATTAGAAGTATGTTCTTAAAGTATTTCGAAGAAAGAGGTCACATGGTTGAACCAGGTGCTAGTTTAGTTCCACATAATGACCCAACATTATTATGGATCAATGCTGGTGTTGCTGCTTTGAAAAAGTATTTTGATGGTAGTGAAAAACCTCGTTGTAATCGTATTACAAATGCGCAAAAATCAATTCGTACAAACGATATTGAAAATGTAGGGAAAACAGCTCGTCACCATACATTCTTTGAAATGTTAGGTAACTTCTCTATTGGTGATTACTTTAAACAAGAAGCGATTCCATTTGCTTGGGAATTCTTAACAAGCCCAGAATGGATTGGTTTCGATAAAGAAAAAATGTATGTAACTATCTATGAAGATGATGATGAAGCATATGAAATTTGGACTAAGAAATGTAAAGTGGATCCATCTCATATTTTACGTACTAAAGGTAACTATTGGGAAATTGGTGAAGGACCATGTGGACCAGATAGTGAAATTTTCTATGACCGTGGAGAAAAATATGATCCTGAAGGATTAGGTGAACGTTTATTCTTCGAAGAAATGGATAATGATCGTTATATCGAAGTATGGAACGTTGTATTCTCTCAATATGATGCGAAAGAGGGCGTTGATCGTAAAGATTATAAAGAATTACCTCAAAAGAATATTGATACAGGTATGGGTTTAGAACGTTTAGTTTCTTTAGTACAAGGTGGAGAAACAAACTTTGATACAGATTTATTCTTACCTATTATTCGTGCAACAGAAGAGTTCACAGATAAAAAATATGGTGGAGAAAATAAGATGGCTTACCGTGTAATTGCGGACCATATTCGTACAGTAACATTCGCTATCGCTGATGGTGCGATGTTTGAAAATACAGGTCGTGGTTATATTTTACGTCGTGTATTACGTCGTGCAGTTCGTTTTGGTAAGAAATTGGATATTAAGGGTGCATTCATGTATCGTTTAGTACCAGTTGTAGCGGATATTATGAAAGACTTCTATCCATATGTAGTGGAAAAAGTAGATTTAATTCAAAAATTAGTTAAATCTGAAGAAGAAAGTTTCCATTCTACATTACAAGAAGGTGAACGTATTTTACAAGGTTACTTAAAGAATAATGAAAGTAATGTATTAGCTGGTGCTGATGTATTCAAATTATATGATACATATGGATTCCCAGTAGAATTAACTGAAGAAATTGCTTTAGAACATGGTATTTCTATTGACCGTGAAGGTTTCAAAGTAGAAATGGAAAAACAACGTCAAAGAGCTAGAAGTGCTAGAGATGCTGTTCAATCTATGTCTAGTCAATCTGCAGATTTAATGAACTTCGTAACTCCAAGTACATACTTAGGATATGAACAAACAGAATGTGAAGCAACTGTTATTGGATTATTCAAAGATGGTGTACAAGTAGACGAAATTCATGGTGAAGGGGATATTATCCTTTCTCAAACAACTTTCTATGCTGAAAGCGGTGGACAAGTTGCGGATACTGGTGTATTAGTAGCTGGCGATAAAGAAATTTTAGTAAAAGATGTTAAGAAAGCACCTCATAAACAACATTTACACCATGTTGAAGGTGATGTAAAACTTAACGATGTAGTAACATGTAAGATTGATGTGGCTCGTCGTGAAAAGATTAAATCAAATCACTCTAGCTTACACTTATTACAAAGTGCATTACGTCAAGTGATTGGTACACATGTAGCACAAGCTGGTTCTTATGTTTGTGATGAATATGGCCGTTTTGACTTTACTCACTTTGAAAAAGTAACAGATGCTCAATTACAAGAAATTGAACATTTAGTAAATACATTCATTTACCAACATCATGATGTAGTAACTGAAGTTATGGATATTGAAGAAGCTAAGAAATCTGGTGCTATGGCATTATTCGATGAAAAATATGATGAAAAAGTGCGCGTAGTTAAGATGGGAACTGCTTCTAGTGAATTATGTGGTGGTACACACGTTGCGAATACTCAACAAATTGGTGTGTTCAAAATTCAATCTGAAGAAAGTATTGGATCTGGTGTACGTCGTATTACTTGTAAAACAGGTATGTTAGCATACTTAGATTTATTAGAAAAAGAAAATACATTAAAAACAATTGCATCTAAATTAAAAATGAACTCTATTTTAAATGTTGAAAATAAAGTTCAACAAGTAATTGATGAATTGCAAGATGTAAGAAGAGAAAATGGTCAATTGAATCAACAATTATTAGTTGCGAAAGTTGATGAAATGGTAAATCAAGCTGTTACAGTTGATGGTAACCAATACTTATTTGTTGAATTAAAAGATGCGGATTCTTCTTCATTAAAAGGTATGGTAGAACAATTACGTGACAAATTAACTAACGGATTTGTTTATTTAACAAACGTTTCTGATGATAAAGTAGTATTTGTTGTTGGATGTTCTAAAGCTATGATTGCCAAAGGTATTAAAGCTGGTGATGTAGCGAAGAAAGCTGCGCAAATGGCTGGTGGTAATGGTGGTGGAAGACCTGATATTGCCCAAGCTGGTGGTAAAGATATTACAAAACTTGATGAAATTGCAAAATCCGTTCGTGAGATGGTTGGAATTTAATCTTGTATTTGATAAAATAATAAGGTAAAAGGAGGGATTATGTATGGCACAAAAACCAACGGAAACATTAGCGATTAATATTGAAGAGATTCGCAAACAAAATATTAAGGATGTTCTAACTTTAGTAGAAGAAGCTTTAAATGAACGTGGGTATAATGCAGTCAGTCAAATTGCTGGATACTTAATCTCAAGTGATCCTGCGTATATTTCTAGTTACAAAAATGCTCGTAGTGTGATTCAAACTGTTGAGCGTCATGAGATTATTGAGGAACTCGTTAGAGTATTTTTGGAACAAAAATAATGAAGTGCATGGGATTGGATTTAGGTAGTCGTACATTAGGGATTGCGACTAGTGATGCATTAGGTTGGTTTGCGTCTAGTTTAACGACTATCCGTTTTGAAGATGATGATTATGAAACAGCATTGGAAAAACTTTTACCTTTAATTAAAGAGCATCGTATTCAAACGATTGTTTTAGGTTTGCCTAAACATATGAATGGTGATGTTGGTATTCGTGGTGAGATTTGTTTACAGTTTAAGGAAATGATTGAAAGTCAATGTGATGTTCCTGTTGTTATGTGGGATGAACGTTTGACAACGGTTGCGGCTCAAAAGTTATTGATTTCTCATGATGTGAGTCGTAAAAAACGTAAACAAATTATTGATCAAATGGCTGCGGTACAAATTTTACAAGGATATCTTGATAGTAAGAAGTAGGGGATTTGTAAAATCCCCTGTTTTATAAAGGAGGATAAATCATGGATAAAAAATTGTATATTACAGATGAAAATGGTGTTGAAAAGGAAATGGAAATCTTATTAACTTTTGAACCAGATGCTAGTACAAAGAAGTATGTATTGTATTATGATCCAGAAGTTGAAGATGGAGATATTTTTGCATCTATTTATGATGATGAAGGTCATTTATTCCCAATTGAAACTCAAGAAGAATGGGATATGGTTGAAGAAGTATTAAATGCATTTAATGAGGATGAGGAAGATGAAGAGTAAGAAGATTCTTATCGTTCTTTTATCATTTCTAATTGTTATATTAGGTGCTGTTGGTGGTGCATATGCGTATTATGTATCGAATCTTTCACCTGTGAGTGAACAATCACAAGAAGTGGATTTTGTGATTGAAAGTGGCGAATCAATTGATAGTGTTTTATCTCGTTTAGAAACTGATGGTATTATTCATGATGCGCTTATGACAAAGGTATATATGAGATTGTCAGAATTAACAAATATTAAAGCTGGTAATTTTATTTTAGATACTTCTTGGAATACAAAACAAATTGTTGCGCATTTAAATGATTCGACTAAAGCTGGTAGCGAACAAGTCATGATTACGATTACAGAAGGTATGTGGGCTAAGGATATTGCGAAAAAGATGGAACAACATACCAATGTTACTGCAGAAGAATTGTTAACATTATGGAATGATAAAGACTATATTGTTGAATTGTCTAAAAAATATTCTTTTATTACAGAAGAATGTTTAAATAGTCAACGTGTATATTTAGAAGGTTATTTATTCCCTGAAACATATATGTTCTTGGAAAAAACAAGTGCAAAAGCAATTACTGAACGTTTCTTAAATCATACACAAAGTATTTTAGATAAGTATGCGGATCAAATTGCGGCTACAGAAATGAGTATGCATGAAGTGATGACTTTAGCATCAATTGTGCAATATGAAGGTAGCTCAGAAAAAGATATGAAATTAATTTCTGGTGTATTTATGAATCGTATTGATAGAGGTATGAAATTGCAATCAAGTGTAACGGTATGTTATGCATTATATGAATTTGATGATTGGATGGATTGTGAGACAAATTATCAAATGGCATCTGATTACAATACATACTATATTAATGGACTTCCTCCTGGACCAATTTTGAATCCAGGTGAAGTTGCGATTAAAGCAGTATTAGAACCAACAGAAAGTGATTATTTATACTTTATGGCTGATGTATATGGTGATGGTACTGTATACTATGCGAAAACATATGCAGAACATGCAAGAAATGTAAGTAAATATTTGTATTAGAATGGAGTGTTGTTTTATGTCAAAGCCTATTATTATTGGGATTGCTGGTGGTAGTGCTAGTGGAAAAACGAGTATTGCCAAACGTTTAAAGAAAGTATTTGAGGAAAGTCAATCTGTAGTAATCATTCGTTTAGATGATTATTATAAGTGTCAAGATCATTTGCCAATGGAAGAAAGAACAAAAACAAATTATGATCATCCATTTGCGTTTGATATGGACTTGTTAGTGGATCATTTAGATGCTTTGACAAATGGACAATCTATTGAAAAACCGACTTACGATTATGTAAATCATACTCGTGCTAAAGAAACAGAAACCATTCACCCTTGTGATGTAATTGTATTAGAAGGTTTATTTGTATTGGAAGATGAAATGTTACGTTCTCGTTTAGATATGAAAATCTTCGTAGATACTGATGCAGATATTCGTTTTATTCGTCGTTTAAAACGTGATGTTAGAGATCGTGGTAGAACACTTGAAAGTGTGGTTGAACAATATACACAAACTGTACGTGTAATGCATAATTTGTTTATTGAACCTAGTCGTAGACATGCGGATATTATCATTCCTGAGGGTGGACATAATGTAGTGGCTATTGATTTATTGGTGACAAAAATTAGTAGTATAATTGATAGCAATGTGCTATAATACTAAAACGTTAAGGAGTTGAAATAACATGGATAAAAATAAAGTGCAAGTTACTAAAGTTGGTCTTGCGGAGTTACAAAAAGAATATGATAATTTAGTTCATGTGGTTCGTGCTGAAGTAATCGCTGATTTACAAGCAGCTCGTGCACAAGGGGACTTAAGTGAAAATGCGGATTATGATGCAGCTAGAGATCGTCAAGCTCAAGTTGAAGCTCGTATTCGTGAATTAGATCATATGTTACAAAACATTGAAATCATTGAAGAAGCGAAACCTCAAACAGGTGCTAATCGTACAGTTCGTTTAGGTACAACAGTTACTTTACATGATTTAGAATTCGATGAAATTGATACTTATACAATCGTAGGTTCAGTTGAAGCAAATCCATTAGAAGGTAAGTTATCAAATACTACACCTTTAGCAATGGCTATTATTGAACATAGAGTTGGAGATGTAGTAACTGTTCATGTGGATGATCCATATGAAGTTAAAATTTTAGATATTAAATAAGATGGTGTAAACCATCTTTTCTTTTATATAAAGACATAGATAAATAATAAAATTACCTTTATAATAAAGAAGAATATATAGGAGGGAAGTCCATGTCTAATACGATAAATGTTGTGAAATATGAGAGTAATGAAAATCTATTAGTATGGAAACATCCTATGGATAAAATGTATGAGTCTACAGATATTGTGGTACAAGAAGCACAAGAAGCGATTGTACTAGTCAATGGGCATTTGCTAGATGTATATAAAACAGGTAGATATTGTATTCATAGAGAAGAAAAGCGATTATTTTCATTACCTACGATTTATGATTGCAGTATTTTCTTTATTAATACTGGTGAACAAATGGAAATTAAATGGGGTACGGATAGTCAAATTGAATTATTAGAGCCTACCTATGGTTTTCCTATGCAAATTGGAGCTAGTGGACAGATGAGTCTTAGAGTGTTTGATTCTCAATTGTTTATGAATCATGTTGTAGGATATCAAAAATCTTTGTCTACCAAAGAATTAACAACAAAGTTTAGAGCGTTATTAAATATGAAGGTGAAAACCTATTTAGCAAAAATCATTAAGGATGAAAAATTAAATATTTTTGAAATTGATGAACATTTACAAGATATTTCAACGGTATTACAAGCATTATTGCATCCACATTTTGAGGAATATGGGTTAGCGCTAGATAATTTTTATGTGATGACCATCGCTAAACCAGATGGTGATGCACGTTATGAACAATATAAAGAACTTCATTTTAGAAAGTATGCAGATATTGAAAATGCAAAAATACGTCAAGAAGTTGAATTAATTGATTCACAAACTAGAGCACAAAAACGAGTACAAGAAGGCTATACCATTCAACAAGAAAAAATGTGGGAAGTTGCTAGTAAGATGGTAGATAAAAAAGTACCAGCATTTGTTGAAGCAGAAACCATAGCATTAGTAGATAAGCAATATTGTTGTCCAAATTGTGGGACTGTATTACAACCACAAGCAAAGTTTTGTTATGAATGTGGAATGAAACAAGAATAGGAGGTAGTGATATGGCAGTATTTAAGTGTAAAATATGTGGCGGTACTTTAGAAGTGCTAGAGAATGAAAGTGTATTTGAATGTCAATATTGTGGTAGTATCCAAACACTTCCTAAATTAACAAATGATAGAATTAATAATTTATATGATCGAGCAAATCATTTTCGTAGAAATAATGAATTTGATAAAGCTTTAGCATTATATGAAAAAATCTTATTAGAGGATACAACGGATGCGGAAGTATATTGGTCCATTGTATTATGCAAATATGGGATCGAATATGTGGAAGATCCACAAACAAAGAAACGAGTTCCTACGATACATAGAGCACAATATACCTCCGTATTAGCAGATACAGATTATAAGCTAGCATTACAGTATGCGGATGAAAAACAAAAACGTATTTATGAACAAGAAGCTAGTTATATAGATGAAGTACAAAAAGGTATTTTAGAAATCTCTTTGAAAGAAGAGCCTTTTGATGTGTTTATTTGTTATAAAGAATCTGATGAAAATGGAAATCGAACACCAGATAGTGCATTAGCATCCGAACTGTATTACGAATTAACAGAAATGGGATTTAAAGTCTTCTTTTCAAGAATTACGTTAGAAGATAAATTGGGTATTGCCTATGAACCATACATTTTTGCGGCATTGAATAGTTCTAAAGTTATGGTAGTTATTGGTACTAAACCAGAATATTTGAATGCAGTATGGGTGAAGAATGAGTGGAGTCGTTATTTATCATTAATCAAAAATGGTGAAAAGAAACTATTAATTCCAGCTTATAAGGGAATGGACCCATATGATTTACCAGAAGAGTTCTCCCATTTACAAGCACAAGATATGAATCGTTTAGGATTTATGTTTGACTTGTTACATGTGATTAAAAAAGTTGTTAATACACAAAAACAAGAAGTCATTGAAACAAAACCAGTAGAACAAATAGAAGAAGTTAAAGTAGAACCTAAAAAAGTTGAAACCACTGAATATGAACTACCAGTCAATGTAGATGCCTTATTAGAAAGAGCCTTTATGTTTTTGGAAGACCAAGAGTGGAGTGATGCAGAAGAATACTGTGATCGCGTATTGGATTATCAACCAAAGAATGCAATGGCTTATGTAGGTAAGTTATTAGCGGATTTGGGAGTTGAAAAATTAGATTGGTTAAAAGACTATAAAGAAAAGTTTGATGATAATCGTAATTATCAAAGAGCGATTCAATTTGCGGATCCTACATTAAGAAGAAAATTAGAAGGTTCTTTGCAAACTATTATCGATCGAAAGAAAGAATCCAAATACAGCAAGATTTATAAAAAAGCTGTAGAAAAGATGGATGATGCAGATTCTAGTGATGAATTAGGTGAAGCTCTTAAAATGTTTAGAGAGATAAGAGGCTATAAGAATACGGATGTCTATATTAAACAATTAGAAGAAGAAATTGAGGATATGAAGTATTCTTCTATGTATGAAAAAGCTAATCGTTATCAATCATATAATAATAGCGAAGAATTAAAGAAAGCTATTGATTTATTTGAAGAGTTAAAAAACTATAAAGATTCTAAAAAGAAATTAGAAGAATGTAAAGCTAGATATGAAAAAGTAAAAGAGGAAGAAGAAAAGAGAAAAAAAGAACAAGAAATAGAAGAGAAACTAAGAATGGAACGTAATGAACGTCTTTTGAAGATTGTTGTATCTGTTGCGTTAATTACCTTGATAGTGTCTTTAATAATTTCTAC
>JAFZDT010000168.1 GCA_017561055.1 Erysipelotrichaceae bacterium
GTAAGTGGAGGACCGTATTATTATACAAAAAATTGCAGCTGGGATGTTACGGGAGCTAAGCCGGTTGACCAGACATATTTTGACGGTTTCGTCAGCAAATCCGAGGGCAATTATGCAGATATCAGGTATGCCCCGCTGTCATCGGTAAAGATACTGAAGACAGACCTGAAAGAGCCTGAGAAAAAAGAAAGCTACAGTGATGCCGATCTTTGCAAAATGGCACTGGATCATTATGAGAGGGAAACTGGGTACCGGCCCGGTATCAGTGAGGTAGACAGCACAAACGGCGATCTTGTCACCATACATCTGTATGATGACATGGGAGATCATACGGCGACTTCTGCGTGGTATGAGATAGACAGGAAGACCGGTAAGGGGACGGATACGATAAACGGTGATCCGGTCGATCTGACGTCATAAATTGCCGTAAAAGGGAGTCATATCAGAGTACTTGACAAAGATAGTAAAGCCTTGTAAAATGTAAAAGTTGTTGCAGGTGTGGTTTAATGGTAGAACATGACCTTGCCAAGGTCAATGCGGGAGTTCGATTCTCCTCACCTGCTCCATTCAAATTACTGACATAGCTATGGAATCATCGAAAGATGATTCTTTTTTAAAAAAATGTTGCATTTCCATGCTTCATATGGTAATATTTTTAAGCACGGTCCAGTGGTGTAGTGGTTAACATGCCTCCCTGTCACGGAGGAGATCGCGAGTTCGATCCTCGTCTGGACCGCCATTTTTATAACTAACGAATCGAAAGATTCGTTTTTTTATTATCCAAAAGAAAAAGGACTTTCGTCCTTTACTCTCTATGCATCCAATATTTCAATTCATTTACACTCGAATTATTACTAAATGTATATCTAGAAATTTTAAATGGGTTATCACCAACATGCACTAAGCCTTCATCCCCCATAAACGCCATCGTAAAACCAGCTTCCTTCAATGTTTTAATAATTGTATTATTATATTCATAATACGGATAACAGAAGGCATACGCCCCATTTAATACTTCACGACTCTTAATTAAATCCGCAAGCACTGTTTCCTTATCCTTACAAAGGATAGCACTACCTCTAGGACTAATACTACAATGCCCATTCGTATGCATATTATATGTATGCGAATGCAATTCCAAATAATCCGAAATCATATAATCCTGCAATCGATTCGCAATCAAAAACAACGTCGCATGCAAATCATATTCTTCTAACATCTTAACAACCAATTTCGTATTTTCGCCACCATCATCAAATGTTAAACAAACACTCTTGTATGGCATATTCACTTTACCAGCCACATACCACTGCATATCTTGCATTGTCATCGTATAATACCCTGCATCACGAATGTATTTAAAATGACTATGCATTTGTGATAAAGGATGACAAATAATTTTATTACACTTTGTTTTGCTTTCATCATACAACTGATGATAACAAAACACACGAATACCTGTCGCAATTTTAGCCGTACTATTTTTTTGCTCAATTACTTCTTTTACATCTTCTTTACGAATCCACAACAAACGATCTTGATAATCAACACCATAATACATATCTTCCTTAACCAAAATCGGTAGAGTCATACCCGTATATAAAGAAAGAACCAATTCCTCATTTTCATCATAGAAAATCGTATTCTTATCTAAAACAACACTTTCATTAAACGGAATATAATTCTTATGACGCAAACTATATGTAATCTCTTCCGTAATTGGCATTACATCTTGGTATTTTACATATAAATCATATTCTTTACACAAGAAATATTCAGTATCATACGTAAGTTCTTGTTCAACTAGTGATAACACCTCATCCTTACCAAGGCTACCAGCCACCACATACTTATCTTCTATCTTATTAAATAATAATGTAACACGTTGGGTTTGTACCTTTTCACCAAAATGTGACTTTACTTCTTCAAGTTGTTGTTCTTGTTGTTGTAACAAGGCCAAACGTTCTTGTTCCTTCACATTTTCATAATGTACATATCCTAATATAGCCATAATCACTACAGCTATCACTACAGCTACAATTCCTAATTTCTTCTTCATCATTGATCACCAAAACCATTGTACACAATACATTTGTATCACGCAACTCATTCAACAAACCAACGATGATTTTCCTCTAAAAACAAATATCGCTTATGCGAATGAATAATACACGTATAACGCATACCCACTCCACCGCTTTTCATCGATGCCGCAGGCATAATATTTAAAATTTGATCAATAGAAAAACGACGACCATCATCCCACACAATCTCCAAAGGCTTAATATGACCATCTTTAAAATGCACACACACTACATCCACTCTAGTTTTCATAATAACCTCCTAATCAAACAAATCCGTCTTCTCCATCATACTTCCACGCTTAATACTAGTAAAACCATACCGTTTTCGTATTAAATCTACCGTCTTCTCCAATTGTTCACCCTTTTCATCATGCACAGCATCCTCAAACAAAGACAATTGGCGACCACTTTCTTCACTTTCAAAATCCATCACTCGAATTCCAATACTCCGTAATGGAATCTCAAAATCATAATGCTTAGACAATAACTTCATAACTGCATCTAAAATATCACTAGCACACTGCGTCTTCTTTGGTAATACACACTGTCTTTGAAATACCCGTAAATTTACATCACGCATAAACAAACACACTTTCTTACATACCACCTTTTGTATACGCATATCACTTGTTACTTCTTCTGCCATCAAAGATAATACCATCTTCGCATCCATCGCATTACGAATATCTCTTTTGGTCGTCATACCATGACTAATACTCTTCGCATCCTCTTTATATCCCCAAGGCTTTACTTCAGAAGTATCCAAACCATTGGCATAACACCATAACATTTTGCCCATTTTACCTAATACTTTTTCCAAATACTCACAATCAGTATTCGCTAATTGACCAATGGTATAAATACCACAAGCATGTAAAGCTTTTGTTGCGCTTTTACCAACAAACAATAAATCCTCTACTGGCAAAGGATCCACAATCAAATGCTTATTTTCACAAGAAATCACCGTAGTCGCATCTGGTTTCTTATAATCCGAACCCAATTTCGCAAAGATTTTATTATAACTAACACCAACAGATGCCGTTATACCCAATTCCTCTTTAATACGCATACGCAAAGTATCCGCAATACACTTTCCATCACCAAATAACATTTGACTACCCGTCACATCCAACCATGCTTCATCAATACCAAATGGTTCAATTAAGTCTGTATACTCTTGAAAAATCTCACGTACACGATTGGAAAAATAGACATACTTATCAAAAGATGGTGGCACAACTACCAAATTTGGACACTTTTGTTTTGCTTGCCAAATTGGTTCTGCTGTTTGAATCTTATATTTTTTAGCCAATTGATTTTTAGCTAAAATAATGCCATGACGCGCTTGTTCACTACCACCAACCGCTAATGGTACATTCTTATATTCTGGATGATACAATTCTTCCACAGAGGCATAAAAACTATTCAAATCACAATGTAATATCACTCTATCCATAGCTATACCTCCTGTATAGTCATTATACTATCACTTGAATTATTTTCAAGTAGTTTCTAAAAAAGAAAATTTCCATATACATCACTTAATTATTTGTTATAATACTTTTGGTGATAAAATGAAAATTAAAAAAATATTATTAGATATATGTATTTTACTATGTATCGGTACTTTTATGTTTAGTACCTTTAAAATATTCGAATTCCAAATGGAAATGCGTAAACTTGAACAAGAACAAAAAGAAATTGAACAACTATTAGAAACAACCCCTACTACAAATGAAGAAGTCGAAGAACCAAGATTCACACCAGAATCTTTTGATAAATTAAAAGAAGTTAATAAAGACTATGTTTTCTATTTAGAATTTGATAGTGGTATTATTTCTTTACCAATTGTACAATCTTATGATAATGACTACTATTTACGTCGTTCTTTCAAAAGAAAAAGTAGCCTACAAGGAACACCATTTGTCGATTATCGTAATTTACTAAATGATGATAATATTACGATGTATGGACACTATGTATATGCGGATGCTTCTAAAATGTTTACACCTCTTACAAAACTTAAAAAACAAGAAAACTATGAAGCAAACAAAATCATTCGTTTACACTTTAGAGATGAAACAAGAACCTATGTAGTTGCTTATGTCTATGAGTTTGATTACACAAAAACCCAATATGATTACACGATTCGTAATTTTGCTAGCCAGGAAGCTTTAGATGATTTCTTCGCTTATCCAAAAAAGCATCAATATTATGATACGAATGTGGATATTGAACTTGGTGATTCCTTCATCACTTTCCAAACTTGTGTTCGTAATCAAGATACTAAACGTTTAATTGTCGTTGCGAAACAAATTGAAGAATAACAAAAAAGGTAACTGATCTCAGTTACCTTTTTAATTGACTATAATACTTCGCCGTTATATTTTTGTCTAGATTCATGTAGATTGTCTACATAGTAACGAACTGTTAAAGCTACACCCATACCTGTTTTTGTTTCAGGTTTTACTAAAATGCTATCACCTTCTAATAAAGCATCATAGATTGCTTTACATACAGCGTTAATATTTTTAGCACCTGGTTCCATTTCGTTCATTAATTCTTTCGCATTAACTTCGATATATAACCATTGTTTATTGTGAGCTTCCCACTTCATTTCTAGAAGTTTTTGACTGTAGTCGTTTGTTGTAAATTTAGCCATTGTCCATACCTCCTAAATTCATACGTCACATATAATACCATATCTAATTCAAAAGATAAACCCAATGTAAACCGTTTCATTAGTCAAAAAACGCCCAACCACAGTAAATATACAATAAATCAAAGCCAAAAGATGCCAATCCTAAGAAATTTACGATTCCCTTAATTCCTGGGAATACAAAATATCCCATTTCCCAACACATTAAGAAAAACACAAAGAAAGCAATGATTAACTTCTTCACCCATGTATTTTGATTGCGTCTTTTTCTTTGGCATAAACTCATACCAAAGGCAAATACCACCATTACTCTTAACACTGTGCAAATTTCATAAGCACCTTGGAAATTAAGAAAA
>JAFZDT010000169.1 GCA_017561055.1 Erysipelotrichaceae bacterium
AAATGAAAAGATTATTCGTTTTTCTAAACAGTTTATGATTATTCTTAAAGAAGTGTATAAATGTGAAAGAGTTTATATGTGCACCATGTGCGATGGTCCTAATAATCACTATCATATTCAATTAATCCCACGTTATAGCTATGAAAAACGTGGAAGTAGAAATTTCGTTAAAGTGAGACATGAATATATTCATGATGAAGAAAAATATAATAATGTTAAATTTTTGATAAATGAATATGTTAAGAAATTAAAATTATAATTTTGATAAATATGAAAAAAGGTAGAAATTTCTACCTTTTAATTATTACGTGACAATGTTTTGTTTAGTATATTGATAGTTTCATCTTTTAATGGATATCCTATATTTTTATTTTTACATATATTTTGGTAAACATTAATAAATTTTAAAGGATTTCCAACCGTATCTTTTAAGGTAGATGCTGAAACTTCATAGATTGTTTTTGCCATAAAGTAGCCGAGTGTGTGAAATAACAAATCGGTTGCTAAAAAGTTGTATAGTTCATGGTGTTTGTCATGTCCTAAGTAATTGTTCATTATTAAATCATTTATTTGATTTATAGAATTCTTAATGTTATTTAGATTTTGAATCATAACATCCTTTTTTACATAACCATATAATTCATAAAATTTAATGGATGATTCATAATTACATAGATTTGCACAACCTTCAGATTCTAACCAAAATGCCATTTGAAGAATTTCTTCATGATTTGAATAATAATTTATTTCATACTTGCTTCGAATAATATGGTGTAATTCATGTGCAATTATTCTTGAGATCTCATTATCAGTAAGTGGTTCTAAAAACAGAATGTCTAAAATAATATCTTGATTACCACCGGCATTTGGTCCAAAAATTAGCAAATGAATATTGAGTGTCTCTAGTTTGTCTGTATAAGCATATTGATTCACAATAGTAAAAAAATCATTGCTTTCGATAATGGATTTAATACGTGATACTAATTTCTTTAAATTAGTTAAAGAATGTATAGCATTTTTTAAATGATTTACATACATAGATTGTATGTTTGATATTTTTTGATCATAATTTTGATTGAATGCACACATGAATATAGTTTTCCAGCTTTCATGTAATCCAATTCCCCAGTTTTGTCCCATTAATTGTATCATTGAATTATAAGATTCGTTTTTTAATAGCTGTTCAACATCTATGGAATTAATATTTTCTTTTTGACAAAGGTCTATAAACTCATATATTCCACTATCTAATATATTTACTTTCATAAATTATTTCTCCTATTAACAAGAAGTATATCATAATATTATTTCAAATTATTAATTTTATAAATACTATAAATGTAATTGACATTTTTTATAAAATGTCAGTTGTAATTAAGTGGGAATTGGATATAATAAAATTGAGTTAAGGCTCAAATGAGGGAGTAGTTGGCGTACCAAGAAATGTGTACGTGTTAAAGTCAACAACATGATCGAAGAGATCTGGCTTTATCTTTAAATAACAAGACTCATGTATGTTTAGTACATACGTGGGTCTTTTCTTATTTTCTAGGAGGATAAAAGATGAAAGAGTATCAAATGAAGAAAGATGAAGTATTGAAGATGTTTGAAGTTGATGAGAATGGACTAAGTAGTGATGAAGCTGAGATAAATCAAGCTTTATGTGGTCCTAACAAACTACAAGAAGCTGAGAAAGTGCCGTTATGGAAACGATTTATAGAAGAGTTAATGGATCCAATGATTATCGTTTTGTTGGCTGCGGCATTGGTGAGTGCAATTACGGCTATTTATGCCAATGAGCCATTAACCGAAGTATTTATTATATTGGCGGTTGTATGTATTAATGCTGGATTGGGTGTTTATCAAGAAAATAAGGCTGAAAAAGCAATTGAAGCATTGAATGAAATGGCAAGTAGTACTAGTAAAGTAAGACGTGATGGTAAAGTCGTTACTATTCGCAGTGAAGAGATTACAGTTGGTGATATCGTATTACTTGAAGCAGGGGATGCAGTACCTGCAGATGGACGAATGCTTGTTTGTGCAAGTTTAAAAGTAGAAGAAGCAGCGTTAACAGGTGAAAGTGTACCTGTGAATAAACATGTGGATGCGATTGATGGTGAAGTGTCTTTAGGTGATCGTAAGAATATGGTGTATATGGGTAGTACGGTGGTGTATGGCCGTGGTGAAATGGTAGTTACTGGGGTTGGTATGGATACGGAAATGGGTAAGATTGCGACTGTAATTGCGAATACTACGGATAGTCAAACACCATTGCAGTTGAAGTTAAATCAATTGAGTAAAGTGTTAACGTATTTAGTATTGGGTATTTGTGTATTTATGTTTGCTTTCCGTTTATTTATGGCGGATAGTATTGATACAGTTGTGGTGGTAGATACCTTTATGGTCGCTGTTTCGTTGGCTGTAGCAGCGATTCCTGAAGGATTGGCTGCAGTAGTAACGATTGTATTAAGTATTGGTGTAACGAATATGTCGAAGCGTAATGCGATTATTCGTAAGTTAACAGCAGTTGAAACCTTGGGTAGTGCACAAATTATTTGTAGTGATAAAACAGGTACGTTAACCCAAAATAAGATGACAGTGGTTAAGCATTATGCAAGTGATGAGAAGTTATTAGCAAAAGCTATGGCGTTATGTAGTGATAGTGAAATTGATGAACAGGGTAATGTAATTGGTGAACCTACTGAAACAGCGCTTGTACAATATGCCTATCAATTACAAATGCCGAAGTATAAATTGAAAACAGTGGAACCAAGAGTGAGTGAAGTGCCATTTGATTCCAATCGTAAGATGATGAGTACATTGCATAAAGTACAAGATAAAATTGTGCAATATACCAAAGGTGCACCTGATGTTTTATTACAAAGATGTACACATGTTTTAGATAATGGTAAAGTTGTGGAATTAAATGATAAGAAGCGTGAAGAAATTCGTGTAGCCAATCATAATATGGCCAATGAAGCATTGCGTGTATTAGCATGTGGATATAGAGTCTATGATACTTTACCAAAAAATATAGATGAATCCATTGAACAAAAGATGGTGTTTATTGGATTAGTTGGAATGATTGATCCAGTGCGTGATGAAGTTGTGGATGCGATTAAAAAGTGTCGTAGTGCTGGTATTCGTCCGATTATGATTACGGGTGATCATAAGGATACAGCTGTTGCGATTGCTAGACAACTAGGTATCTTAGATGATACAACAATGGCAATTACAGGTGCCCAATTGGATAAGATTAGTGATGAGGAATTTGAAAATACCATTGGAAGCTATGGTGTTTATGCTCGAGTACAACCTGAACATAAAGTGCGTATTGTGAATACTTGGAAAAAGGTTGGTAAAATTACAGCGATGACAGGTGATGGTGTCAATGATGCACCGTCTATCAAAAATGCCGATATTGGTGTTGGTATGGGTATTACCGGTACTGATGTAACCAAGAATGTAGCCGATATGGTATTGGCGGATGATAATTTTGCGACGATTGTGAGTGCAGTAGAAGAAGGTCGTAAGATTTATGATAATATTCGTAAAGCGATTCAATTTCTATTGTCTAGTAATTTAAGTGAAGTTGTCAGTGTGTTTGTAAGTACTTTGTTGGGATTTACTATTCTAAAACCGATTCATATTTTGTGGATTAACTTAGTTACGGATAGTTTTCCTGCTTTAGCCTTGGGTATGGAACATGGTGATTTGGATGTCATGGAAAGAGAACCAAGGGCTGCAAATGAAGGAATCTTTGCGAATGGTTTAGGAATTGATGTGTTATATCAAGGGATATTGATTGCTGGGTTAACGATTTTATCCTATTTTGTTGGTCATTATTTAGAGTTTGGTATCTTTGGATTTGGCAATAGTGCTCAAGGTATGACAATGGCATTTATGACGATGTCATTAGCTGAAATTTTCCATTCCTTTAATATGCGTAGTCAAAGACAATCTATATTAAGTTTAAAATCACATAACAAATATTTATTATTAGCAATGGCATTTTCCTTCGTATTAACAACTATGTTAATCTATGTACCAATGTTGCGTACGATCTTTGGTTTAACAAAGATTACGATTGTTGAATATGTAATTGCGATTGGTATTGCATTAGTGGTGATACCAGTAGTTGAAATTGTGAAATTTATACAAAGAAAAGTTGGGTAACCAACTTTTTTTGCGTTTACATATTACTGTTTTATACAGTATAATATTGTTAATAGTTTAACAAGTGGAGGTATATGTATGCGATTATCAGTTTGTGTTGGTAGTTCTTGCCATTTAAAAGGTAGTTATGAAATTATTCAAATTTTTAAGAAGGAAATTGAAGATCGTCATTTAGAAGATAAAATTGAATTAAAAGCATCTTTTTGTTTAGGACATTGCACAAGTGGGGTTGCAGTTCGTATTGATAATGAATTTTTAGATAATATTTGTCCTGAAAATGCAAAAGAACGTTTTGTTAGTGATATTTTAAGCAAAGTTGAATAGCGAGGGAAGAATTATGAATATTTTACAGTATTGTAGTGCTAACTGTAAGAATTGTTATAAGTGCATTCGTAATTGTCCAGTGAAGGCGATTCAATTTAAAAAAGAAAAAGCAAAGATTATTCATAATGAGTGTATTTATTGTGGTACTTGTATTAATATTTGTCCGCAAGATGCGAAAGTGTTGCGTGAAGATTTAGATATGGTATTGCAATGGATTTTAGAGGGTAAAAAGGTTATTGCGTCAGTTGCGCCATCGTATTTGGCGGCTTTTGGTGTATCAAATTTTGAAGGTGTAAAGAAAGCTTTAGTTGGTATGGGTTTTTATGATGCTTTTGAAACTGCACATGGTGCTAGCATGGTAAAAACTGAATATGAACGTATTTTAAAAGAGGAAGAACCAGATATTTTAATTTCTTCTTGTTGTAGTAGTGTGAATTTATTAATTCAAAAATATTATCCTACATTATTACCATATTTGGCTAAAGTGGTTACTCCAATGATGGCACATGGTCAATATTTGAAACAACAATATGAAGATGCGTATGTAGTCTTTATTGGACCATGTGTTGCGAAAAAAGAGGAAGTGGATTCTAGTAAAGAAAAGTTTGTGGATGCGACCATTACTTTTAGAGAATTGTCTTCTTATATGAAAGAAAAAGATATTGTTTTAGAAGATATAGCTAGTGATGATCAGAA
>JAFZDT010000170.1 GCA_017561055.1 Erysipelotrichaceae bacterium
CGCTCTATAAACTTCATCTTTATTATCTAACATATTATTCACCTAACACCTTCGTTACTTCTTCGATTGATAAGTTTGTAACATTAGAAATTTCGGCTATACTCAATCCATTATTTCTCATTGATGATATAACTTTTAGAATCCCTTGCTGGATTCCTTGTTGTTTTCCTTCTTGAAGTCCTTGTTGTCTTCCTTCTTGGAGTCCTTGTTGAAGCCCTTTCTGAATCCCACTTTCTTCACCATTCTCAAACCCATCTTCAAATCCATCTTCATAGGCCAACTCTTCTAAATGATTCTCTATCTCTTTATCAAAAGCAGCCCTTGCTTTGGCTATATCAAATGTTGTTGTTCTAAAATACTCCGTCTTTTTATCACACATCATAGCCACTACCTCGTCTTCCTCTTTTAACAAATTAATTATATCATAACGATTTTCGTCTTGAGAGTACTTCAATATGTAACTAAGTTTTTCTAATAAACTCCACTTTGTGATTGGTATACTATCCAATTTTACCAACTTACCTAATTCTATATAAATGATTACCATTTTATTATGCGCCATTTCATAATTATTCATTTGATGTTTTAATATGAATGTATTACAAAAATTTGCTTCTTTTTTTAGACTTTTCATTTTGTTACAAATCATAATATGATAGGACTTATTCATGTTTTGATAATCGTCTTTGCATTGATTGATAATCATTCTTGATAAATAATATTGTGAACGAATTTCATTTTCTATAGCTGTACCATAATTTTGCATTTCTAAATTAATTGATTTCTTTTCTTTGTTACAATCCACTATATCTACTAATAAATCCATTCGAATTCCTTTTTGTTCAACATTGCTTATGTTTTCTACATTTTTGTGGGTAATATTAATTACTTCTACATCTAACAAACAAGATAAAAATGTTTTTAATATTGTTTTTGATACATTGTCTTCAGAACCAAACACATATTTAAAAACATAATCATTGGTAAAGCCTACCTTTTGATTTAGTTTTTCACGTTCTTCAGTGGTTAATTCTCTATTTTTATCTGTTACATCTAAAAAATATGTCATATTTTATCCCTCCTACTTATATATACGTCAACAATTTTAATTTCCCCTACCATTTCCGTTATATTTTTCAAATGTCGCCTGTTATTCGACCTTGTATAACACATATTTGATATACTTAACATGCAACAAATAGGAGGTACATGTATGAATCATTATAAAAATGGAATTATGGGACTAGTCGTTGCGGATGCACTAGGAGTACCCTATGAATTTAAAAGCAGAGAGAAAATCAAACAAAATCCTTGTGTAGATATGATAGGACATGGAACTTTTAATGTAGAAGCAGGATGTTGGTCAGATGATTCTAGTATGACATTAGCTACTCTAGATTCTTTACAAAATGGTTATAATCCTGTAGATATCATGAATAAGTTTATTGATTGGTATAAGAAAGATGCCTATACACCATTTGGAGAAGTATTTGATATGGGTATGGCTACTGGGGATGCTATGGATAATTATTTAAATACAAAAGATATTACAATTTGTGGTTTAACTAGTGAATATAGCAATGGCAATGGTTCTTTGATGCGTATTTTACCAATTTGTATCTATGCTGTATTACAACAATTACCAGTAGAAGAAGCGGTTCAAATGGTACATGAAGCATCTAGTTTAACCCATGCACATATGCGTTCTAAAATGGCTTGTGGCATCTATTATTTCCTTGTGAAAGAGATTATAGATACTAATGACACTTTATACAATCGCATACAAACAGCCCTTAGAAACGCTTTTACATACTACAATAACAATCCTGAATTACAACATTATCATCGTCTACAATCCATTGATTTATTTGCAAAATTACCAGAATCAGATATCAAAAGTGGTGGCTATGTAGTTGAATCCCTAGAAGCAAGTATCTATTGTTTACTCAATAACAATACCTATAAAGATACAGTATTACATGCAGTAAATTTAGGGTTTGATACGGATACTACAGCAGCGATTGCTGGAGGTTTAGCAGGACTTTATTATACTTATGAAAATATACCTTTAGAATGGATCAATACCATCAAAAGAAAAGACTACATCCTACAATTATGTGCTATGATATAAAAAATGGAGAACTACTATGAAATACGAAGAATATTTAGCACTATGTAACAAGATAGAAAAACAAAACAATGAATACTTACAACTATTCAAACAACAACTAGAACAAGAACAACTAAGTAAGAAAACCATTGAACTACACTATTTCAATGTGAAATTTTATTTAAACGAATTCTTACTACGCTATCAACCATTAACCATGGATCAAGGATGTAGAGAAGCACATGCCTTCTTTACCTATTTCTTTGTTTCTAAATGCGCATGGGCATCGATTGCCAATATTAAAAAATACAAAACCAGTCTTAAAAAGTTTTATAAATGCATGTTAGATAACAAACTACTTCCTCAAGAAGAATATGATTATTTGTGCTATATCTTTAAAGAGTGTCAACACGAATTTGAAGAAGCCTATTATAATCGCTATACATACTTAGAAAACTATGATGAACTAAACTAAAAAAGTAACAGGCTACCTACCTGTTACTTTTCTTTTTATTTGACATGTTTTATCTTTACAATTTGCACACTGTAAACGTTTATTAGAACCAAAATAGAAACGTTCTGGATGCTTAGCATATACCAATTCCCAATGAATCAATACAATCGCAGCCATAAAGAACAAACTCCAAGTATAAAAACTCTTAATCAAAATCATTGGAGTAAACATCATAAAATGACCCCAATCATAAATACGACAATTAATACAACAACGATTCTTCATAATATGACTTTGAAATGGACAATAAAACAAAATACAAATATAATCACACAAGAAATAAAAAACAGTTAATAAGAATAATTCTGCTTGTCCAATCCAGTTCATCGAATAAACCAATCCAACTAAACCATTACCAATTAACCATACTAACATCACTTTCCATGCTTTTTGATTTTGATCTTGTACAAACTCTAATAATTCAATTTTCGAATACCCTTCGACCTCTTGATATTTCTTTTCTTCACGTTTTAATAATGCCATTGTAATCATTCCCTTAGGAAACAAATGCTTCAACATCATTAACATAAATACCAACCACAATACATGCATAGACGTAATTCCCATATATAACGGTTGCATCGCCAAAGAAATCAACAATTCCTTATCATAAATATACATTCCAAATACTATTACAAACACACTAATACGAAGAACCAATTTAACCAAATAGTTCTTCATCATCTTTGTCATAACCATATTTTCACCTCTAATTAAACATATGTATTATAACAAAAAAATGATGGATTACTCCATCATTATTTCAACCTCATTCTTTCTAGACTTTAGTTTTCTTCCTACAATCCATACTACTAAACAAGCAACTGCAATTAAAACTAAGATAATTCCCACAGTAAATAGCTTACTACCAAACATATTAATTGCCGGCATGATTAATCTTTCCATTGCTGTAAAGGTACTATCCACAGGAATACTTCTTTGAAGAACATTTCCCACACCAAATAGCAATCCACCAGACAAGAAATAAGCAATTGACAACCAAATAAAACCTTCAAACTTTTCATAACGACACAATAAAATCAATAAAGACATTATGCCAGCTCCAGTAAGCATCGGTAAAATAAGATTACCAGAATGCATCATTTGAAGCATTTTAAGAGTTTCCATATCTTCTCTAGTCATTGTTGAACCATAGATTCCTAAAGCCTCTACATTAGGCATACTCTCTGTAATTGCTTCAACAAAGATATACACTTGTTCACGTAAATATTCTTCTGGTATATCATCAGGTTGTTGGAATACTGCATTCACAATTGGTTTCAACTCTTCCATATGTGTATCCAATATCTTTCTCACATTTTCTTCAGTAAAAGTTACTGCATCTAGTTCCCCTTCAACTACTGCATATATATCATTAAAATATAATTCAATAATGTCATCTACTGCTTGTGTATTCAATAATTCAGCTACCGCTTCCGCA
>JAFZDT010000171.1 GCA_017561055.1 Erysipelotrichaceae bacterium
AAGGAGAAAGTCTATTTTGACTTTCATTTTGTCGTCTAATTGTTTATAATGCATATGGAGCTCCTTTTCGTCGGGTGAGCTCTTTTATTTTACCAAAAAACCACACCCAGGTGGTGCGGTTCAAATTTTAATTTAAGAAAAGATTGTGTAAACAATCTTTTTTTTATGTTTTTGGTAGGGAAAATTAATTTTGTTGACGTATATATAAGTAGGAGTGGTAAAAATGGAAACAAGATTAAAAGAAATTATTTCTTATGCAATTCACTTACAAGCTACAGATATTCATTTTACATGGAATGAATGTATGTTGATTGAATGTAGAGTTCATAAACGGTTTATGTTGATTCCTACTAAAGAAAAGGATGAACAATTATTTTCATACTTACAGTATTTATCCAATATGGATTTATCAAGTTTTGCGAAGCCTCAGTCGGGTGCTTTTGAATTGTTAATTAATGATAATTTGTATGCATTTCGTTTTGCAATCTTAATGACATCCCAACACAAATCTGGAGTATTGCGGATATTAAATTATCATCAAGCAATTCCTTTGCAACAACTGATAC
The DNA here is from genome assembly GCA_017561055.1 of Erysipelotrichaceae bacterium. Classification (GTDB taxonomy): domain Bacteria; phylum Bacillota_I; class Bacilli_A; order Erysipelotrichales; family Erysipelotrichaceae; genus RGIG4607. Next base: position 567 of record JAFZDT010000171.1, read on the forward strand.
TTAAGGGAGAGCATCGGAAGCTATTTAAGCAATGGTGTACATATGAAAATGGATTAATTCTAGTCGGTGGTCCGACTTCAAGTGGTAAAACAACGACTGCCTATAGCTTATTGAATCATATGAATAAACGTAAAATTTATACATTAGAAGATCCTGTAGAAATTTATTTTGATTCAATGGTACAAATACAAATTAATCCGAAAATATCATTAACTTATGATGAAGGAATTAAGCAATTGTTACGTCATGATCCAGATGTGATTTTTATTGGTGAAATACGAGATGAAGTTACTGCAAAAATGGCTATTCGTTGTGCATTAACAGGACATTTAGTGATTTCAACAATTCATGCAAGTAGTTGTAGAAATATGATTCATCGCTTATTAGATTTGGGTATTTCGAAATATGATTTAGAAGATGTATTAGTTGGTCTAGCAAATCAAAGATTATTTCAATTACATAATAAACAAAAACGAGTCAGTTTATATGAACTATATCAAAGAGAAGATATTTTAGATTGTTTGCATCATAAAGAAAGTATATATCCTAGTTTTCAAAAGGAGATTGCTTATGCATATCAAAAACGTTGGATTTCGTTTGAAGATGCTCAAAGAAATATCGTTTGATATTTTAACTTGGAAAACGATTTATACCTTACTCTGTCAAGATCGTTCGTTTAAAGAATGTTTATTGTTGATTAAGAATGCTAAAAATGAACATGTAGTTAGAAATATTAATGACTTGCTTGAACAAGGTTTAGCTATTGAAAACATTGTAAAAAGAATGCATGGGGATAAGGTTTGTAAACAATTGCGATTTTTTGTATCTTTTCTTCCATTTCAAGATGCGTTACACACATCTTTAGATATGATTCATTTTGAAAAGAATATCAATAGATTGTTATCGTCTACTTTGTTATATCCAACGTTTTTAATAGTATTTAGTTCCTTAGTCTTGTTTTTGTTTACATATATTATTTTACCTATTTTACAGACAATGCTTGAATTACAAAATGATACTTTCGTCTTGTTATTAACAGTTATGAATCGCAGTGTTATTTTGTTTTATATTTTATTTTTCATTTTGGGATTCATCTTCATTCGTTTGTATCAGAAATCGAAAGTTAATACATTGTACAGTATTTTACATGTTTTACATTTAGATTTTGTTATTAAGAAATATACATCATTTATATTTTCACAATATTTATATGTTTTAATGGAACATGGTGTTTCTACAAAGCATTCGATGGAGATTTTACAAAGCTATGAAAATAAGCCAATTATTAAATATGTGGCATGTAAATTACATGAACAATTTATGAGAGGTGAAGATTTTATTGATGTTTTACATAATGCGTATTTAGATACTACGTTTTGTATGTTGTGTAATTTAGGGTACCACACAAATTCATTTTCTTATGCGTTATTAGAATACAAAGAAGTTGTACAGATGTGGTTACAAGCATTTATGAAAAGGTTATCGATAATTGTGCAATTTATTGCTTATGGTTGTATTGGTGTGATTGTGATTGTAGTTTATCAAATCTTGTTAATGCCTATGTCTTTATTTGAAATGATGTAAAAGGAGGATATTATGAAGGGGTTTACAGTATTAGAAATGATTTTAGTTTTAACGATAATTATGATTGTGTTTATGCTAACATTACCAAATATCCAACAAAAAAGAGATATTGTGAATAATAAAGGTTGTGATGTTTTGGTTGAAGTAGTGAATTCTCAAATTTTAATGTACCAATTGGAAACTGGTGAAACAGATGTTTCAATGGATGATTTGATTCGTGAAGGATATTTGAAAGAATCTCAAAGAAAATGTCCAAATGGAAAAGAAATTGTTATCTATGATAATGAAGCTAAACAACAGTAAAGGGTATACCATGATCGAAAGTATAATTGTTTTGATGATACTTTGTGTTTGTATGCTTATAAGTATTCCTAGAGTATATGATAGTAGTTTGTTTGAAATAGAATCGTGGCTTAAAAGTGAAGTTGTTTGTTTAATGAAAGATAGCTATATGCAAAATAAAAGAAGTACGTTAGAAGTCTTTGATGGTTCAATTCAAGGTAAACATATACGATATGGTGCTTTTGATGGTAATAATCTTATGATTACACCTTTCATGACGATTACTAAGCCTTTAACTATTCATGCGTATAATGAACATAGAGAAACTGTAATGAAAGTTTGGTTAGGGATGGGTAAAGTGTATGGTCAAAGGTAATTTGATGATAGATGCGATTCTAGGGCTTATGGTGATTACTTGTATTGTGACAATGGTTTCTATGTGTATGCAAAGTGTAGTACAAGTAAAAACAAAAAGTTTAGATCTATGGCAAGTAGAGGAGAATGTATGTGAAATATGGTGTGATTCTTTCTGGTTTTACGATGATTGAAATGATTATTGCGTTAATGTGTGTATCTATATTTGTCCCTATAATTGGGAATTGTATTGAGGTTATTCAATTTGATCAAAGTGTTTATGTCAATGAGATGGAAGATATTGTAGGTATTGAACAATTACGTTTATATTTAGCTAAAGGGACGATAACTATTGATTCGGATCATTCATTACTATATCAAACGGATAAAGTGTATTATGTAGCTATTGTAAATAATCATTTAACATTACATCCTGGTAATTTGGTATTTTTAACGGATATAGAAATGGTCAATTTTTATGAGATTGATAACTCGATTTGTATGCAATATCTAAAAAACGGTGAGCATTATGATGTTTGGCTTGGCTATAAATAAAGGTTTTATTAGTGTTTTATGTATTGGCTATTTTATGGTTATTTCTACTATTTGTAGTGTGCAAATGGATATCATGGAAAATCGTGTATCTTTTTATCAATCATTAGATGAATTTGATAAGTTTGTTTATATTGAAGTATTAGTTATGCATCGAATAAAAGATTCGTTTATGATGCAACTAAATGAGGATTGTACAATAATTTATGAAGATTATGTAATCATAATGGATTATGAACAACAAAAGGTTAGAGTAACTTATCAAACAATGAATCGTGAAATTGTTAGAGAATATATCTATCATTCACAATACCATTATTTGGATGTGAATCTAGTATAATTGTGTTGACTAGAGTGTTTTGGTTTGTTAAAATATTTGCGGATATTTTTAAATATAAGGAGATAGTAAAATGATTATTGTAAATGATTTAAAACCAGGTACAACATTTGAAAATGAAGGTGAAATTTATACAACTTTAGATGTTGACCGTAATAAAACTGCGATGCGTCAAATGGTTATTAAAGTAAAAGTTAAAAACTTAAGATCTGGTGTTATTAAAGATTTAGTATTCACAGGTGGAGATAAAGTAGAACAAGCTCACATCGATAAGAAAGAAATGCAATACTTATATGATGATGGTACAATGTGTTACTTCATGGATAATGAAACTTATGAACAAATCGAAATCCCAATGGAAAACTTAAAATGGGAATTAAACTTCATTAAACCAAACTCAAACGTTAACATTTCTATGTTCAACAATGAAGTATTAGGTGTTATTTTACCAGATAAAGTAGACTTAATGATTACTGAATGTGAACCTGCTGTTAAAGGAAATACAGCTACTGCTGCTACAAAGAATGCTGTATTAGAAACAGGTTGGGCTATTCGTGTTCCATTATTCATTGAAGAAGAAATGGTTTCTATCACAACTGCTGATGGAAAATACGCTGGTAGAGCTAAAGAATAATTATGATTAAGGTGCCATTTGGTACCTTTTTTTAAAAAAGTTTAATCTGTCAAGTAAAAATGCTTGACAGATTATTTATATGTGCTAGAATATACAAGGCAATAAGGAGGAATTTAACATGGCTGTAAAATTACGTTTAACAAGAATGGGTGCTAAAAAAGCTCCAGTATATAGAGTTGTAGCTGCTGATTCAAGAGCTCCAAGAGATGGACGTTTCATTGAAGTAGTAGGTTTATACAATCCAACTGCAAATCCTGCAATCGTTGAAATCAATGAAGAATTAGCATTGAAATGGTTGAACAACGGTGCACAACCTTCTGATACAGTTCGTAACTTGTTCTCAAAACAAGGTATTATGAAAAAGTTTCACGAAGGAAAATAATTTATGATTAATTACGAAAAAGTTTTATACGATTTGGTAGCTCCAATTGTGGATGATCCAAAAAGTGTTAGTGTAAAACAAATGGAAAGTTTAAATGAGAATGAAGTTTTACTTTACATTTATGCTAAAAGTGAAGATATCGCTCGTTTAATTGGTCGTCAAGGTTCTATGGCAATGGCTATTCGTAATACAATGGGTGTTGCTAGTAGAGTGGATGGCAAACGTATTTCTGTTAAGTTTGAATCATATTAGGATGCTATGCATCCTTTTTCTTTTGCTATAATGGTTGTATTATAGTAAAATGTAAGAAACTTGGAGGTTATTATGGAATATATTTTAATTGGTGAAATTGTTAATACCTTTGGAATTAAAGGGGAATTAAAAGTAAAAAGTTATACAGATTTTAATGAAGTGCGTTTTAGTAAAGATCAAGCTTTATATATTAAGTTTCATAATGCTTATCAAGAAGTTTGTGTGCATTCGTATCGTGAACACAAAGGGCATGTACTAGTAGCTTTTAATGATTTATTGGATATTAATAAAGTTGAGAAATATATTGGATGTGAAATTTATGTTTCTGAAGATGATTTACATGAATTGGATGAAGGGGAATATTACTTCCGTGATTTAGTGGGTTGTAAAGTACAATTACATGGTGAAATTATTGGTGAAGTAACTGAAGTTATGGATTATCCTGCAAATGAAGTGTTACGTATTCAAATGAAGGATAAAGAAATTTTATTACCATTTGTTGAAGCGTTTGTTTTAGATGTAGATTTGGATGAAGAGGTAATTACCATTGATGTAATTGAGGGTATGCTATGAGAATAACGGTTTTAACTTTGTTTCCAGAAATGTTTGATGGTTTTTTACATACATCTATTATTAAGCGTGCTTTAGATAAACAACAAGTAGAAATTGAATTGGTGAATTTTAGAGATTTTACTTTGGACAAACATAATAAGGTGGATGAATATCCTTATGGTGGGGGTCAAGGTATGGTGTTGATGTGTCAACCTATAGTAGATGCCATTAAGCATTATCGCACAGAAAATAGTACGGTGATTCTTATTACGCCTGAAGGGAAAACGTTTAAGCAAGAGATAGCTAGAGAATTGGTTTTTAAGGAACATTTAATTTTTGTTTGTGGACATTATGAAGGTTTTGATGCGAGAATTGCAAAGTATTGTGATATGCAATTGTCACTAGGTGATTTTATTTTAACTGGTGGTGAAGTAGCAGTTATGGCGATGAGTGATGCAATCATTCGCTTGTTGGATGGCGTTATTCGTGAAAGTTCGCATCAAGATGAAAGTTTTGAAAATCAACTATTAGAGTATCCTCAATACACGCGTCCTGTTGATTTTGAGGGGCATAAGGTTCCAGACGTATTATTAAGTGGTCATCATGAAAATATTCGTAAATGGCGTTTAAAAGAGTCTTTGAAAAGAACTTTAGAACTGCGTCCTGATTTATTGGAAACTAAAGAATTAACAAAAGAAGAAAGTAAAATGTTAGAAGAAATAAAGAGCGATTGTTAACAATCGCTCTTATATTTTTTGATAATTTGTTCTGCGCATTTTATGCCATCAATTGCACTAGATACGATACCGCCAGCATATCCAGCGCCTTCACCACATGGATATAAACCAGTAATGGATGCTTCTAATGTATCTTTATTTCTAAGAATACGAATAGGGGAGCTAGTTCTTGTTTCTACTGCTGTCATAATTGCTCCATCATAACTAAAGCCAGGCATAATTTTTTCGTAGTGTATTAATGCTTCTGTTAGAGATTTATTTAATTCTTCTGGGAATAAGTCATGTAAATCACACCATGTGACACCATTAGGATAGCTTGGTAATACCTTATTTGGTTTATTTTCGATAGTGTTATCTAAATAATTGGCAACTAATTGGCATGGTGCTTTATAATTTGCATTTGCTAAAATAAATGCTTTCTTTTCTAATTCTTCTTGGAAATGCATACCTGATAATAACTCATTACCATAATCACTAGCATTTACTTGAATTAATAAAGCACTATTGGCATTTTCTAGATTACGATCACTATAACTCATACCATTAGTCGCAATTTGTTTATCTTCACTACTAGCAGCAACAACCATTCCTCCAGGACACATACAGAAGCTGTATACGCCTTTGTTATTGGAGGTAGTGTATGTAATATGGTATTCAGCGTTTGGTAAATAGCGGGCGTCTTTTCCGTATTGTAATTGGTTTATATACTCTTGTTTATGTTCAATGCGTACACCAACCGCAAAAGGTTTAGATTCAAGTGCTAATGGTAATTTTGATAGAAATGTAAAAGTATCTCTAGCGCTATGTCCAATAGCTAAAATGACATCATTAGTATCGAATAATCCTTTATTTGTAATAATTTTAGTGATTTTATTATTGGTATATTCCATTTCTAATAGTTGTGTATCAAAATGAATTTCTCCACCTAAACGAATGATTTCATTACGAATATTTTTAACAATTGTTCTAAGGCAATCGGTACCAATATGAGGGTTAGAAACATACTTAATTTCTTCTTTGGCACCCATTTTTACAAATTCATCCAATACTTTATGAATACGTAAATCTTTAACACGTGTTGTTAATTTACCATCAGAAAAAGTACCTGCACCACCTTCACCAAATTGTACATTACTATTGGTATGTAATTTGTTATGATACCAATAGTCTTCAATATCTTGAATGCGTTGTTCGACTGGTTGTCCTCGTTCAATAACGATTGGGCGATAACCTCTTTGGGCTAATAATAGGGCACTAAACATACCAGCTGGACCAAATCCTACAACCACAGGACGATGTGTTAGGGTTTCTAATCCAGAAGGTACATCAGGATAACTATATGGAATAGTTGATGTAATATTTTTATCTTTATTTCTTTTTAAAATTTGTTCTTCATTAGAAACTGTAATATCAAAAGCATAGACATAATGAATGTCATCTTTTTTTCTAGCATCTAATGATTTACGATATATAGAATAATTTAATAATTGTTGATCTTTGATTTTCAATCGAGAACAGATGTAGTTGCGTATTTCTTGTTCAGATATTTGAATAGGTAATTTACATTGATTAATACGTAACATAGAATCATCTCCTTTACTTGATAATTTTGCCATAGATTTTCCTTTTTAACAATCTTAGATTGTTATATTTACTAAATTGTGATATAAACAAATTTGAATTGAGGTAGTGTATATGTTATTAAATGAATTTGATTCTAATAAAAATGCAGTAATTAATCCTAGATTTAAAAAAGATGATTACAACTTTCCTGCGATTACAATTTCTATCTTTTCAGATGTATTATTTGAACAAGTATTACGCTTATTTGATTATGAAATTATTGAGACAACACGTTCTTGTAATGGTATTAATCATGTGTATCGCGTAAATTATAAGGGTTGTGATTTTGCTTTTTATCATAGTTTTGTAGGTGCTCCAATGTGTGTTGCGAATTATGAAGAAGTGCATGCGATGGGTAGTGAAACTTTGATTTTATTAGGGAATTGTGGTGTTTTAGATAAAGATATTCAAGATTGTGGCATTATTATTCCTACTTTTGCGATTCGTGATGAAGGTACAAGTTATCATTATGTCGAAGCGAATGATACGATTCGAGTAAATAAGAAATATATTCCAGAATTTAAGGAAGTGTTAGAAAGTGCGGGATATCCTTATGTAGAAGGTGGAACTTGGACTACTGATGCTTTTTATCGTGAAACTAGAGATAAAGTGAATCGAAGAAAAGAACAAGGTGCTATTTGTGTAGAAATGGAATGTGCTGGTATGCAAGCAATGTGTGACTTTAGAAATACTGAATTTTTCCAATTTTTCTATGCAGGTGATAACCTAGATCATTCTAGTTGGGATCCTCGTAGTTTAGAGGCAACTGAAAAGTTAGATGATAAAGAAAAGATTGTATTTTTAGCGTTTGAATTAGGGCTAAAAATTGCGAAAAATAAAGGAATTATTGAGTAAAAAAGTATTGATAATATAAGGTGTTTATGGTAATATAAATAAGCCTTTGTGGGCTTAAGTGGTTCCGCTGATCATTATGAGTCATGAGCCATGGATTTATATGTGAGAAAAAGAAGGAGTAAAGTAAAATGAATTTAAATTTAGTTAACGAAATTACTAAAAACCAATTACGTGACGTTCCTGAATTCCGCGCTGGTTGCACAGTTCGCGTTCACGTTAACATCAAAGAAGGAGACAAATCTCGTATCCAAATTTTCGAAGGTTTAGTAATTAAAAGAAGTGGTCAAGGAATTGCTGAAACTTTCACAGTTCGTAAG
>JAFZDT010000172.1 GCA_017561055.1 Erysipelotrichaceae bacterium
AGATGGTATCTATTTCCACTTATTTGGTGATCCATTTGGTAAAGCAGGATGCGATAACCTAGCTAAGATTTTAAATATGACAAGTACAAAATATGTTGGTTATTCAAATGTATATTCATTCAACCATGCATTCCCAAATCATTTAAGTTGGATGATTCAAACATTAGCTCCAAAAAATGTAGTATGTGTACACTCAAATTGTCCAGAAAAACTAAATGCTATGGGCGCAAATCATGTATTACCTGAACAAAATGCACCATATATCTACGAAGATGGTTTATTAATAAAGAAATAAGATCCTCAATTGAGGATCTTTTCTTTCACAAATTCCATTAATAATTTCATACCAACATCTAAGCTATGTATTTCAATTCTCTCTTCCTTGGTATGTTCACCACTACCTAAATACCCACCAAAACAACAACCGACTACACCATGTGCATACGATGTATTACAATCAGTACTACCCGAACTAATTTTTGGTGTTTTTCCAGTATGCTTTTCTATCAAGGATACAACTTCTTGAACAATGGTATGCATTCTCTTTTCATCCACATCACCCATACAAGGTCTTTCACCAATCACTTCTACTTGTACATCATAACAACGAATTACTTCTTCAAAGTGTTGTTTCATTTCGGATAAATCATCACGATGATCACTACGAACTTCATATAAGAAACTAGCATATTGCGCAATCGTATTTACCGAAGTACCACCTTCAATAATACCTACATTATAGGTACTCTTTCCACGAGTTGGTACTTGATAGTCATATAATCGAGTAATGATTTCACTCGCAATCGCAATTGCATTACGATTTCCAAAATCACTATACGAATGTCCACCTTCTGTTTGAACAGTAATCTTATAACGAAGTGAACCCACCGCTTTACATATGATTTCATCATATCCTAAATCAAAAGAATAAAACTCATCAATTGGATATTGTTCAAACAAATATTTACTACCATTTAAATTTCCTAAACCTTCTTCACAACTATTAAAGACAAACAAACAATTACGTTTACATAATTTATTTTGTAACACTTCTCTAGTAATCAACATTAATTCTGCCACATTTGCTGTATCATCACCTACACCAGGGGCATATAAATATCCATCTTTTTCAATACAATCAAAACCTTCAGCATCAGGAAAAACAGTATCTATATGGGCACAAAATACTAGATACGGATCATCATTCAGTTTAACTTCTACAATTACATTATTTACTGCATCAATTTTGGCTTCAATTCCATATTGCGAAAACCACTTTTGAATATATTGGGCTTTTTCTAATTCTTGATGAGAAAACGATGGTATTTTACATAAATTTTTAATTAAAGCAATAAGTTCTAATTGCATGTTATTCTTCCTTCACTTCTATTTGTTTTGGATTTTCTAACATAAAATACTTCTGTTCTTGTATCGGTATTGGTATTTCAAAAATGATTTTAGATATCCACAAGAAGAAAATAATCACTAAAATCGGTATTACACAACTTGTCACAATCATAACTGCTACAGATTCTATAAAATTACTTAACATCGTTTCTGCTTTATTGATGGTAGTTGTAATACCATCTTTAATACCCGAAAATAAACCTAACAATCCTTTTTGTTCTTTTGCGGAAGCATCTTCTATTGTTTGTGTTGTTTGTGTAGCTACTTCTAATGTTTCATTTATACTACTTTCATAGGTAGCTTCAATAATATTGGTTATTTTCACACTTGTTGGAATAATTAAAGATACCACCATTCCAAACACAAATAATTTACCAGCAATCACTTTCCATAATTTCTTTTTAGTAAGAATTCCAACTACATATGTTAAACAAGCTCCAGGAACTAAAAAATAACAAGTCGCATATCCCATAATGGTAACTAAATATTTTTCCAAGAAAATAGCCGTGGTAATCAATAAGAAATAGGTACTCAAATCTGCCAATTCATTCGCAATAGGTGTAGCACCATCACCAGGAATTAACGTAATAGCTGTTGAAGCAGCTGTACTAGCTGCTGTTAATGCCATAACTGTATCTTGTTTTGCGTCTAATGAAGCAATTGTCTCTGAATGAAATTCGACAGATGTTAATGTTTTAGAAACCATAAAAATAGATACAAAAGCAATCACTAACGCTACTGTAATCTTTATCCATTCTTTTTTATTTAATTTCATAAATATCACATCCTATCTAATTAAAGTTTACATCATGCTATAAAAAAAGAAAACAAGAATTACTTCTTGCTTTCCTTAATTACTTACTTTTTCTAATAATGGTTTTATAAAAATCTACACCCATAGGTAAAGCACCTTGGTAAATATTTTCATTTAAACCATGGATAGAACCATATTGTTGTTGATCAATATATAGTGGCGCAAAACGAATACAGTTTTCAGACACAATACTATAGAATTTCGCATCTGTTCCACCTGTCATAACATATGGACATACACCAATACCTGGATATACTTCATTGATCGTTTCTTCTACCATTTTAAAGACATCACCCTTGAAATCAACAATTGGACAAGGTTCATCTTGGCAAATTACTTCAGATTCTAAATCATATTTCTTCGCAATATCACTAATGATACGAATACTTTCATTATTATCTTGATGATGAATAAAACGCATATTCGCAACTACTGAAGCTTCTTGTGGTAAAACATTTGAACCATCTGCCCCTTTAGCCATCGTAAATGCACATGTTGTTCTAAGCATTGCGGCAGCCGCAGAACTTACTGCAGGTAATAATTTTACAATTAAACCTTTAAATAACCAAGTATTCGCAAATAAGAATTTCATACCAAAATTCATATTTGGAGCCATACGAGTAAACATTTCTTTAACGACTGGTGTAAATTCCGATCTAAATGGATAATGTTTCTCAACATCCACCATAAACTTACCTAAACGTACAAGTGGTGAATTGTTTTTAGGAGCTGAGGCATGTCCTCCATTACTTTTTGCAATAAACTTCACATCTCCATATCCCTTTTCAACGATACCTACCATACCATAAGTACCCTTAACACCACCAACAGGTTCTTCAATAATCATACCACCTTCATCAAGCAATAATTTAATTTTAACCCCTTGATCTTTTAGATATTGAGCAGTCATTGGTGCACCATCACCACTAATTTCTTCAGTACAACTACTAGCAATATATACATCTTGATTTGGAATGTAACCTTCTTTTATTAACTCTTCTAAAGCCGTAAAGATACAGAATAAACTTGCTTTGGTATCAACCGTTCCTCTACCCCAAACTCTACCTAATTCATCAATATCACCACTAAAAGGTTCATGTTCCCAAGTACCATTCGCTTCAACAACATCTTGATGACTCATTAACAAAATTGGCTCTTTATCACTTTTACCTGTCCATTTATACAATAGACTGCCATCAAATACATGTTTTTCACAGTTTTTATGCACATTAGGGAATAATTCTTCTAATGTTTTGTGAAACTCTAAAAACTTAGTTTTATCTGTTTCACTTCTTGAAGAAATAGTTTCACATTGAATCATTTTCGCTAATTGTTTACCATATTCTACTGAACGAACACTAGTATCTAAAGTTACTTTCGCTTCTTTTGCACTTGTTGGCTTTAATAGTAATGCTTTAACCAAAGCAATAACTAATAATCCAACAATAATTCCTAATACATATACTATAATCATAAAACCTCCTATAGTTTATTCTTCTTAAACAAATAGAATCCAATACCAAGTGCTAAAGCACCACTTGGAATCATTAAGATACTTGTTTGATTAATCATACTTGGTACAAAAATACACAATGCACTCATTAATAATAATGGAATAGCCGCAATCTTTGGACTCTTTAAGAAATGTTTAATACCTAAAGCACCAAATAAAGCAGGTACTACATTATTAAATGCTGGCAATAACGCTTCATTTTGTAATACTGGTTGTAAAGGTACTAATAAGATAACACCAGCTACAATAACTAATGTTGTGATAATTGCACTTGTCGCAACAGAAATTGTAGAAATGATTTCATGTTCAGGTGTACCTGTTTCTGTTTGGGCAATATCTTTTGCATTCATTACACATGGAATCTTCATATTTGTGACATTCCCAGTAATAAATGATAAATAACTACCACCAACGCCTAACATAGGACTATAAACTAAGAATTCTACAATCGCAACTGGAATATAAATAATTCCTACTTTCGCAAAGCCAGCTAAGAACCCTTTAAAATCAATACTTGCATCATTAATCATCGCAAGAATAAATGGTACTGCAATTAATAATACAGCCCCTAAAATCAGTGTAATACGACCAATACGATGCAATCCATCATTAAACTCTTTAAAAAACTTTTCCTTATCGTTCATAATTACACCTCCTATACTAACATATTCACAATCACTGCAGCACTCATAGCAATTAACATACTAGCTGCTAATGAGAAATTCTCTAATGAAGCCTTCTTTTTCTTTTGCACAAAATATTCAAAAATACTCATGGCAATCGCAGAAATACCAGCCACAAATAACGGCATCCAATCACTTCCTCCACCTGGGAAGACTTTACCAATATACGCACCAATATATGCTGCACACAACCCTACAAACATTGCAGTTGTTGCATGGGCACCAAATCCTGGTTTACCACTAGACTCTTTTTTAGGCTTACTTTGTAGTTTATTCATATATCCCTTTAAGAAGAAAATACAGCAGAATACACCACCTAAAATACCCATGGTCATAACTAACGCAATAGTCACAAACGCATTCATATCCAATTGTGATACATTTAATCCACTCAATCCAATGCTTTGTGCCGCAATTTCAGCTACATTTAATTCATATTGTAAAGCTCCAATGACAGATAAACGCAACCAAGAAAAAGGAACTCCCAAAGTACCACTTAAAGCAATAACCCCTAACAAAATACTAATCGATGGCAATAACGTAAACGTAGCACTTGATAAGATGGTTTTCTTTAATACCTTTTCATCCATTCCAATTTGCAATCCCGCTTTATAACTTTTTACCAAAAAGACTATACACATAATGGTAATAAATATTAATACCAAAGCAACAATTGCATAAAACACTCCAGAATTTACTGCATTTATATATTGATTCATACATACCCTCCTTTTAAATATGAAAAGGTGGACTTAGCCACCTAGATAAGCTTTCTTAACTTCTTCACTTTGTGATAATTGTTCACCAGTACCAGATAAGACAATCTTACCTGTTTCCATTACATAGCCACGATCCGCAATCGATAATGCCATACGTGCATTTTGTTCGATTAATAAAATTGTAGTACCAGTCGCATTAATATCTTTAATAATATCAAAGATTTGTTGAACCAAAATAGGAGCTAACCCCATAGAAGGTTCATCTAATAACAATAACTTAGGTCTAGCCATTAATGCTCTACCCATAGCTAACATTTGTTGTTCCCCACCACTTAAAGTAGACGCATCTTGACGTAAACGTTCTTTTAAAATTGGGAAACGTTTATAAACACTTTCCAAATCCGCTTGAATACCATCTTTATCCTTACGCAAATACGCACCCATCAATAAGTTTTCATAAACTGTCATACCAGGGAAAATATGTCTTCCTTCAGGAACTTGTGTAATCCCACTTTTTACAATATACTTAGAATCTTTCTTATTGATACTATTGTTTAAAAAGACAACATCACCCTTAGTAGGATGTAATAAACCAGAAATGGTTTTTAAAAGTGTGGATTTACCAGCACCATTAGAACCAATTAAGGTTACAATTTCCCCTTGTTTTACATTTAATGTAACACCCTTTAAAGCATGAATCGCACCATAGTGCACATGAATATCTTTAACCTCTAACATTCTGCACCCTCCCCTAGATACGCTTCAATTACGCGTGGATTATTACGAATTTCTTCTGGATTTCCACTCGCAATACACTTACCATAGTCTAACACATAAATGCGCTCACATAAACTCATAACTAATGACATATCATGTTCAATTAAAATAATTGTCAAACCAAATTGTTTTTGTAAACGACGAATTAATACTGTTAAATCCTTTGTTTCCTGTGGATTCATACCAGCAGCAGGTTCATCTAAGAATAAGATCTTAGGTTCTGTAGCCAACGCTCTAGCAATCTCCAAACGTCTTTGTTCACCATAAGGCAAATTCTTCGCTAATTCATTGCCTTTTTCAGTTAAATGAACAACTTCCAATAATTCCCAAGCCAATTTATCAATCTTAGCTTCTTCTTCATAATATTTAGGTAAACGTAAAATTGCAGTTAAAGCACCATACTTAATATTCTTACTCATCGCAATTTTTACATTATCCAAAACTGTTAAATTCTTAAACAAACGAATATTTTGGAACGTACGAGCCATACCCAACTTTGTAATTGCATATGGAGGCATTCCACCAATACTCTTCATTTTTCCTTTAACATTTAGTTCAATTGTTCCAGCACTTGGTTCATAAACACCAGTTAATAAGTTAAATAATGTTGTTTTACCAGCACCATTAGGACCAATTAAACCAATTAATTCATTTTCATTTATCTCTAAACTCACATCACTAACAGCAGCCAAACCACCAAAGATACGAGTTAAATTATTTGCTTGTAATAAACTCATTTGCTAGCCCCCTTACTTGTTAGTTTCTTATATAAGGCACTATAAGAGAATTCTTTTGTACCAAGTAACCCACCAGGTCTGAAAATCATAATACATACTAATGACAATCCATAAACAATCATACGAATATCAGAGAATGATTGTAAGAAAATATTAATAAAACCAATTACGATAGCCGCAATAACACTTCCAGTAATACTTCCCATACCACCAAATACCACTAATACCAAAATTTCAATTGATTTATTAAATGTAAACATATCTGGTTTAATTACATAATAACAACCAGCATATAAAGATCCGGCAACACTTGCGAATACAGCACCCAATACAAACGCCATAATCTTATACTTTGTAGTATTGATACCCATCGCTTCAGCAGCCACTTCATCTTCACGAATCGCTAAACAAGCACGCCCTGGAGCAGAACGTCCAAAGTTTAAAATTACAACCAAAGTAACTACAACCATTATATAAATCAATGGCCAATCCACTACTTTTTGTAAAACCATACCAGCAGCACCATTGGTAATATTCATATTTAAAATAACAATACGAATAATTTCACCAAATCCTAAAGTAGCGATAGCTAAATAGTCACCACGCAAACGCAATGTAGGACCCGCAACCAATAAACCAACAACCACACTAATTAAGATACCAATCAACATCCCCAATAACACACCACCAACGCTACTAGAAACATTTTTCATAACAACACCAGCCGCATAAGCTCCAATACACATAAAGCCCGCATGCCCCAAAGAGAATTGACCAGTCAAACCAATAATTAGATTTAAACTAACTGCTAATATAATATTAATACCAATACCCATTAACACTGTTAAATATACTTGATTAATAACACCCGCTGCAACTAAACCAAAAATCAATCCAAAGATAACTAGAATCGTAGCCAACCAAAAGGCATTATATTTATTAAAAATTCCACGCTCTTTCATAAACTACACCTTTTCCTTCACATTCTTACCTAATAATCCAGCAGGCTTAACAATTAAAATGATAATTAAGATAATATATACAACCGCATCCTTATATAAAGAACTACCATAGCCAGTAACCAATGTTTCAACAATTCCAATAAAGAAACCACCAAACATCGCACCAGGAATAATCCCAATACCACCAAAAACAGCCGCAATAAATGCCTTAATACCAGGAACAAGCCCCATTAAAGGAGAAACCGTATTATAGTAAATTCCAACCAATACACCAGCTGCACCAGCTAACGCAGATCCAATCGCAAATGTATAAGAAATTGTTGCATTTACATTTACACCCATCAATTGTGCCGCATCCGCATCCACACTCACTGCACGCATTGCACGACCAATCTTTGTTTTTTGTACTACATATTGTAATAAGAGCATCAATAGAATCGTTACAACAAAGATAATAATTTGTTTCATAGAAATGACGACACCTAAAACATTAAATGTTTGTGTACCCAATACATCTGGAAAACTATGAGCACTTGTACCCATAACCTTTTGTGTACTCGCTTCTAAAAAATAGCTGACACCAATTGCAGTAATTAATGCCGCAATACGTGTCGCATTACGTAAAGGTTTATACGCAATCTTTTCAATAACGACGCCAATAATCGCACAAGTTACCATTGCGATTATTAATGCAGGAAAAAATCCCAATCCTAATTGTACTGTACAAATAAAACCAACATATGCTCCTAGCATATAAATATCACCATGAGCGAAATTGATTAATTTAATAATTCCGTATACCATCGTATACCCTAAAGCAATTAATGCATAAATACTACCTAACGATAGGCCATTAACGATTTGTTGCAAAAATTGTACCATAAACATACCTCCCTACTAATTGGTAAAATAGGAGAAAGAAGCCTTTCTCCTATTTTCATTGATTATTACATTTCTGGACTAACAGATACCGCACTTGCTTGTACGCCATCAATCAATTTAACTACCAATACAGATTTAATTGGAGTGTGAGTTGCATCAAATGAGAAGCTACCTGTAATACCATCAAATTCGATATCAACTAATACTTTTTGAATATCCGCAGGATTATTTGAACCAGCTTTTTCACAAGCTTCCATTAATAAGTTTGTTGCATCAAATGCTAAAGCAGCAAACATACCAGGTTCTTTATTATATTCAGCTTTATATGCATCAATGAATGCTTGTAATGCATCACTAGCACCAACTGTTGTATAAGCAGTAGTGAAATATACATCATTTAATGCTGCAGCACCAGCTAAGTCAACTAATGTTGTAGAATCAAATCCATCACCACCAATGATTGGACAATCAATACCCATAGCTCTAGCTTGTTTAGCAATTAAACCAGCTTCATTATAGTAGCCAGGAATATAGATAGCATCATATGTCATATCTTTAATCTTAGTTAATGTACCATTGAAATCTGTATCTTTAGCTACATAATATTCAGTAGCCACAACAGTACCACCTAATTTATGGAATTGATCAGTAAATGCTTGTGTTAAACCTTTTGCATAATCTGTTGTAGAGTCACCATAAATAACAACACGTTTTGCATTCAATGTATCATATGCAAATTGTGCCATCGCTGCACCTTGATAAGAATCTTCAAAACAAATACGGAACACAGAATTATAAACTTCACTATTTTCATCATCAGGATTCTTTTGTGTAACATTATTAGCAGTAGCAGATGGAGAAATTACAGGAATTCCAGCACCATCTAAAACTTGATAAGTTGCAGCACTTGCACCACTTGTTGCAGGACCAACAACACCAATTACACCATCTTGTACTAACTTAGTAGAAATTGTAACAGCTTCAGTTGTACTAGATGTATTATCATATTCTACTGATTCGTATTTATCTTCGCCTAATTTTTGGTTCATAAGCTTAATAGCTAATTTAGAACCTTCTAATTCAGCGTTACCATAATCAGCAACTTCTCCAGTCAATTCATAATGTAGACCAATCTTGTAACCATCGCTAGCAGGATTTCCACCACCGTTGGAAGAACATCCAGCTAGCATCGCAAATACGAATAATGCAATAACTAACTTTTTCATAACTATACCTCTCCCTAATTATGTTATAAATATGTATTCATTATATCGATATCAATAATGAAAACTCAATAATTTTTTCTGAAA
>JAFZDT010000021.1 GCA_017561055.1 Erysipelotrichaceae bacterium
CGTTCTAAGAATAATTGTTGTTGAATAGATTGAGGTAAAATAGCAAATACTGCCATAGATTCAGCTGTTAAACCTTTTTCAATAAATGCATATTTATCTTCCCAAGTTGGTAATGCATTGAATGCATCAGCTTTAGCACCAGCTAATAATTCATTGATTTCATGAATTAATACAGAGAATTCAGGAACGAATTCAACAACACCTTCAGGAATAATAGCTACACCAAAGTTCATACCATTACTAGCACGATTCGCTACAGAATCAGCGATATAATCAGCTAATTGAGATAATGACATCTTCTTAGCAGCAACTTCTTCAGAAATTAAACATACGTTTGGTTGAGTTTTTAAAGCACATTCTAAAGCAACGTGAGAAGCACTACGTCCCATTACTTTTACAAAGTGCCAGTATTTCTTAGCAGAGTTAGCATCTCTTTCAATGTTACCGATAATTTCAGCATAAGTTTTTGTTGCTGTATCGAAACCGAATGAACATTCGATATCTTCATTCTTTAAGTCACCATCGATAGTTTTTGGACATCCGATAACTTGTACACCTGTATTGTTAGCTGCAAAATATTCAGCTAATACAGCAGCATTAGTATTAGAGTCATCACCACCGATAATAACGATAGCTGTAATACCATGTTTTTTACAAACTTCAGCAACTACTGCGAATTGTTCAGTTGTTTCTAATTTTGTTCTACCAGAACCGATGATATCAAATCCACCTGTATTTCTATAAGCATTGATATATTCATCGTCAAAAATTAAGTAGTCATCGTTAATTAAACCGATAGGACCATTTTTGAAACCATATAATACGTTTTCAGGATTTGTTGCTTTTAATGCATCATATAATCCACAAATAACGTTATGTCCACCAGGAGCTTGTCCACCAGAAAGAATAACACCTACAACTTGTTTTTTAGCAACAGAAGTATTTTCTCCGTTTTGGAAAGTAATTTCCTTTTTACCATAAGTATTTGGGAATAAAGCTTTAACTTTTTCTTGATCCGCTACAGAATGAGTTTCTTCTCCTTCTTTTACACAAATGTTAGCAATACCGCCTCTTAACATTGTAGGTAATTTTGGAGCATACTCATAACGAGCAGTTTGTAATGATGAAATTTTCATAATCTATCTCCTTTTCATATTTACATACACATAAATTTTATGATATTTACAGCAAAATGTAAACCATTTTACGTTCTTATAATTGAAATATTTCCAATATAAACAACTGTATCATTTCTTAAATTATGATATAGTTTTAGTATTAGAATTCGAGGTGTCTTTATGAACAAAAAATACTTTTTCTTTGATATTGATGGTACATTAACCGAACGTATTTCTAGAAAAATCGTGCCTTCTGCTCAACAAGCACTAAAAGAACTACAAGATAACGGACACTTTGTCGCAATCGCAACCGGAAGAGCTCATTATAAAGCAAGATCCTTTATGGAAGAAGTTGGCTTACACAATATGGTATGTTGTGGTGGAGCTGCATTAGTATTGAATGATGAACTAATCGTAAATACCCCTTTAGAGCTAGACAAAGCTATTGCTATTTGTAATCAAGCCGAACAACTAGGATATGGAATATTATTACAATTAACCGATTCCATTGATGTTTATGCTAAAAATGACTTATTTATCCAACAAGTTGGAGATAGAAAAGAACCTACAAACTATATTTTCGATTCTACTTTAGATTATAATTCACTAACAAACATCTTTAAGATATACATTTCCATCCCTAAAGAAGAGGAAGATAAACTCACTTTAAAAGATACATTAGGAAATCTACGTTTTGTTGAAGATTATTTAATGTTTCAATACGATGCTAAAAATGTAGGAATCGAAAACATGATGAAACATCTACAAGCAAACATCGAAGATGTGGTTGTATTTGGTGATGATTATAATGATCTAATCATGTTTGATGAAAGATGGACATCTATTGCTATGGGAAATGCATGTGATGCACTAAAAGAAAAAGCAAGCTATGTTACCGATGCCAACATTAATAATGGCATTTATAATGCTTGCAAAAAATTCAATTGGATTTAAAAAAGGACAAATCATGTCCTTTTTAATATCCCAAATTTTCATTAATTAAAAGAATTTCATAGGACATACCCACAGGTTTTGTCCACAAAACAGAAAGATTTCTACAAATCCTTTCTGGACTATTGCAATCATAGCATTTATCACCATGTATAGCACATGGTGTTTTTCTTTGTAATCTTTTTGCATTTAATGGTGCAGCAATATTACGTGCTCTATATAATGCAGATTCATAATCCCTCGCTACTTTATTAGCCCCAACAACTACATACACTATTTCTGGGCCATATGATAACGCCGCAACACGATTACCCGTATTATCAATATTTACTATTTCTCCATTTTCAGAAATAGCATTCACCGAGCTAATATACACTTGTGCACGTGTAGCAGCCATTCTTGTTTCCAAAATTGTCATATCCTCTGGCTTTTCATCATGCCAAAATACTGTATTATGAGTAGATAATTTAGGATACAATCCCATTTCATGAAGTGTCATTGATCCACCAAATCCTACAACTAGACCATCAATTTGACGATTTAAATATTCCGTAGCATCTTCCTTTGAATCAAATATAGAAACCGCATACCCTTTAGCTTCTAAATTATTTTTCAAGTTTATAAAATCCATACAAATCATTCACCCTTCAACAAATTGATTAATTCACAATATTCATTTGCATAATTCAAAGAAAAGTCACCATGATACAATCCTTTTTTTGTAATAAATACACTATTTTCTAATAGATTATATAGTTTATTAGCAGATTGTTTCATCATGCGAGGTTCCTTACCACCGACAACGATATATACATTCACTTTTGTATTAGTAATTTCAAATTTAACATCATACAACATATTCGCTTGCATAAACGCAATCATATTTGCTTTTGTAATCAAACAAGTATCTCGATAATATACATCAAATAAATCATCTTTAATTTTTAGATACTTATGCTGTAATTTCGAAAACCATAATTGCTTAATGAAACCATAACTCATATCTATCATTGGCTTTATCAACATAGCCATCCATTTACTCGGTTTTAATAATGCACTTTCAACTATCGCATGTTCACAAATATCTGGCTTAGTAGCTAACATCTCCACAACAATCTGTGCTCCTAAAGA
>JAFZDT010000173.1 GCA_017561055.1 Erysipelotrichaceae bacterium
TATACAGTAACAAGTGAAGAAGTGCTTGAAATTTTGATTCATAACCCACATAGTTTTGGTAATGAAACAGCTATTGATGAAATGTTATCGAATACTGCTATTTGGACAGGTATTGAGTTTGAAAAAGGTGTATTAGATCGTGGTGAAATACAAAGAAATTTCGGCCTTTTGTTTATGATTATTTCTTTGTTACTTTTGGGGATTGCTTTATTCTCAACTCTTATTCAAATAAAAAGTAGTAAGATTATTTGGCTACTTGGTATTGTCATTTTATTTGCTGGTACATATCTTACATATAGTGTTGACAGTATTTCATTGTGGAGTGAATCTATAGTATCCAATACAACGATGTTAGGTTGCTCAATGCTATTTTATATGTTGTTTTTAACGATGGCACTTGTACATTTCTTGAAGACAACGAAAAAAGTAGGAATTATTACAGTTGTTGTTTTAGGCATCGTTAATGCACTATGTTTAATTTGTCCTATTGTAACAGATGTATTATTTTATGATACTTGGGTGTATTGGATTAATGCACAAATACTTGCAAATATCGTTTTGATTTGCTGTTGTATACGAGAGTTTTTAGCTACAAAAGGAAAAGAACAGTTTATATATATTGGTGCTGTTTTACCTTTAGTTATGTTTGTTGTGGATGTTGTTATGATTGATTTTGGTTTATGGAACCATGGTATGGCTTCTACATATGTTTTCATTATTTTCTTTGTTATGGCAATGGTTGTAGTTCTTAGAATTATACCAAATAGTATTAAGGCAGTTGCTAAAGCGGAAAAATTGGAAACAGAGAAACTTGTTTTAAATGCACAACTTACTGAAAGTAGAATTTCTACTATGATGAGCCAAATTCGTCCTCATTTTATTTATAATACTCTTGGTAGTATTGAACAGCTTTGTATAATCAATCCGCAAAAAGCTAAAGAATTAGTGCATAATTTTGCGAAATATTTGCGTGGTAACTTTGGTGAGTTGGATAATCCAAAACCAATTTTAATGTCTAAGGAAATGGAATATGTACATCATTATATTAGTATTGAAAATGTACGTTTTCCTGATATGACCTTTTCTTTTGAAATGAATGCAGTCGACTTCCATATTCCTGCACTGACAATCCAGCCAATCGTAGAAAATGCGATTAAGCATGGTCTTATGAAGCTGCAAAAGGGTGGAACAATTCGTGTTGTATCTTATGAAACAGATACACATTATTGTGTTTCAGTAGTGGATGATGGAGTAGGATTTGATACGAGTGTTTTGCTTGATGAAAGAAAACACGTAGGTCTAAGAAACATTCGTGGAAGACTTGAAGCGATGGTAAATGGTACTCTTGAAATAGAAAGTACTCTGGGTGTTGGAACTAAGGTTCTTATTAAAATTCCCAAGGAGGTTTGTTAATGATAGCTATAGCGGTTGATGATGAAGTATTGATGCTTGGTGCGTTAGTAGCAGCTATTAAAGAATCATCTGATATTTCAGAAGTTCATCAGTTTTCAAGTTGTGATGAAGCTTTAGATTTTGTAAAAGATAACTATGTGGATATTGCCTTTTTAGATATCAATATGCGTGGTATGGGTGGGCTTGAGCTTGCTAAAAAGATTCGTCTTGCTTGTTCTGATTGTAAAATTGTATTTTGTACAGGTTATGAAGAATATGCTATACAAGCTTTTAAAATGCATGCTTCGGGTTATTTATTGAAACCTGTATCGGCAGAAGATGTGCAACTTGAGATTGACAATATAAAGAGTATTCATCATAAAGAGAAAATGCTAACTGTGAAGTGCTTTGGTAATTTTGAAGTTTATGCAAATGGTGAAAAATTGACGTTTAAGCGTTCTAAAACTAAAGAGTTATTTGCTTTTTTGATTGATCGCAATGGTGCGGGTGTTACAGTTGCTGAAATAGGTGTAGCTATTTGGGAAGATGATGAAGATAGAAAGAATCAAAACTATATCCACCAATTGTTCCGTGATTTGCGTCAAACACTAGAGGTAATTGGCATGGAAGATGTTTTTGAAAGAAACAATTATCTTTATTCTGTGAATCCGAATAAAATAGATTGTGATTATTATAGTTACTTAAAAACAGGGAAGCCAGAATTCTTTGGTGAGTATATGTCTCAGTATAGTTGGGCAGAAGAAACTTGTGGATTACTTTGGAAGAAAATGTAAATAAAAAAGCCATCATTTTGATGGCATTTTTTATGTGTTTGTAAGAGGTTTGTCATACCCTAAATACTATAATATGTAAGTATAAAAACAATAAATATTATTAGTTAGATAATTATTTTTTTAAGTGAGGGAAATTATGATTAAAAACAGAACTACACAACTTGTTTATCAAACAATCTATGTAACTCTTGGCTTTGTTGGCTTAGTTGCATGTCTTGGAATCTTTGATGATATTCATACAATTCGTTGGGACTTCTATGTTCATTTTACTAATATTAGCAATTTCTTATGTATTGGTGTAATGCTAAGTGGCCTTATTCAAACAATTAAAAAGAAGGAAGATAGCTTTGTTTCAGCTGCTCCATTACTTAAATTTATTGGAATGTTGGGCATTTTACTTACTTTCTTAGTGTTCAATATTATGCTTGCTGGTGCAGAAGGTCGTGATCCTCAAGCGAACTGGAGAGTTGGAAGTCTTATTTTCCATGGTGTTCTTCCTATTATGTACATAGCCGATTGGTTTTTGTTTTATGAACGTAGAAAGTGTAAATGGTATTATCCAATTGTTTCTTTTGCGTTCCCACTTTGTTATGTTACTTTCCTTTTTATTCAGGCAGTTATTTTGAAGTTTGATTCTTCAATTTTAATTCCTACAACGAATACACCACTTATCTATCCATACTTCTTTGTGAATTTAGAAACACAAGGGGTAATGGGGGTTCTAATGTGGATTGGAATTCTTGTTGTAACATTCATTGGTGTTGGATTTGTGTTCTTTGGTTTAGATAGACTTGGGAAAAAGCATTCTTAGAAATATTTTAATAAATAAGGTATACAAATGGACAAATTAGTTAGAAAAATTGAAATACCGCTTGCGAAAAAAGCTATTGAAAAAGCGGGACTTTATATTGTACAAGAAAAGGATCTTGATCGTTTGGCTGAAGTTGCTTCAGATGCATATCGTGATTATCCCTTACATAATTGGTTTACAAAAGGAAAATATGATGCAAAAGTTTCTAAACTTATCATGCAGATTTCGTTAAAGACAATGACTGAAGATGCGGTGATTTATGCGGATAGTGAAGAAATAAATGGATTTGCGGTTTGGCTTCCTTTTGGTTTTACGGGTAGTAAAACCCTTCCGTTTTTAATGAGTGGGGGCTTGTCTCTTATTTTACATGCTGGAATTGGTATTATTGGAAGACTTTTAACCTATGAAACCTATGCGATGAATTTGAAAAAAGAGTTTACTGATCATTATGATTGGTACTTATATAATCTTTCAATTAAAAGGGATGCACAGGGTAAAGGTTTGGCAAGTAAATTGTTGCGCCCAATGCTTCAATTTTGTGATGATGAAAGAATGGTTACCTATTTAGAAACGAATAAAGAAAGTAATGTTGGTTTATATCAACATTATGGATTTAATTTGATGAAGGAAGAACGAATTCCTAAAACATTGGTTATACATTATGCTATGGTTAGAAAACCGTTTTATGAAAAATAAATTTTTACATAAGTGTAAAGGAGATTACTATGAATAATAATTTTGTAATTAAGGGCAATATATGCCAAACAAAAAATGCAAAGGAACTTGATTTGCATGAAAATGCTTTTGCTGTATGTGTGGATGGTGTTTCTAAAGGAATCTTTGATGTTTTGCCTGAAGAATATGCTTCATTACCACTTTATGATTATGGTGATGCATTGATTTTCCCAGGTATGGTAGATCTACATGTGCATGCACCACAGTATGCATTCCGTGGAATGTGTATGGACTTAGAATTAATGGATTGGTTGAATCGCTATACATTCCCTGAAGAAGAGAAATATGAAAATCTTGAATATGCTGAAAAAGCGTACGCAATCTTTGTAGATGCTTTAAAAAAAGGCGCAACTACTAGAGCTTGTATTTTTGCTACACGCCATAGACCTGCCACTGAATTATTGATGCAACTAATGGAAAATAGTGGACTTGTTAGTTTTGTTGGTAAAGTGAATATGGATAGAGAGGCAAGTGAAGCTCTTACTGAAGATAGTGCAGATATTTCTGCGTATACAACATTTGGTTGGATTAATGCAGTAAAGGATAAGTTTAAGAATACAAAACCTATTTTAACTCCTCGATTTATTCCTTGTTGTACGGATAAGCTAATGGAAGAACTTCGTGAAATTCAA
>JAFZDT010000004.1 GCA_017561055.1 Erysipelotrichaceae bacterium
ACATGTGTTGGTACCAACGTAATGAGAAACCAGTAAAGCTAGTTAATGATTTACCTTCATTAAATGAGAAGATAATCATATATAAAATAGGAAGATAAAAGAAGATAATTGATAATGTCATCAAGACAGTACCAAATGTACGTTTTGATTGTTTCATTGTCTTACTCCTTTCTACCTTGTGTGCGATCTTCGGCTTTTCTTACAGACATCATCATTAACATCATGATAATTGCCATAATCATAGAGATAGCACTACCAAAGTTCCATTCACCAACAGTAATAAATTGATTTTCAATCATATTACCAATTAAGAAGTATTGTCCTCCTCCCAATAACTTAGGAATAAAGAATGAAGATACAGCTGGTAAGAATACCAATGTAATACCATTAATTACCCCAGGTACTGATAATGGGAAAGTAACTTTTAAGAAGGTTTGTAATGGATTTGCGCCTAAATCAGCACTTGCTTCTAATAAAGAGTTATCCATTTTACATAATGCAGTATTGATTTGTAAAATCATAAAAGGTAAGAAGTTATAAACCATACCTAATAAGACAGCTCCCTCTGTATAAAGAAGTTGTACATCTTTAAAACCAATAAACGCTAAAATTTGTTGAATGATACCACCGTCACTTAATAAACCAATCCATGCATAAGTACGTACCAATGCATTGATCCACATAGGAATGGTAATGCTTAATACTAGGATACTTTGTAGTTTAGGATTGCTTCTAGCAATGAAATAAGCAACAGGGTAACCAATGAATAAACAAATAATGGTTGTTTTAACAGCAATCACAAAGGAACGCCATAAAATCAATAAAAAGTCTGGGTCGGTAAAGAATTTTACATAATGTTCCAATGTGAATGAGAAACTAATGATAGTATTACCTTGATTCGTAAATGAATATAAAGCAATTAATGCCATTGGCAATACTAACATTAGTGCTGACCATACAATATATGGAACCGCTAATGTTGTAAATTTTTTCATCTAGAATACCATTTTAGACATAACGTGAATGTCTTCTGGGAAGAATGTCAAGCCGACCTCTTGACCAACTTCTGAATAGTCTGTTGTGTGAATTTTGAATTCACGACCTGTTGTAGAGAAGGTTACTTTATATACGCCTTCTTTAATGTTTTCTGGATCGAAGTCATAGTCTACGAAAATATCGATGCTTTGATCTTCGTTTGATAATTTCCAACCTTGTGCATTTGCCCATGTTTTAATATCAGTATCTAATGCTTGAGATTCTAATAATTCATCAACCGTTTTGAAGAAGTTGAAGGCCATAATCGCTTCATTTGCTTTTTCATTTTTAACGAATGGTTGGTTAACAACAAAGATTGTACGTTCAACAGATGTACCATTTGCTGTAGAGAAAGTTACAGGATATTGACCAATTTCATTCTTTAAGTCATATTCAACTTTATGAATAGACATTAATTCATCTGTTTCAGGATCCCATGCTTGTGCATCACTTCTAGCAATGATTTCTTTATCATCTAAGTTTTCTAATTCTTCAATATCGATGTAGAAATCGTTGGCAGAAATTTTTTCTTTACCATCAGCACTAGAAACGTCACGGTTACCAATTACGTGCATATTTACAGTAACTGTTGTACCAGGAACGGTTTCAACCATAATTTCATAATGTACACCTTTGAATAATACGCTTAATACTTCACCAGTCATTTTTCCTTTTTCTACTTCAACGATATCAATATCTTCAGGACGAATCACTACATCTACTGGTTCATTTGGTTTATATCCAAAGTCTACACAATCAAATGTGATATCATCGAAGCGTACTTTATAATCTTCTACCATAGTAGCTGATAAAATATTGCTTTCACCAATGAAATTCGCAACATATTTATTCGCTGGTTCGTTATAAATTTCTTCTGGAGTACCTACTTGTTGGATTTCTCCTTGTTTCATAACTACGATTTTATCTGACATAGTTAATGCTTCTTCTTGGTCATGTGTTACGAAGATGAAAGTAATACCAACTTCTTGTTGAATACGTTTTAATTCATATTGCATTTCTTTACGTAGTTTTAAGTCTAAGGCAGCTAGTGGTTCATCTAGTAATAACACTTTAGGTTCATTTACTAAGGCTCTAGCAATCGCAACACGTTGTTGTTGTCCACCTGACATTAAAGATACGTTTTTATTTTCATAGCCTTCTAGACCAATCAATTTCAACATTTTCATAACTTTTTGATCAATAACGTCTTTAGAAACTTTTTTGATTTTTAAACCAAATGCGATATTTTCATATACAGATAAATGAGGGAATAAAGCATATCTTTGGAATACAGTATTTAATTCTCTTTCATATGGAGGTTTATGACTAATTTCTTCTCCATCGAACATTACACTACCTTCAGTTGTATCTAAAAATCCCCCTAAGATACGTAATAATGTAGTTTTACCACATCCACTAGGACCTAATAATGTAACAAATTCATTTTCATAAATGTCTAAGTTAATCCCTTTTAAAACCACTGTTCCGTCTTCCCATGTTTTTACGATATTACGAAACTCAATTAATTTTTTCTTTTCCATAATTCTCTATCTCCCTTCTTAAAATGTAGGTGGTGTTGTAATCCATAACACCAAGGCATCACTATTTGAGTGATTGTATAAATAATGTGAAGTTGTTCCATCTAAATAAAATGTTTCTTTAGCTTTCAGTTTATATTTTTTATTACCTCTAACTAATGTTACATTTCCTTTTAAGACATAACCAAATTCTTCACCAGCATGTGATTGTAGTTCATGACTATTCGCATGTGGATGAATGGTTAATAAAATAGGTTCCATTGCATTCTTCTGGGCATTGGGAATGACCCACTCAATGGTATAGTCATCTTTTTCATCCACAAAGAAGTCTTGTGCTCCAAATACAATTTGATTTTCTTTTTCTTCATCAAAGAATTCGGATAAATTGGTTCCTAGTGCTTCTAAAATATCTTCTAAAGTAGAAATAGAAGGGCTAGTTAAATTTCGTTCCACTTGTGATAAGAATCCTTTCGTTAATTCACTACGTGAAGCTAAACTTTCAAGGGTTAAATCATTTTGTAAACGAAGTTCTTTAATCTTTTTACCGATATCCATATTGCACCTCCTTGTTTTGTATAACTAAACATTTTCTTTAATAATCTACATTATACAATGTATTTTCTAGAATTCAATATATTTGAACAAAAAGTTTAGTATTATTATACAAAAAAAGATTCCGAAGAATCCTAGGAATTGTTTCTAGAAATAGGTACTCTAAGAAATAATTCTTTGAAGCGTTTTTTGTTAAAAGGAATTAATGGAAATAAATATTTTTGGGGCAAGATGGTTGGGGTGGTAGCTACTAATATAAGGATTAGTACTAGACCAATAATAAATCCTGGTAATTTGAAAAAGAAGATACATATTAATAGGAAGATTCTAAAGAATTTAACGGTATAGCCTAATTCATAATGGGGTTGAGTAAAATTGGCAATCGCAACAAAGGACATATATAAAAGTACTTCTGGTACAAAGATATGGGCTTGTACAGCAAATTCTCCTAGTACTAGTGCCCCAATCATACTAAAGGAACCACTTAATGCTTTTGGGGTATTGAGTGATGCGATTTTAATGGTATCAATGATAAATTCCGCAATTAATAATTGAACAAAGATATGTACACTATTCATTTCTTGTATTTGCAAGAATTGTAGAAATTCAGGTGCATTAGTTCCACTATCAATAATTAAATACCAAATAGGGGTAATTAACATACTGACCGTAAAAACAATCATCCGTATCCAACGTAAATACGTACCAATTAATGGTGAAAAGTAATAGTCATTGGTTTCTTGTTGGAAGTCAAATAAACTAGTAGGAAATATCATCACAGAAGGGGTATTATCCATCACAACAAGTATTTTTCCTTCATAGATACTTGCGGCTGCGGCATCTGGTCTTTCGGTATAACGAATTCGAGGCATTGGATGATATTTA
>JAFZDT010000174.1 GCA_017561055.1 Erysipelotrichaceae bacterium
ATTGTTTTTTCACACTTTGACGTTGTTTAAACTCTAATGGTGCTAAACAAACAACTTCACAATTCCAATACTTTTCCATCCAACTATGAACAACTTTCGCAACATTTAAAGAACTACCACTTGCGACATAATAGACTTTATCAATTTGCTTAGCAGCTAACTCTTTAGCCACCTCTTCTAAATGTGCATATTCCCATAATGTAGGTAAACATTCTACTTCTTCACGGATATATTTCCACATAATACTTCTTTCTTGCATATTTTTGCCTCCTATGACAATACACGTTCTACTGCAGTAATACTATTTAATTTCTTAACATTCGCAATTAAAACACGCAAATGTTCTAAACTATGTACTTCTACAGTTAATTTAATAACGGCTGTAATACGATCATTTTGAACATGTGAATTGATACCAATTAAACGAACTTTACATTGAGAAACAATAGTAACAATATCACTAATTAAATAATTTCTATCATTTGCACAAATTAATAAATTTGCTTCATATGTTTTTGATTCTGCACTTTCATCCCAATATACATTAATTAAACGTTGTTCTCTTATAATATTTGGACAATCTTTACGATGTACTTTAACACCTTGTCCTTTGGAAATGAATCCTACAATTTCATCACCATATACAGGCTTACAGCAACCCGCAAAAGAAATCATCATCGAATCAATACCTTCTACAGACACCCCAATATTTGAAGTTACTTTTTTCACTTCTTTTGGTCTTGATTGGAATAGTTTAGTTAAAGATAAATTATCCAACAATGTTGGCATTTTTTGATTTGTTAATCGCTCAATCACTTGTTGTAAATTTACTGATTTTACCGCAATTGCATACATCAAATCATTGTAATTACTTACTGTAAATTGATTGCATACATTTTCAATTTTACCCTTATCCATCCAAATCTTATCATCGAAATTACGACGAATAAGCTCATCACGTAACATCGTTTCACCTTTTTCAATAAATTGTGCACGATTTTCATTTTCTTTCTTTTGTAAGAACGATTTAATCTTATTACGAGCATGTGCTGTCTTAACAACTTTTAGCCAATCTTCACTTGGGCCATTAGATTGTTTACTTGTTCGAATTTGAACAACATCACCTGTTTTTAATTCCGTATTTAATGGAACTAAATATCCATTCACTAATGCTCCTATCGTAGAATGTCCTACTTCTGTATGAATACGATATGCAAAGTCTAAAGGTGTTGAACCATTTGGTAAATCAATAACTCGTCCTAAAGGTGACATTACATAAACATTTGCTTCAAAAATATCGCGTTGTAAAACATTCATATAATCTTCTGGACTAGACATATCTACATCATCAGTCATAGTTGTTAAATCACGATACCAAGCAAGTTTTTCTTCAATTTCTTTTTGCTCAGCTTCAACACTATATTTTTTACCTTCTTTATATCTCCAGTGAGCCGCAACCCCTTGTTCAGCAATTGCATCCATTTCTTCCGTACGAATTTGTACTTCAAAAATATTTCCTTCTTCCGCCACAATTGTAGTATGTAAAGATTGATACATATTCATTTTAGGCATAGCAATATAGTCTTTTAAACGACCTGGAATTGGATGATATTTCGCATGAATATAACCTAAAATTTCATAACAATTTAGTTCAGATTCTGTAACAATTCGAATTGCATATAAATCCAAAATTTCTTCAAATCGTTTATTTTTAGTAACCATTTTTTTATGAATACTATATAAATGTTTAGAACGACCAAAAATACGGAATTTAAAATTATGTTTGTCCAACATTTCTGAAATTTCTTCAATCATCTTCTCAACTAATTTTGCACGTTCATCTTTTTTGACTTCGACTAAATGCGCAATTTCATGATATTTTTGAGGTTCTAAATATAAGAAACACAAATCTTCCAATTCATTTTTAATTTCACTCATCCCTAAACGATGGGCAATTGGTGCATACACTTCTAGTGTTTCACGAGCAATTTTCTTTTGTTTTTCAGGCTTCATGAAATTTAATGTTCGCATATTATGTAAACGGTCAACCAATTTAATTAAAATTACACGAACATCTTTTGCCATCGCAATAAAAATTTTACGATGGTTCGCAGCTAAATATTCTTTTTCATCTTTAAATTTAATATTACCAATTTTTGTGACTGCCTCAACTAAAGTAGTAATTTCTTCCCCAAATTCTTTTACCATAGTTTCTCTTGAAACATCACAATCTTCCATAACATCATGTAACAATCCCGCTGCAATTGTTTTTGGTCCACCATGAATTGTAGCTAAAATATATCCAACTGCAATTGCATGAATAATGTATGGATCCCCACTTTTACGAAATTGCCCTTCATGTTTTTCATTTGCATAATTATATGCTTTCGTTATTAGGGCAAGACTATCTTCTGAAAGATAAGTCTTTGCTTGTTCAAACATCATTTCAGCGGTAATAATTTTATTTCTCGACATACCTTTCATCCCCTCTCTTATAGAAAAAGCGAAGAATTCTTCGCTTAGTTATTCGTATGACATTACTGAAAGCACATCATAGCCTTTTAACAATTCTCTGCCATTCAAGCCTTCAAGTTCAATCAAAAACGCACAACCAACAACAATACCGCCTAAGTCTTCAACCATTTTGATTGTAGCTTCAACAGTACCACCAGTTGCTAGTAAGTCATCAACAATTAATACTTTTTGACCAGGTTGAATTCCATCTTTATGCATATGTAATTCATTTGATCCATATTCTAAATCGTATTTATAGCTAATAGTTTCTCTAGGTAACTTGTTAGGTTTACGTACAGGAACAAATCCAATTCCCAAACTATATGCCACTGGACATCCAAAAATAAACCCACGAGATTCAGGTCCAACGATAATATCCGTTTCTTTTTCTTTCGCAAAATTTTCAATGACTAAACAAGCTTCTTTAAATGCTTCTCCATGCGCCATTAAAGGTGTAATATCACGAAATAAAATTCCTTCCTTTGGAAAATCTTGTACACTTGCAATATATTGTTTTAAATCCATAATTATGCCTCCATATTAACAGTATTATTATAACAAAACTTTTAGTATTGTACACGTTTATTTTATCACGTGTTGTACTTGTAAAACGTAATTTACCATACCACGATATACATTTTTCCCCAGTTTTCCAATAAACACCAAATCATTTTCATTTACAAAATCTTGATAAGTATTTGTAGTCGAAAACCAAGTTGCTTCAATTGTAGGAAACTGCCACTTCATGTACGTTTCCTTTTTCATAAAGCGATAATTTGTAATATGTGTTGGTTTATACCAAAAAGATGGTAGTTGTACACCCTGTCCAAAAGGACCATAAGCAAATAATTCTTGAATATTGCTCCATTGCAAATCCACTTCATCAACCAATAAACAATCCGCTACTTCTTCTACTCTCTCATAAGAAATAGATTGTAAATATTTAGAGATTTCATCTAATTTCTCTTTTTTAAAAGTAATGCCTGCAGCTTGTTTATGTCCACCAAATGCTACAAATTTATCCGCAATATTTGGTAAATACTCCATTAAATCTAAACTTTCAATAGAACGAATGCTACCTACATAACAATCATCTTTTTCACTTAATACCATAACTGGTTTTTGATGTGCTTTGCATAAACGGTTAGCCAACAATCCTACAATACCCGGATGAAATTTTTCATCTTTTACAATCATAAAGGTATCCAATAATGCTTTATCATCTACCCACTGTTCATGATCAACCGTCATTTTTTTACGTTCATCATTAAGAGCATTAATTTGTAAAGCCATTCTCTCTGTTTGCTCTACATCTTCACACAACAAGAAATGTACAAGCTGATTAACATTTGCTCTATCAGCTAGTCTACCTATAGCATTTAATTTAGGTACAATCGTAAATGATATATCTTCTTCGTTTATCGGTGTATTCTTAATCAATGATCGAAATGCCATATGCTTCCCTTCATTAATTACACGTAACCCTTGTTGAACAATCCAACGATTTTCACCTTCAAGCACCATCATATCTCCAATCGTCGCAACGGCTGCTAAAGCTAGATAAGGTTCAATATCTAAATC
>JAFZDT010000175.1 GCA_017561055.1 Erysipelotrichaceae bacterium
AACTAATTCAGTTACATCGCTTAGTATGTCTCTTAATTACGATGAGCCGCTATCTGGAAGTGAGACGCCTGCGCTAATTTTAATGTATGATTTACTTGGAGATGAGTACGGGAAATGGAGATCTCAAATAGTCCCATTTATACAACAATAAATGTAGTAAACTCTAATGAAAAGAATTAAATAGTGAGTTAATATGGCAATAAGAAAAATTAAAGACGCAAAAGACCTGTCAACCAATGAACTGATTTATTTCAAAGGACACGCACAGGCAACATATATGAGTGATGGTAGAACTGTAGAGGAGGCTATTAATACTTCCTCTGGAGGCTCTTCATCAGGCGGATCAGGTGAATCTATAGTTAAAGTTAATGGTATTAGCATAGAACCTTCAAATGGTGTTGTAGATTTAGGATATATCAATAAACAATTATCAACAAGTACATCATCTTCAATGGTATTGTCTCCAAATGTGTATTATAGAAATACTAGTACTTCATTGTCTTCGCTCACAGTAACATTAGGTAATGTTGAAAACAGTAATATCATCAATGAATATTTTGTAGAATTTACCACAAGAAGCTCTGGTACAACAGTTTCACTCCCCAGTACTATTAAATGGGCTAATGGCGAAGCTCCAACATTTGAAGCAAGTACAACATATCAAATTAGCATTATAAACAACCTTGGTGTTGTAACTAAATTTAAGTAGGAATATGGATGTAAGAAGAAGATTTCTAGGATTACAGACGAATAGTTCTTCTGGGGAAGATAATATCGATTCTATGTACGCTGCTAAATATACAACCACAAATTTACAGTCGATAACTCCATATGTAACATCTCCATTTGATTCAAAGATAGTGTCTCACATATTGGACCCTGATTCAGGGGAGTTTGGTATTGTTTGTGAACGTGCAATTACTAAAATTAATAATGATGCTTTTAAAAATAAAAGTACATTAAAAACATTTATACCTAGTAATACAGTAACAGTTATTGGATCTAATGCATTCTATGGCTGTTCTTCATTGACGAAAATGGTAATCCCCAAGAGTGTTACATCTATTGGAGGCAGTGCATTCCATAGTTGTGCAGGCGAGTTGGAGATTCATAGCCCTACCCTTGTAGAGACCGACTACACTTCGAGCAACTACCCTATGTATAGCAGTACCTATTGGCTCTATGGTAGTAAGTTCACAAAGCTTACTATTGGTAGCAATGTGACAAAGATTGGTAACTATGCATTCCGAGCATGTAGCGCTTTAACAAGTGTAACTATTCCAAGCAATGTTATATCTATAGGTCAGTTTGCGTTTAATGTATGTAATAAATTAGTAAGTGTAACAATTCCCAGTAATGTCAATAAGATTGACGTATCTACATTCAGTGGCTGCAGCAGTTTGGCAAGTATAACAATTCCAGAGAGCGTTACTACGATTGGAAGTTATGCATTCTACAATTGCACCTCACTGACAAGTATTACAATTCCTGATAAGGTCACTAGGGTTGATACTCATGCTTTTTATAATTGTAAAGCGTTGGAAAGTGTGTATTGCAAGCCTACAACGCCACCAGTGGGAGGAACTAATATGTTCGTGTATAATGCTTCAAACCGAAAGATTTATGTTCCTACGGCATCGGTAAATGCGTACAAGACCGCTCAATATTGGAGGGATTATGCTGATTATATCGTCGGCTACGACTTAGAGTATCTGTAGTAATATTTATATTTAAAATAAACATATGAAACTATTCAAAAAAGACAATTTGATTAAAAGCATTAATAAAATCGTTATTATTAAAGATGATATGCAAATATTTAATCCTACAGAAGAAATGGTGCTAGAAGACGGTTGGTTAGAGGTTGAACCTATAGATACTGTAGAAGCAGATGCTAACGCACAGCATATTGCTAATTTAAAACAGGCACTTTCTCGGGGTGACTATAAGGTAATTAAATGTATGGAAGCAATTCTTTGTGGGGAAGAATTACCTTATGATATTAATGTTTTGCATGGGGAAAGAGAAGCCATACGAAAAGAGATTAATGATTTCGAAAATATCTAAAATTAAAATCTTTGAAAACATTACTAAATAAAATCCTATTCAGAGTAACATCTGGATAGGATTTTTTATTTATATTAGTAATGTTATCTTTCTTAAAATATTTGACTTATCTTTGCACCCGTAAGCTTACAAGTAATTAATTTAATGTTTAATCTAATTTATTTACAATTATGGATGTAATTGAAAAAGAGACAATCAAGGAAGTTCCTGCATGTGAGTACTATGATCATCATGGCAGACGTGGTAATGTGCGTGGTTTGGCAGGCACAGCTCTTGGCTTAATTTAACTAGGTCAAGTAAAATCCCCTTAATTGCTGGGAAGTCTTATACAAATAAGATAATCAGCAGCCAAGCTTTAAATTACAAAAAATTTGGAAATTACAAAAATATTTATTATAATTTGCAAAATTAAATATAATAATATGAAAGGTGTAATTTACATGTATACAGCTCCTAATGGAAAAATGTACATTGGACAAACATATAATGAAGCTTCTAGACGAAGTTGTTTCAAGAATTTAAATAAATCTTATGCGAATATAAAAATAGATAGAGCAAGACACAAATATAACCCAAATAATTTTAAGTATACTATTCTCTGTTCTATCGTTTCGCACATCAAAAAAGATTTATTAGTGTGGTTAAATGCCATGGAAATATATTATATACATTTATATGACTCTGTTAATAAAGGCTATAATATTAATCGTGGTGGAGACATTCGAACTTTGGAAGAAGTTGAAAGACAAAAACAGTATTTACGAGAGTATTATAAAACACACGATAATCCTTTTAAAGGAAGACGTCATACAGAAAGTGCTAAACAACGACTTAGTACCTTGGCCTCTCAAAGGGTAGGAGATAAAAACCCGTTTTTTGGAAAGACTCACTCTGATAAATTCAAACAGGCCCAAGGAGAACTAATGAAACAAAGATTGGCAGACACCTCACAGAAATATGGTGATAAAAATAATCTGACTTTAAAGGAATATTTGATAGAGAAATCAAGTAAAGCTGTATTACAAATAGATCCAATGACTAATGAAGTTATAGCTGAATATCCTTCCGCTAGAGAAGCAGCTAGAATAGTTGGAAACCCTAAATTATATTATGGCATTTCTAATGTGTGCAAAGGTTACAATTCTGACGGTTCTCGAGCTCTTAAAGCGGGAGGTTATAAATGGAAATTTAAAGAAGGTTCAACGACTAGTAAGCCCTCATAAAAGAGGCATACACTCAAGTGAGTGGAAACGGGGGACGTTGTAATTTGATTACAACTGAAGATATAGTCTAAACTATATGGTGACATATAGAAGTTCATAAGAGAACTGCATAGGAATAACGAACCTATGTGAATATATTGTAGGAATTGGCGGTTTAGTACTTGGCGGTGCTTCATGGCTTCGTCAGAATGGTGGTCTTTTTGGTGTTGGTGCTCCTGCTACTGGTGCTCCTCAAAATGTTAATATTAATGAGGTAAATAGTGCTAGTACTGCTCCTTCTACTTTCCAGGTTTGGGAGAAAGAGTGTGAGGA
This sequence comes from Erysipelotrichaceae bacterium, assembly GCA_017561055.1. Taxonomy (GTDB): domain Bacteria; phylum Bacillota_I; class Bacilli_A; order Erysipelotrichales; family Erysipelotrichaceae; genus RGIG4607. The sequence continues at coordinate 3,603 of JAFZDT010000175.1, forward strand.
TATGATTGCTATTCAGAAGAGTATCTATGACCTTGCTTTACTTCAACAGAATCAGAGATTTGCAGATCGTTCTACTTTAAATGCTGAGTTATTTGGCCTTTATAAGAATCAGACTGATGCAGACTTTGGTTTGTATAAGTCTACTAGAGATGGTTTTGATGCTTTGAGTGCTAAGCAGACTGCTGACGCTTTTGCTTTATATAAGAATCAGCGTGATGGTTATGATGTTCTTGCTAAAAGAATTAGTGACCTTGAGACTAAGCAGGCTGTTAATGAGGCTGTAGACCCATGGAGAGCTAAAGTTCTTGATATGCAAATTCAGGGTGTAGCCGCTGCTGCTAATGCAGGTATTGCTCTTGAGGCAGAGAGACGTTGCTGCGCAGATGGTAAGATAGTTACTTATGTAAATGGTACTTTCTATCCTATTGAGGTAGCTGGCCTTACAGTAACTACCGATACT
>JAFZDT010000176.1 GCA_017561055.1 Erysipelotrichaceae bacterium
GTTCCATGAATTCACAGCTATTCCAGGCGTTGTAGAAGATGTTACAGCGATTATCTTGAATATCAAGAACTTAATTATCAAGATTGATACTGATGACACATATACATTAAGAATTGCTGCTAAGGGACCTGGAGCCGTTACTGGTGGTGATATTATGTGTCCAACAGGTGTTGAAATCTTAAATAAAGATTTAGTAATTGCTACTTTAGCTGAAGGTGGCGTACTAGAAATGGAATTAAAAGCTCAAAATGGTAGAGGTTATGTAAATGCTGATACTAATAAGATTTTATATCAAGGTTCTTCTCAAGGAATTGGCACTATTTATACAGATGCTATTTATACACCTTGCAGAAAAATCTCTTATGATGTAGAACCTTTATATATGGGGCAAAATAAAAAGTGTGATCGTTTAGTGTTCGAAGTATGGACAGATGGTTCGATTACACCTCAAGAATCTCTTGCTTTAGGTTCAAAGATTTTAATTGATCATTTAGAAATCCTAACAACTGTACACGATGCTGTAAATGATGGTGATAGTTGGATTAAAGATGCTGCTGTTGAATCAAGCAGTAAAGGTTTAGTTATGATGATTGAAGACTTAGATTTATCTGTTCGTTCATATAACTGTTTAAAACGTGCTGGTATTCAAACTGTTGAAGAATTAGTACAAAAAACAGAAGATGAAATGATGAGAGTTAGAAATTTAGGTAAAAAATCATTAAAAGAAGTTAAAGATAAATTGATTGAATTGGGGCTTGGCTTCAAGTCATTCGAATAGGTATAGAGGAGGAAACAAACTATGTGGAATCGTAAATTAGGACGCAAAGCTGATCACAGAAAAGCTTTATTACGTAATATGGCTACTTCAGTGATTTTGAACGGTAAAATTGAAACAACAGAAATGAAAGCTAAAGAATTACGCACAGTTGTTGATGAATTAGTTACATTAGCAAAACGTGGTGATTTACACGCTCGTCGTCAAGCTGCTTCTTATGTTCGTAACGTTACAAACAAAGAAGGTAAGACTGCTGTTCAAGTTCTATTTGATGAAATTGGGCCAAAATATGCAGGTCGTAACGGTGGATATACTCGTGTTACTAAAACAACAGTACGCCGTGGTGACGGAGCTCCAATGGCTATCATTGAATTAATCTAGTAGTAGATATTTAAAGGGATTATAAATAATCCTGTGGTATAGGCTTTAAATTTATTGTGGTTATACCTATAACGAATGTTGAGGTTGACCTTTAAATTAGTTGTGGTCGTGCTATAAAAATATTGTGGTTTATGGAAAAGAAAAGGATGGAATATCCACCCTAATCTGACCGTAAACCACTTTTTTGTAATTTAGATTTTATAAGTATCGTCTTTATTTAAACAATACATCATCCTATTTCTAGCACGTTTAAAATTTGTGTAACCATTGGCGTTAAATAATAAGCGTTCAATTTGTTTATTTCTTGATTCAATATAACTGTTATTAATACGTTTGTTGTTTGCGATATTGAAAGAATTAATAATCTCATTGTACCAATTACGTAGAAGATTATAAAACTCTTCATATTCAAGAATATTACAATTAGCGAAATCCATTAGTATTGAAGGGAACCTTTCTTCTACGATTTCTCTAGTAGTAGTTTCATTAAATAAAATGTATTTTTCTTTTAATTCATAAGCTACTTTTAAATCAGGGAATCTATCAAAAAGAATAGTCATCATGTCTCGATAATTCATTTTTCTTTTAAAACGTTTATTATACTTTGGCTTGTTATCTATATTTGTTTCATGATGGAATATATATTTGAATCTAGTCAAAAGATATTGTAAATCCTTGTCTTCTGTACTTCTTCTACATCTTAGTCGAACATCTTTAAATGCATCAGTTAAATGTTTAATAACATGAAAACTATCTGCACAAACAAGAGCAGTAGGAAAATATTTATGTGCAATATCTCTATAATTATCATATAAATCAATTGAGACAAATTTTACGTTGTCTAGTTCGCTAATCTTTGTTTTATCATCAAGTGTAGCGTTTTTAATATTATTGAAGTAACTAGATAAATAAGCTTTCTTTCTATCTGGAAGAATATCCATAACAATACCAGTTTCAAAATCCATAAGAATACAACAATATAAAGAATCGTAGGAAGATGAAGGGAAGTAATGTTCATCTATAGATAAAACACGAGGTAGTGTTTTTCTTGGGATATCTACATGTTTATCAAAGATGTTTTGAACTTTAGTAACTGAAAGATTGTATCTTTTCGCAATAAGAGTATAAGTAACGCCACCATCTTTAAGATCGGTTAATACATTAACTATCGTTTCAATTGTAAGATTTTCTTTCGTATGAATAAAAGGATTGTCTTCATGAAATGAGAATTCGCATGTAGGACAATAATATCTACGTTGATTATAAATAATTGTACATTTGCGATTCACTAAAGTAGAATGAGTAAGTTTTCTAGGATAATATCCTAGGATTTTAATCTTACCATGACAAATAGGACAATTACAGTTTGGATCCTTCTTCATAGTGATTTTGATAATAATAGAATCATTAGACTGATTGATTGATGTAAGTTTCTCAATATTCTCTGATTTAATATTAAGCATATCTGTGATAAAATTTTCTAAAGACATAAGTCTTGCCTCCTTTCTTTAATGGTTTTTGGTCGAACTTATTATAAAACAAGGAGGCTTTTTTAGTTGGCTCAACCGAAACAAATGATTCAATTTCGTATATCGCATTTAGTGGGTAACATAAAAAGAGGAAACTATCAAGAACAAGCTACGTACTTCGTATTCTTGACAATTTCCTCATTTTTTATGTTTTTAATGTACTTGGCGATATACGAAACTGATTGAATCAAAACCACAATGTGTTTAAAGGATAACCACAAAGAATTTAAAGGTTGACCACATAAAGTTTAAAGGATAAGATTGACCACAATTTCGTTTAAAGGGGTGACCACACCACAGCATTATTTATATTACTAGAATAAGAAGTTCAAATAGAATGTGCCAATAATAATTCAAAATATATAAATAGCAAGCTAATCAGATGATAACTACAAAACTATATTGCTTTTTCTGTTGAAAATGTAGAACATAAATAATTTTTTTATTGTTTTTAGATGTTTGATTTTATGTTTTAAGAATTCAATCATCAAGACTGTGGAGATGACTAAAAACTAAATTTTTGTAAAGAAAAAGGACGTGTGGCCTTATTTTAATAATTCATAGGTTTTGTCGATGTCTTTGTTTGGATTTTCTTTGAAATCGATAACAATTGCGTCTTCTTTAGAGTATCTTGGAATAATATGAATATGGGCATGCATTACTGTTTGTCCTGCTACTTCATATCCATTATTCAATAGATTAAATCCTGTAGCTCCTGTTTTTTTCATGATGTCTTTTGTTAGTTGTTGAGTAACTTTAATCATATGTGCTAAAGTTTCGGGATCAACATCTACTAATGTTTCAAAGTGTTGTTTTGGTACTACTAGAGTGTGACCGTTTGTTGTTTGTGATAGGTCTAAAAAGGCTAGGACTTTATCGTCTTCATATAGTTTTTTACTTGGAATTTCTCCATTAGCGATCATACAAAATATACACATGTTTAGTTTCTCCTTTTTGTTTTATTATAGCATATCTTGTAAACAAAAAAATAAACAAAAATTTGGAGTACTAGCCTTGACAGTATCGAAGTAAACGCTTACAATTGATAATACAAGGAAGGAAAACGTTTTCGTAATGAAAACACGGAGGGAAAAATGAAAAAGTTACTTTCTATTTTATTAGTACTTTTAATGGCTTGCTCAATGATGGTTGGATGTTCTAAAGAACCTACAGTAGTAAACTTAAAAGTATGGGGTGCTCAAGAAGACCAAGAAATGTTAGCAGGTATGATCGATGATTTCAAAGCTGCTAATGCTGACAAAGAATGGAATATTGAATTAGGTGTAGTTGGTGAACCTGATGCTGCTAAAAAGTATTTAGAAGATCCTGAAGCTGCTGCTGATGTATTCGCATTCGCAAATGACCAATTAAGAGATTTAGTAAATGCTGGTGGTTTATACAAAGTTACTCGTAACACAGATAACTTCTCTGACATTTATGCTCCTGGTACAATTGATGCTGCTAGTATCGATGGTACTTTATATGCTTATCCAATGACAGCTGACAATGGATATTTCATGTATTACAATTCTGATTTCTTCACAGCTGATGAAGTTAAAGATTTCGATACAATGTTAGCTAAAGCTGCTGCTGCTGGTAAAAAAGTATTCATGGACGTTTCAAATGGTTGGTATATCGCTTCTTTCTTCTTAGGTAACGGTGGAACATTATCTATCGGTGCTGATGGAAAACAAGTTTGTGATTTCAACAATGATAAAGGTGTTGAAGCTGGTGAAGCTATTAAAGCAATCACTGCTCATGCTGGTTTCGTTACTGGTGATGACTCTATCTTAATCGCTGGTATCCAAGATGGATCAATCGTTGCTGGTGTTTCTGGTACATGGAATGCTGAATCTATTTCTAATGCTTGGGGTGCTGCTTATGCTGCTACTAAACTTCCTGAATATACAACAGCTTCTGGTAAAGTTCAAATGGGTTCTTTCGCTGGTTATAAATTAGTTGGTGTTAACTCTCAAACTAAAGCTCCAGTTGAAGCTATGGACTTAGCTGCTTGGTTAACAAATGAAGCAAACCAAGTTAAACGTTTCGAAACACGTGCTTTAGGGCCTGCTAACGTAAATGCTGCTAACTCTGATGCTGTTAAAGCTAACGTTGCATTAGCTGCTTTAGCTCAACAATCTGCTTATGCTGTATCTCAAAAAGATGTATTAGGTTCTTATTGGGGACCAGCTGAAGCATTTGGTGTAGCTATGGAAGGTAAAGACTACTCTAAATCAGTTCAAGAACAATTGAACGATATGGTAGCTCAAATTCAACAATAATAATTAAATCGTTGATCTTAGGGGCAAAGTATTGTGAACTTTGCCCTTTTTCTTTAAAGAGGAGAAACACATATGAATAAAATAAAAGAAGTATGTGCAGTGATTATCGAAACTATAGGTTCTATCGTTGGTAAAATGGGTAGAGCTTTTGTTAATTTCTTTAGACATTTTGCACAGGGAGATAAGATTACAAAACTTTCATATGTTGTTATGGGTGCCGGTTGTTTCCTTCGTGGACAAAAAGCAAAGGGGTTTATCTATTTAGGAATTCAAGTTTGTTATATTCTATTTATGATTTTATCTGGTGGGTATTATTTATCAATGTTACCTACTTTAGGTACCAATCAACAAGGTGAAGTTTGGAATGAAGAGTTACAAATTTACCAAGTTATTAAGGGTGACAACTCTATGTTGTTATTGTTATTTGGGGTAAGTGTTGTATTAGTTACTTTTGGAATTTTCATTCTTTATTTAATAAGTGTAAATACAGCTTATAAAAATGAAGTGGCTGTTAAGGATGGGGAAAAATTATTAAGTTTCAAAGAAGAGTGGAATATGTTATTTAATGAAAGATATCATATTACCGTACTGGCTCTTCCTGTTATATTGACTTTCTTATTTAATGTTTTACCATTGATTTTTACAATTTGTATTGCGTTTACAAATTATGATAAGATGCATCAACCTCCAGGAAACTTGTTTACTTGGGTTGGTTTTGAGAATTTTACGCAAGTGTTGTATCAAAATCCACTTTGGGCAACAACGTTTATGCGTTTATTGACTTGGACTTTGATTTGGGCGTTCTTTGCGACATTCTTGAACTATATCTTTGGTATGTTGTTGGCGATGCTTATCAATAAAAAAGGTATTTATTTGAAGAAGATGTGGAGAACAATTTTTGTTATTACGATTGCGGTTCCACAGTTTGTAAGTTTATTATTGATGTCTAAATTATTAAATGACCAAGGTTCATTGAATAATTTATTAATATCGTTAGGATGGATTGAAGATTTTATTCCATTCTTGACGAAGGGAAATATTGCGAAGATTACGGTTATTGTTATTAACTGTTGGGTAGGTATTCCTTATTCTATGTTAATTACAAGTGGTATCTTAATGAATATTCCACAAGATTTATATGAAGCTAGTAAGATTGATGGAGCAGGACCTATTCGTCAGTTCTTCTCTATTACCTTACCTTATATGTTGCATGTAACAACGCCTTATTTGATTACGCAGTTTATGGGTAATATTAATAACTTTAACGTTATTTACTTATTGACTGCTGGTGATCCGAAGTCGTTGAATTTATATCAAGCAGGGGAAACGGATTTGTTGGTTACATGGTTATATAAATTAACTGTAAATGAACAAAACTATGCGTTAGCTGCTACTATTGGTATTATTATCTTCTTGTTATTATCATTTATTTCGTTAGTAACATATAATAATTCCAATGCTGTGAAAGGAGAAAGTGACTTCCAATAATGAAACAGGTTAATGAAAAGAAGAAATGGACTCCTAGAAGAGCAAGAAGATTGGCGTCCAGTATTTTAGGACATGGTTTTTTAACAGTATTAAGTATTGTTTGGTTATTCCCAATTGCATGGTTAATTATGCAATCATTTAGAGGAGAACCTGGTGCTTTTACGAAGTATTTTATTCCAAAGACATGGACATTGGACAATTATATTCGTTTATTTACAGAGACACATTTGTTCAATTTCCCTAGGTGGTTTTTGAATACGTTAGTGGTTGCGATTTTTAGTTGTTTGATTACAACTATCTTAACGTTATTGACGTCTTATGCGTTCTCTCGTTTGCGTTTTAAAGCTCGTAAACCAATGATGAATGTGATTTTGATTTTAGGTTTATTCCCTGGCTTTATGTCTATGATTGCGATTTATCATATCTTAAAGTCTGTTGGTTTGGATCAAAGTTTGGTTGCTTTAGTGCTTGTTTATTCAAGTGGTGCGATGATGGGTTATTATATCGCTAAAGGTTTCTTCGATACGATTCCAAAGAGTATTGATGAAGCGGCTTTAATTGATGGTGCTACGAAGAATCAAGTGTTCTGGCATATCATTATGCCGATGAGTAAACCAATTGTTGTGTATACAATTTTGACATCTTTTATTGCTCCATGGGTGGATTTCATCTTTGTGTCAGTTATTATGAAAGATAATTATAATATGTATACTGTGGCGTTAGGTTTATATCAAATGTTAACGCGTGAAAATATTCAGCAATATTTTACAGAATTCTGTGCGGGTGCTGTACTTATTGCAATTCCTATTACCTTATTGTTCATTAAGATGCAGAAATACTATGTTGGTGGTGTGACTGCCGGAGGAGCTAAGGGATAATGAAAAAGATATTCTTAGCGCTTTGCTTGTGTTTAGTACTTTGTGGTTGTGAAAATGATCAACAAGTATATGACAATACAGGTGGAGTAGTTTATGAAATCTTTGTGGCTTCCTTTAATGATAGTAATGGTGATAAAGTTGGAGATTTGAATGGTATTGTTCAAAAATTAGAGTATTTAGAAGATTTAGGTGTTGAGCAATTGTGGTTGATGCCGATTCATCCTTCTAGTTCTTATCATAAGTATGATGTTGAAGATTATTATGCGATTGATAAAGCGTATGGAACGATGGAGGATTTTGAGAATCTAATTGTGGAAGCTGAAAAACATGATATTTCGATTATTATGGATTTAGTATTAAATCATAGTTCGAATCGTAATAATTGGTTTATTCATGCTAGTGCAGATGCACAACTTGGTAAGTGTGCATTGGAAAATGCAAAGTGTGATTGGTATCGTTTTACAGATACGACTAAACCTGGTTATACACGTATCAATAGTAATTTATATTATGAATCGGTATTTTCTAGTAATATGCCAGATTTAAATTTAGATAATCAAGAAGTTCGTGATGAAATTGCTAAGATTGTTAAGTTCTATCTTGATAAGGGTGTTAAGGGTTTCCGTTTGGATGCAGTGATGCATTATTATGAAGGAAATATTGGCAAGAATGTTGAGTTTCTTTCTTGGTTGAATCAAACGGTTAAGAGTATAAATCCGGATGCGTATTTGGTTGGAGAAGCGTGGACGGCACATAATGCGGTTAAAGAGTATTATGCAAGTGGTATGGATTCATTATTTGATTTTTCTTTATCGGATACCAGTGGTACGATTGTTAAAAGTATTCGTAATCAAAATGGTTTTGATTTAGCAAGCATTATAGTTTCTCATATTGAGGATATTCATCAAATGAATCCAAATGGTGTAAATGCAGTATTCTTATCCAATCATGACCAAGGTCGTAGTGCTAGTTATTTTACGGAAGATGCATGGCGTAAATTGGCTGCGAGTGTATACTTGTTGAGTCCAGGTAAACCATTTATTTACTATGGTGAAGAAATTGGTATGCGTGGTAGTGGTATTGATGAGAATAAGCGTCTTGCGATGTTGTGGGGCGAAGATAATGATTGTCGAAGCCCTATTGGAAATAATTATGCTTCTCAAATTGAGACATCTGTAAAAGAGCAAATGGGTGATAAAGAGTCTTTGTGGAGTCATTATCATGAAGTTCTAAATATTCGTAATCGTAATGCATTTTTAACGAATGCAAAAGCGAAAGTATATGATTTTGGCAATGCGAGTTTGTTTGGGATGGTTGCTTATGATGATGAACATGAAATTGTTGTGATTCATAATTTCTCAAGTGAAGTTGTAGAGTTTGATGTTGATGAAGCCTATGTATTACAGTCTTCATTGAATTCTAAAAATAAAGTAAAGAAGGGTAGTGGAAGCATTCAACCTTATTCTACTATCATCTTAGAAAAGGAATAATGTATGCCTACGATTGATGATGTTGCACGTGTTGCAGGGGTATCGAAGGGTACTGTTTCTAAAGTTTTAAAGAATTATCCAAATATTTCTGAAGCGACGCGTGATAATGTAATGCGTGTTGTAAAGGAATTAGGATATATGCCAAATGTTATGGCTTCACATTTGAGTAGTAAAAGTAGTCGTCGAGTAGCTTTGTATGTATATATTAATGATGCTTTACAAGCGATTGATGAGATTAATATGCGTTATTTGTTTGGGGCTTTTCAAATGGCGAAGGAATTGTCGTTGGAGTTGGTAACTTGCTTCAATGATTCGATTAATCATTTATCAAATGAAGAGTTTCATGCATATTTTCGTTCAATTGGTACAGAAATCATTATTGTATTTGGGTTAAATAAAGATGATGAAAAGATGCATTATTTATTGAATCATTCTGATTTCAAATTTGTTTTGATTGATGCTCCAATTTATGATGATAAAAAGAGTTGTGTCTATATTGATCATGAAAAGGGTCAATATGATGTTGCGAAAACAATTGTTGTTCCACAAGATCATGTATTGTATCTTGCAGGTAAGAAGAATGGGTATGTTACTGACCAACGTTTATTGGGAATGCAACGTTTACAAAAGGATGTTGGATTTGAGATGGATGTTGTGTTTGCGGAGTTCTCTGAGAAGTTTGCTTTTGATGTAGTGATGGATCGTGGTGAATTGTATGATGCGATTGTATGTGCATCGGATTTGATGGCGATTGGTTGTTTGAAGGCGTTAAAACGTAAAGGGGTTTATCGTAAACTGGTTGGATTTGATGGTATTACATTGATGGCTTATGCGGCTCAAAATGTTGTGACTTGTAAACAGGATTTTACTTTGTTGGGTAAACATGCAGTGGCTGAGGCAAATCGTTTGTTGCAAGATGAAAAAGGTAGAGAAGTTATAGTACCGTATTATATCGGTAATATTGATTATAGAGATATAATTAGTTAGGAGATAAAATGGCAGGCTTAGTATTAAGAAATGTTCGTAAAGTCTATCCAAATGGCTTTGAGGCTGTTAAGGACTTTAATTTAGAGATTGCTGACAAAGAGTTTATTATCTTTGTTGGTCCAAGTGGCTGTGGTAAGAGTACTACTTTGCGTATGATTGCAGGGTTAGAAGATATTACAGCTGGTGAATTGTATATTGATGATAAATTAGTGAATGATGTTGAACCAAAGGATCGTGATATTGCGATGGTTTTCCAAAACTATGCATTATATCCTCATATGACTGTATATGAAAATATGGCTTTTGGTTTAAAGATTCGCAAATTCTCAAAAGAAGAAATTGATCAAAAAGTAAAAGAAGCAGCAGCTATCTTACACTTAGAAGATGTTTTAGATCGTAAACCAGCACAAATGTCTGGTGGTCAAAGACAACGTGTAGCAATGGGACGTGCGATTGTTCGTAATCCTAAAGTTTTCTTGATGGATGAACCATTGAGTAACTTGGATGCGAAATTACGTGTACAAATGCGTTCTGAGATTTCTAAATTACATCAACGTTTAGGTACAACAATGATTTATGTAACTCATGACCAAGTAGAAGCTATGACATTGGGTACACGTATTGTTGTAATGAATAAAGGGGATATCATGCAATGTGATTCACCAATGAACTTATATAACAAACCAGATAATCTATTTGTAGCAAGTTTCATTGGTTCACCTCAAATGAACTTTATTCCAGCTGTTGTTAAAGTGGATGGTAAAGAAGTGACTTTAGATTTTGATGGTACAATTTTACATTTACCTGAAAAAATGGCAAAAGATGTAATCGAAGGAAATTATGATGGTAAGAAAGTTATCTTAGGTATTCGTCCAGAAGATTTAAAAGTTGAAAAAGTTAGTGAAAATGCTATTGTTGGCCAAGTTCAAATTAAGGAATTATTAGGTCATGAAGCGAGTATTCATTTCACATCAAATGGTGTGGATATGACAGCATCTATTTCTGCAATGGAACCTGTTAGTGTGGGTGATATTGTAACTTTATATTTAGATAGTAATAAGTTACATGTATTTGATGCAGAAACTGAACAAGCTATTAGTCATGCAATTGATTAATTAAGGAATTGAAGCTTTTATCGTTATGATAAAGGCTTCTTTTTAAATACTGAATCATAGAAATATACCTAAAAAGTGATATAATATAACTATCATTAAGTAAATCGTATATGAAGATTTTAGATTGGGGTTTATATGGAAGTTGTTATTTTGTTAGTTATTACGTTTGCGGTTTTTGTGGTTTATAAAATGTTTACAAAATTTAAGGTAAATGAGATTTCTAAAAATATGATGGAAGCTACTGCTAAAAATGATGAGCAAATGTTTTTGGCAATTCTTAATGATAGATGGACAAAATGGTTGGTGCGTCCATATTATGTTCAAATGTCTAAAATTCGTTTTTATACAGTAAATCGTAATACGAAAAAGCTTCAGGAATTAACGGATTTTGTGTTGAATTCTAAGATTCGTGGTCGTGAAAAGGTGGGGTTATTGAATCCAATGTTTTCTTATTTCTTGGAGAATAAAGATGCAACATATGCAAAGAAAATTTTTGATTGTTTAAGAGATTGTTTTATTGAACAAGAAAATGGACGTCTTTTAATTGAAGAATTAGAAGTATTAATGGATGTATATGTAAATCCTAAAGAAAAGAGAATTAAAGATTTAGAGCAATATATTTCTAAGTCTAATGATGATGATAAGGAAGTTTGGCAATATCGTCTTGCGACTTTGTATTTGAATTTAAATAAGAAAGATAAAGCGAATGAAGTATTAGAAGATATTCGTAAACATACGAAGAATATGGCTAGTTACGAAAGCTTTGTTGCAAAGAATATTAAGTAAAAAATAACTCGTCCTAATTTGGACGAGTTATTTTTATGGGGAAAAAGAGACGCTGTTTTGCGCTAATTATTTTAAAATTAATGTTCTACACGTGATTCATAGTTAGCAGTTTTAGATGCTACTAATTTATCGTGTTTATCATACGCTGGATGTTTTGGCCAACGATGTGTATCTTCTGTTACTTGATGAGCAATGTATTGGAAGAATGGTAAGTAACATAATGGTAATAAATCTGATTGAATGTCTGTATCTACAACTAATGCTTGTGGATCGTTTTCATATTCTTTATTTGTAGTAATTAAGAAGTTATGGAATGTACCAATCTTATTAGCATTATAGATATCATTAATACGTTTTCTAGCTAAACCTGTATCAATCATGAATACTGTTAAGCGTGGATCGATTTGTAATGATGGTCCATGTAAGTATTCTTCTGATTCTAATGGTTGAGAAGGAATTTGTACGGTTTCACCAATTTTTAATGCGCCTTCTAAAGCAACACCATATCCAGCACCTAAACCGCATGTATATACTTTATCCATTGATGTTAATAATAAGAAATTATCTTGATAGAATTTTTTAGTTTGTTCTTGTACTTTTTCATGAACGTCAGCTGTTCTTTCGATTACTGCTTTTAAGCTTTCAGCTTCTTCAGTTGTCATAATGCCTTTAACTAATGCAGCTTCAATAGCAAATAACATTAAGTATAATGCGAATCCTGTAACACCTTTAGTAACATATCCTACAGATTCATATCCGATACCATAGTCTACCATTAAATCAGCGTAGTCTTTGAAATCGCTTGTTAAGTCCATTGTTACACCAATAGCTTTTCTGCCTTTAGATTTAATAACATCTAATGCTTCAATAGCATTTGTACTGTATCCACTTTGAGATACTACAAATACAAAGTCATCTTCAGTAAAATCATTTTCTTGATGAATGAATGTAAATGGAGTAACTACTTTTACTTCTGTTTTTAAATGTTTTCTGACAAAGTATCTTGCACAATGAGAACCATTGAATGAAGATCCACTAGCAACAATCCAAATGTTTCTATAGTTCTTTTCTAAATATTCATTCACTAATGTTGCAGTTAATTCTTTTGAGCGTTTTACATTCTTACGAATCACAGATGGAGATTCTTCGATGTAAGTAAGCATTGTTTCTTTTGTTGGTTGAGACATATTGATTTCCTTTCTAAAATTAGTTATATTGTTATTACAAATTATAGCACATTTCTGTTATAATACAATTGTAAGATTACTTGTTTCATATATTCTATGTAGTTTTGTGTTTAGTTATTAGTAATAACAATGGATGTAGAAATATTTTATAGTAATTACAATTAAATATTTGTCATAACATTATATTGAAATAAACAAATATTGGTGCTAAAATCTAATTATCAGATGTAAGCGTTTACAAAACGCTGGGGAGAAAGTTATGCCAAATATTTTATTAACTCGTATTGACAACCGCTTAGTACATGGACAAGTAGGAAACTCTTGGGTTGGAAAAGTAGGTTGTAACTTAATTGTTGTTGCAGATGATGAAGCTGCTAATGATTCTATTCAACAATCATTAATGAAAATGACAGCTGGTACTGTTGGAATTCGCTTCTTCACATTACAAAAGACAATTGACGTCATTCATAAAGCGAGTCCATCACAAAAGATTTTTATTGTTTGTAAAACA
>JAFZDT010000177.1 GCA_017561055.1 Erysipelotrichaceae bacterium
AAAACTCTCTTTTGCGAGCCTCAGCAAGGGTTCCGTTGCGAGAAACTTGGCGCTTAAATCTACGTAAAGCATCATCAAGTGCTTCATTTTCTTTTACTACAACTCTTGGCATTCCAAAACCTCCCTTCTGAAACAAGCATTAACATTATAGCAAATATTTATAAAAAATCAATACTATTTATTATTAATAACTAGTTTTTACTGTTTTACCAGCAACTAATTGACATCCACCACTTGTACCAATACGAGTAGCACCCGCATTTAACATATTTTCGAAGTCTTCAGCAGTACGAACTCCACCTGCAGCCTTAACTTCACATACATCTTTAACAGTGTCTTTCATTAATTTAACATCTTCAACTGTTGCTCCATTTGTAGAGAAACCTGTAGATGTTTTAACAAATGCTGCTTTTGCATTCATACTTAATTCACAAGCTTTTACTTTTTCTTCATCTGTTAATAAACATGTTTCAATGATAACTTTTACACATTTACCACCAGCAGCCTCAACTACAGCACGAATATCATCTTCAACTAATTGGTAATTTTGAGATTTCATAGCCCCAATATTCATTACCATATCGATTTCATCAGCACCATTTTCGATAGCTTCTTTTGTTTCAAATGCTTTAGTACCACTTGTTGTAGCACCCAATGGGAAACCTACTACTGTACAAACTTTAACATCTGTACCTTCTAAAGCTTCCTTACATGTTTTTACCCATCCAGCATTTACACATACAGAGGCAAAATCAAATTCTTTAGCTTCTTCGCATAATTTTAAGATTTGTTCCTTTGTAGCATTTGCTTTCAAAAGTGTATGATCAATATACTTACTCATTTTCATAAACATTCTCCTCACTTTCTCCAAAATAATATTTATGAATTGCATCTTTCGCTGCAATATGATCCCCCATCCATTCAGTTTTACCAAACTCATAGGATAAATAATTTTCATCCCCTTTACCAAGGATTAGAATTGTATCATTAACATTAGCGACTTCAATTGCTTGACGAATCGCATCATAACGACTTTCAATGAAGATACAAGCTGTATTTGTAATACCCTTACGAATTTCATTCGCAATATCTTCTGCGCTTTCATTACGAGGATCTTCCTCAGTTAAAATAATTAAATCACAATACTGATCCGATAATCTACCAAAATCAATACGTTTTTTCGCATCACGATTTCCAGCAGAACCAAATACCGTAATGATACGTTTATCTGGTGCAGTAATAGATTTAGCATACTCATAAATCTTAATAAAGCCATCAGGAGTATGTGCATAATCGACAATTACTGTAAATGGTTGTCCTTCTACAATACGTTCCATACGCCCTAACACTTGAGGCAAGTTATTTACATGAGCTAAAATATCTTCAATAGAAACACCATATTCATGCAATGCAGCAATAGCCGCAAGCAAATTATACACATTAAACTTCGCAACTAAGTTTGTTTCCACTGGATATTCTACATTGTCATATAACAATGTAAACTTCGTACAATTAACCATTAATTGAATATCTACTGCACGATATGTACATTCTTTTTCTACACCATATGTAACAACATTTGCTTTAGTAGCTTGAATGAAACGATCACTATATTCATCATCAATATTGATAATTGCAGTTTTATTTGGCTTTAATAAAGTAAATAATTTTTCTTTCGCTTCATAATAATTTTCCATTGTGCCATGTAAATCTAAATGATCATGCGTTAAATTTGTATAAATCGCATAATCAAAATCAATAGAATCACAACGATGCATATCCAATCCAGCACTACTTACTTCCATTGATACACTTTTCATACCTGCTTGATACATTTCATCCAATGTACGATGTAAAGGAACAATATCTGGAGTTGTTAACATTGCATCTTTTTCTACATCACCATAGAAAATACCAATGGTACCAATATAACCACATGGTTCAAAATGATTTAACAAATTACGAATGACTGTAGTAATCGTACTTTTACCATTGGTACCAGTAACACCAAACATTGTCATTTTATGTGTACAATCGCCATAAAAACGAGACGCAACAACATTTAATGTATCTAATACATTTACTACTCGTATGTAAATTAAATCTGCATCATAATCTTTAATATCATCAGAATGTACAATAACAATCGCCCCATTGTCCTTTGCTTGTTGAATGAACTTATGGCCATCATTAACCATTCCTTTTACACAAAAGAATATTGAATTTTTACTTTTTACACGAGAATCTGCCATCAAACTTTCAATTTCAATTTCAGGAGCACCCTCAAATAATCGTGATAATAACATTCTCAATCACCCTTCTATTACATTTCCCCATACTTCACCATCTAATAGATGTGTACACATAACGGAAACAATTTCATTTCTTCTATCAATTTCACTTTTTACTTTTACACTGACATATTCACTAGTGTGCCCCATTAGAACGCCATCTTGATACGTCTCAAAATATACTTCTTTAACAGTACCTACTAGTCTTTGCTTATATGTATTGTACAATTGAACAGAGCGTTTGGTCAAATATTTCACGCGATTCTTCTGAATTTGACCATTTACTTTCTCTTTCATTGTATGTGCAACTGTTCCTTCTTTACTTGAAAATGGGAATACATGTAAAAAAGAGAACTCCATCTTTTCTAAATTTACTAATCCTTGTTCGAATAATTCATCACTTTCATATGGGAATCCCACAATAATATCCGTACTAATTGAAATATTTGGTAATTGTTCACGAATATATTGCAATCTAGAGATAAATTCTTCAACTGTATAAGGACGATTCATTTTTTCTAAAATTTCATTAGTAGAAGCTTGTACTGGAATATGGAAATGTCTTGCAATACGTGGCTCTTCATGCATAAATGCAATCATTTCATCCGTAATTTCCGTAATTTCAATCGATGAAATACGTAATCTTTGTAAACCTTCTACTTCTTTCATAAGACGCTTCATCAAATCGGTTAAATTATAACCTTGATCTTGATAACGTCCTGTATGAATACCTGTTAACACCAATTCTTTATGACCATCTTGAACAAGTGACTTCGCATTTTCAATGACTTCATCAATTGGTAAACAACGTTCTTTTCCTCTAGCATAAGGAATAATGCAATAACTACAGAATTGGTTACAACCATCTTGAATTTTTAAATACGCACGAGTTTGTTGATAGCTCTTTAATGGCATAGAATCCATTGTATATTCACGAGTATCTTCATACACAACTTTATGCATACGTGTAGCTAAGGCATCTAAAACTAATTCTGGTAATTGTTTTTTACCACTTGTCGCAATCACTAAGTCAATATCATCCCATACATCTTGATTTTGACTAGTTTGTACATAACAGCCAACAGCACATACAATCGCATCAGGATTCAATTTACGACATGCATGAATCTTTTGACGACTTTTCGCACTGGCAACATTGGTTACTGCACAAGTATTAATAATATAAACATCCGCTTTTTCTTTATAAGAAACTTCTTCAAGTCCTTTTTGAAGCAATTGTTCACGATACCATTGAGATTCATACGAATTCACCTTACATCCTAATGTAACTAACGCAAATGTACTCATATTTATTCCTCACTCATAGCATCAATTACACTCAATGCATACAATCCAGCAGTTTCAGCACGTAAAATATTCTTACCCAATGAACATGGTTGAATACCCAAAGATAACATCAAATCAATTTCCTTAGGATCAAAACCACCCTCAGGACCAATAATAACCATCACATCACATAAACCTTTTACATAATGCTTAATATGTCTTGATACATTTTCTTTCTCATACGCTACTAAATTCACATCCACAAGATAATTTGACAATTCTTTAATTGTAATTGGCGCCAATACTTCTGTACATACCGTATGATGTGATTGTTCACAAGCCTCCATCACAATTTTATTCCAACGAACTAATTTTTTATCTACTTTTTCATCATTACTTTTTACTACTGTACGACTTGTTTCTAAAGGAAGAATCTTTGTCGCACCCAATTCAGCAGCTTTTTGTAATACATATTCCCACTTATCTTTTTTAATTAATGCAGGAACTAAGATAATATTACGATGAATCCCATGTTCAATTTTCTCAAACACTAAAGCCACTGGTTGTGATTGAATAAATTGAATCTTCGCCAAATACGCACAACCATCACAATCAACAATACGTACCACACTATCCGCTTTCATACGTAATACATGAGAAATATGATGTTGTTGTTCACTAGTAAATGCTACTAATTCATTCAAATTACACTTTTGTTCAACAAAATATTGTTGCATAGACCCACCTACTTTCTAACATAGAAAACGTGTATAAGCATACACGTTAATCGACAATTAATTTACCACTTTCCGCTAAAGAGCGCAATTGTTTTACTTCAAAAGGTTTCAAACGACGATATTCACCCATATTTAAGCCTTTATCTGTAATACATCCAAAACTCTTACGATGTAATAATGTCACTTCATGACCAAATACTTCCATCATACGACGAATTTGACGGTTTCTACCTTCTTGAATTGTAATCTCAAAGAAAGTTTGTCCTTTAGTTGTATCTTTATTGGTAATCTTAATTTTACAAGGCAATGTTTGAACACCATCATCTAATACCACACCTTGTTCCAATTGTTTCAATTCTTCAATTTTTAAAATACCTTTAATAATAACATTATATGTTTTCTTAATATGGTAACGAGGATGAATCATCATATTTGTAAAATCACCATCATTCGTCATTAATAAAACACCACTTGATTCATAATCTAAACGCCCTACTGGATAAATACGATATGGACAATCAATCAATTCACCAACCGTTGCACGATCATGCTCATCACTATTTGTACAAATATATTTCTTAGGTTTATTTACTACATAATAAACCTTATCTTCTTTTTTAATACCTTTGCCATCTACTTCAATGTATTGTTGTTTAGTTACTTTATAACCTAATTCAGTTATAACTACACCATCAACTTTTACTTTTCCTTGCACAATTAATTCTTCGGCTTTTCTTCTAGAAGCAATACCCGCTTGTGCAATGACCTTTTGTAAACGTTCCATATATTCACTCTCCAATCTCATTTATTTTAACATGTATAGAAAAATAACACTAGCAAAATCGCAAGACACATCCCAATTACATCAACAAAAAGCCCTATAGATAAAGCATTTTTCATATTTTTAACTTGAATACTTCCAAAATACAATGTCAAAACATATAAAGTCGTATCTGTTGATGATTGAATCACACTAGCTAATACCCCTTCTATCGAATCTGGACCAAACGTATGAAAAATATCCATCACCAGCGTTAAACTAGCAGAACCAGAAATTGGTCGAAAGAAAACAATTGGCCAAATAGAACTAGGGACACTGGGCACAAATCGCTTAACGATATTGCTTATATCCATTAATAAATAACTTTCTTTTAATAGTGTTACCGCAAATAACATCGCCACCATTACTGGATATACTTCCATGAATACAACTAATCCTTTTTTAACTCCTCTAAGAAAACTTTGATAAGCATCTTGTTTATGATAACTTGAATACAAAAAGATAATAAATACAAAGCCTATAAGTAATTTATTTGTGATATCCATAGTTCACAATCCGATCGATAACTAATGCAATACAACAGGTAATGATTGTTACTATAATGGCATATGGCATAAATGATGATATATCTTTAGAAGCAAATTGAGCACGCAAACTAAGTATCGTAGTATTAAACAAAGTAACGCCTGCAGTATTCAACACCAAAAAAGTAACCATGGAACGAGTAGCTGTATCCTGATGTTTATTTGTCTTTTGCATTTCTTTCATAGCCAATAAACCACTAGGCGTTGCACAAGAACCTAATCCCAACATATTCATTAATACATTCGCAACAATATAACTTTTTGCTTGATTTTGATTATGCAAATCAGGAAACAAACGATTTATAATAGGCGCAATCACCTTTTGCAATTTATCTAACAAACCATTATCCATTACTACTTCTAAGATACCACTAAAAAATGCTAGATTCGCAACCAAAGGAATCACATAATCGAATGTAGATTTTCCTATAGATGGTAATACATCATTTAAAGAAACTAAAGTACCATTAAACATAGAATATAAAATACTCATAATGATTAAATTTAGCCACAAACGATTCATAGATAATCATAATACATACAATTAGTACGTACATCACTTTGCCATTTCACAACCAGTTGTTTATTATCTTCATCCATAAACAGCGATAAATGTCCATTTTGAAATTCTTCTTTTGTGCCATGAATCACAAATGGTCTATCAATCACTACCATTTTCTCATCAATTTTACTTATTTGTTCTCGAATCAATGTATATGCTTGAATATCATTATAAAAATCTACATATTGCCTTTGATGAAAATAGGCTTCTTCTCCCATTTCAAAGGATACAACAATACAGGTAATATCATCTTTTCTTGCGGCAGATACCAAAGTATGTTGTGCTAATAAGGTATATCCTGTTTTCCCAGCAATCGTATACGGGAAATTCCATAATAATTTATTATGATTCACATATTGTTGGTTCAATTGATTAGTAAAATACTTTGTTTGTGTAATTTGTAAAAAGATATCATTTTGTAAACAATATCTCATTAATAATGCTTGATCATATACTGTAGAAAGATTGCCGCCATCCTGATCATCTAATCCACTAGGATTACGATATACTGTATTCTTCATTTGTAGTTCACTAGCTTTTTCATTCATCCAAATTATAAATTGATTGGTATCATTACCACCTACATGATACGCAATCGCATCAGCAGCATCATTACCACTTTCCAACAACAATCCATACAATAAATCAATCAAATTTACTACTTGATTTTGTTGTAAGTAAATCATACTGCCATAACTATTACGAATTTCCTCTTTCACAACCCAACTATCTGCTAATTCTCCTTTTTCAATTGCTATAATCGCTGTCATTACTTTTGAAACGGATGCGATACTTTGTACAAACTCTTGATTCCTAGAACGATAAATCGTTAAATCTTCCCCATCCATGACGATATAACTATCTGCATATACATTGGTTATTGATAAAAATAAGAAACATAGAATCATCCATAGTTTCATATAGTACCCTCCTTTGTTTACTATATGAACAAAAGAAAAGATAGAGTACAATACTCTATCCGAATAAATTCTCTGATTCTTCCTCTTTGGCGAAATCTGGTAATTCTGGTAATTCTTCTAAACTTTGTAATTGGAATGCATCCATAAACGCTTCTGTTACTCCATATAAGAATGGTCGACCAGGCGCATCGGTTCTACCTACTTCTTTAATTAAATTACGAGCTAATAGTTTACGAATCATCATATCACAACCAACTCCACGAATTTCTTCAATTTCCGCACGAGTAATTGGTTGTTTATAAGCTATGATAGCTAATGTTTCTAATGCAGCTGGAGAAAAACCTTTATTAGAAGTAGATTCAAATAAACGTTGCGCATATTCATGAACATCCGCTTTAGATACCATTTTATAACATCCTCCATAACATACAATTTCAACTCCACGTGTATCATCTTGTACATAAGAAGATATCATAGCATCCAATGTAGATTGAATCACTTCCTCATCCATTTCTAACGTTTCTACCAAACGTTCTAAACGAACACCTTCATCTCCTACAATAAACAAAATGCCCTCTAAAATCGCTTGTAAATTACTTTCCATAGCGTACACCTCGCTTCAAATAAATCTCATCATCAACCACTTCACAATCAAAGAAGCCTTGACGCAATAAATCCAATACAGACAAAAACGTAACAATCACAACATGTAAATCTTCTTCTTTACACAATTCAAACATCGAAAATACACTAGGTAATTCCAATACTTTAGCTTTAATTTGAATCGTACGTTCTTCCACAGATAATTCTTTTCTAGCAACCTTCATTTGCAATGGTTGCATAATCTTATAACGACGAATAATATGATTCATCGCCTTAATCAAATCTACAGGATTCCCTTGTGTATCCACAAAAGAATCTTTAGACTCCTTCATCCATTGATACGTAATCTCAGATTGTGGTTTATCATAATGCAATAAACGTTCATTTGCCATTACATTAAATTGCTCACTAACTTCCTTATAACGTTGATATTCCAATAAACGTTTAACCAATTGATCTTTTGTATCTTCTTCATAATTATCCTCTAATTCAGAAGTATCTCTTGGTAATAATTTCTTACTCTTATACTCAATTAAAGAC
The DNA here is from genome assembly GCA_017561055.1 of Erysipelotrichaceae bacterium. Lineage (GTDB taxonomy): Bacteria > Bacillota_I > Bacilli_A > Erysipelotrichales > Erysipelotrichaceae > RGIG4607. The sequence continues at coordinate 8,306 of JAFZDT010000177.1, forward strand.
GCAAATTCACTCAAATATTCACTCGCAATTTCCAAGTGCATATTTTCCATAGAATTAATATATGAAATATACTGATCCGCCAAAATATCCAAATTCAAGTCAAAAAGATCTAACTTCTTCTCCTTAATTAAGTGAAGCATTAGATCCAATGGTCCTTCAAATTGTTGAATCGAAACAGTAAAACTTTCCATAAAACACCTCAATCGTCTATGTATTATAACAAAGATTATCTTATTTAGAAAGATAAGATTTACGATTTTGGTCTAAAGATAAAGGCACAAATAGTTCCCAATACAATCGCAAGCGCTAATCCACTAGCTACACGATCAAATATACCAGTAAAAATACCCAATACACCAATTTCATTAGCCTTCATTAAACTCGCATGCACTAAAGAATGTCCAAAACTAGTAATTGGTAATAACGCTCCTGCTTGCGCATAAGCAATTAACTTATCATAAAAATGAAACGAATCCAAAAATACTCCTAATATAACAAATAAACTCGTAATATGACCAGGTGTTAATTTCGTATATTCATAAATAATCTGACCAATCAAACAAAACGTTCCACAACACAAAAATGCATATAGAAATGTCATATACACTTCTCCAAAAGAATTGCATGTGCAATACATGGAATACTTTCTTTTTGTTGAATCATAATCGGATTTAATAATGCTCCAGTTGCTACAACTAACACTCTTTGATATTTCCCTTCCAACATACTTGGCATAATATACGCATTTAGTGTACACATACTACAAGCACATCCACTGCCACCCGCAAACACCTTTTGATTATCAATATCATAAATGATCGTTCCACAATCATCCAACTTACTAGCAATACCTTCATAATCCACTTCTAGCATTTGAATTAATAATGATTTTCCAATACTTGATAAATCTCCAGTAAATATATGATCCACATCCTGATACGAAATAGCTCCATCCGCAAAAAATTGCACAATCGTACGATAACAAGACATAACCATTGCACTACCCATATCATTCGCATCTGTTTCTAAGGCATCATACACCTCACCAAACATTCCACAAACGATTTGAATAGTTTGTTTATCATTACATAAAGAAATACATCCAGCACCCGTAACCGTACTTGTGACTGTATCTTTCTTTTGAATTCCATATTCATTGGGAAATCGAAATTGCTTTTCTGCATTCGCATAATGACTAGAAGTAAATACCAAAGCCCTTTGATTGTTTTGATTGTTTAAATACAGACTTGCTAAATTTATAGCCAAGGTACTATTTGAACAAGCCGCATAACAACCAATAAAAGGTATTTGCAATTGACGAACAAAATACGAAGACACTCCCAATTGATTCATCAAATCTCCACCAACACATATATCAAATCGCTTATCTTTTACTTTACTCAATAAACAATCATATGCATCTTCAAGTAACGAAATCTCCGCATGCTCATAATTATCACAACCATTATATAAATCAGACACGCATAGATCAAAACCATCTTTTAAGGGACCTTCAGCTTCTATAGGACCCACAACTGTACTATATTGTTCAATATAGACATTATGATAGAAAATAATTTTATTCATACAAACAACCAAAACCTAATAAATGCAACCAAAATGGCACTGGTAACACCATAAGTAATAACCGAACCCGCAAGTTTAAACATATTCGAACCAATACCAAAGATTGGACCTTCACTTCTACCTTCCATTGCACTAGAAACAACTGCATTCGCAAAACCAGTAATTGGAATAAAAGTACCCGCTCCACAGATTTGTCCAATTTTATCAAATATTCCTAGACCTGTAAGCAATGCTGCCAATCCAATCATAGTCATAATCATTAACGTTTGACTCGTTTCAAGATTCATTTTCATTATATCCAAATACAAATACAAAAAGCCTTGGCCAATACCTCCAATTATGCCACCACTTATAAATGCAATACTACAATTCTTGATTTTATGATTGGGAAATGGATATTGCTTTTTCACTTTTTCAAAAAACTCTATATTCATAACCATACCTCCTAAAACTAGTATGGTTACTTCTTAAACAATTAAAGCAAAGATTCTTTTAACTTCAACAAGATTTTCTTTTCTAAACGTGATACTTGCACTTGAGAAATTCCCATAAGATCAGCTATAGACTGTTGATTCATTGATAAATGATAACGATAATATAACAATTTTCTTTCAACCTCATCTAATTTCTCAATTTCATCTAATAAACTAATATTGGAAATGAGATCTACATCTTTGGATTCAATTTTATCCTCTAATCTTACTGTAGAACCATCTTTTAACGAATACGGTTCATCCAATGATACTAAATGTTGATTCGCTTCAAGTGCCATAATAATATCAGCTTCATCCATCTGTAAAGTCTTAACCATTTCTTGAATACTCGGTTCCTTTTGATATTCTTGTACATAACTTTCTTTATACTTCACAATTAATAAATACCGTTCCTTTATCGAACGAGATACTCGTAAATCTCCATCCTCCCTAAAAAACTTTTTAATTTCACCTAAAATCATTGGAACTGCATAGGTAGAAAACATCACTTGATATTCACTATTAAAATTCATAATTGCTTTCATTAAACCAATACAGCCGATTTGATATAAATCTTCTGGATCATGTTTGGTATATTTAAAACGATGAACCAATGACCATACCAATCCTGTATTTTGCAAAAAACACTGTTCTAAAGCTTCTTCATCCTGATTTTGGCATCGCTCTATTAACAATAAAAAATCATTGGATATCATGTAAATAGCGAACAAGCGTTACCGTTGTACCCTCATTAAGTGCTGATTCCACCTTCATCATATCACTGAAGGTTTCCATAATCGTAAATCCCATTCCTGAATGTTCTTGATCAGATTTTGTCGTCACAAACGATGCTCTTTTATTTTCAACATCACTCATACCAATACCTTCATCTTGAATAACTATCTCAACTCTTCTATTATCCGTCGTTATATGTACTGTAATATTACCCTTTTCTTGTGGATACGCATGCACAATGGCATTCACAACTGCTTCTGCACATATCGTTTTAATTTCCATTATTTCATCATTTGTAGGATTTAATGGTAATAAAAAGGCCACTAAAGCAGTACGTATGACTAATTCATTCTCAACTAAAGCTTTTGTTTTCATTTGTAATTGGTTCATAGTACATTCCCCTTTGATAGTTGTTCTTGTTTGATAATGCTAAAAACACCTGATAATTTAAAAATTTTACGCACATTATCTGGTACATCTACTAATCGTAATTCTCCTCCATACGCATTCACTTGCTTATATCTAGCCAAAACAAATCCTAATCCCGTACTATCCACAAAAGTTACATTTTTCATATGTAAACGTACTATTTGGGGTTTTGTTAAATCGATATCATATTTACACAACTCTTTAATTTGTTGTATATGATAATTATCCAATTCCCCACTCAAAATGTAACTAACCGCATTTTTATCGCGAACAATTTTCATACTCCATCTCCTTTTTCGCTATTGTAAATGAATTAAAGATAGAAATGTAAATCCTCGACAAGACAAGACAAAAAAAGTTTCTAAAATAGAAACTTCGTAAAACAATCCATAATGACATCAATATAATCCAAAGTATATACTTCTACATTTGAATACAACAGTGACTCCTGCACCAAACCATTCTCAAATATTATTTTCAGTTTCGCAATCGGTGTATTCAAAGCTATAGGTGCTTGAACAATCATAGGTACAATTTCAATTGTATGTTCAACATTTACTTTTTTATCATGTACAAGATAAATATCCTCTTTACTAATCATATCTACCTTTTTAGGTTTCCCATTTGATATAGACATCGAATCAAAGACAGTTGCACTTGGATATAGTAACGTTTGTGTATAATTCGCAAAACCATAATCCAACATCGCTTTAATGTCTTTATTCCGTTGATCTTTTGTAGACTCTTTCATAACGACTGCAATTAACCGCATACCATCTCTTTTAGCTGTAGCCGTTAAACAATATCCCGCCGTCTGTGTAAAGCCCGTTTTTAAGCCATCCATACCCTCATAACTACGAATCAACTTATTGGTATTCACTAACCAAAATGGATTGGTATCCTCACGCAAATACGTTTCATACATGGATGTATACTTCGTAACAGCTTCATTAGAAACTTCTAATACTTCTTTCGCAATCATTGCCATATCATACGCACATGAGTAATGATTTTCGATATCCAATCCTGTCGCATTTGAAAAATGGGTATTTGTTAAACCAAGTTCAATCACCTTTTGATTCATCTTTTCAACAAACAAAGCTTCACTACCACTAATAAACTCCCCAACCGCAACCATCGCATCATTAGCACTACTTACACATATTGCAGTAAACAATTCTTCTAAAGACATCACTTCATTTTCCTCTAGATAAATTTGAGAACCACCCATACTACTAGCATGTGCACTTACACTGATTCGATCGTCCCAATCAAATTGACCTGCATGAATACCCTCATAAATCAATAACATGCCCATCATCTTCGTCATAGATGCTGGATGTAAATGTTTATACGCATCTTTTTCACACATGATTTGACCAGAATAAGCATCCATCAAAATTGCACTATCCCCATATTCCACTAATTCTACATTATGAAAAATAGGAGAAACTTGTAAACACAATAACATTGATAAAAACCATTTAAACATACCAACACCTCAATGTATTGTATGTGCAAATAAAAAGTATAGAACAAAAAAAATCTTGGATTTCTCCAAGATTTATTGTAAAACCTCATAAATTAATGGTTCAGGTGTACATGGTTCATCATCAACAATGAATGTATCATAGAAGTCTTGAATCCATTCTTCAGATAATGGCGCATCAGTATGAACATACGCAATAACATCACCTTCATTAACTGCATTAGATACTTTCTTATTTAAGACAATACCCACCGCAAAGTTAATTGCATCTTCTTTTGTTGCTCTACCAGCACCTAATTTCATAGCTAAAGTACCCACTCTTAAAGCTTTAACTTGAGCTAAGTAACCAGACTTTTTCGCTTTCATTTCTACAACATATTTTGCTTGCGGTAATAATTCAGGATGTTCAATTTGTTCAACATTACCACCTTGTGCTTTAACTAATAATTTTAATTGATTTAAAGCACTACCATCTTTAATTACATCTAATAACATTTGACGAGCTTTATCTTTATCATCACAAACTTTAGCTTGTTGTAAGATAATAGAACCAGCTGTTAAGCACAATTCTGTAAAATCAGCAGGACCTTCACCCTTTAATGTTGCGATTGCTTCTTTAACTTCTAACGCATTACCAATCGCAAAACCTAAAGGTTGATTCATATCTGTAATCATAGCACGAGTATCACGGCCACAATCCTTACCAATTTGAATCATTGTTTTCGCTAATTCAATCGCTTCTTCAGGTGTTTGCATAAATGCACCATCACCATATTTAACATCCAACAAGATTGTATCTGCACCACTTGCTAGTTTTTTAGACATAATACTAGAAGAAATTAATGGTACAGATTGTACAGTACCTGTTACATCACGTAATGCATATAATTTCTTATCTGCAGGAACCAATTGTGCTGTTTGACCAATAATCGCAATATTAATATCATTTACTTGTTTTACAAATTCTTCATCATCTAAATAAATATCAAATCCATCAATCGATTCTAACTTATCCAATGTACCACCAGTATGACCTAATCCACGACCACTCATCTTAGCGACTTTAACACCACAAGCAGATACCATAGGTAATAAAGCTAAAGATGTTTTATCACCAACACCGCCAGTAGAATGCTTATCCACTTTAATGCCAGCAATAGCTTCAAGATTCATTACATCTCCACTATTCATCATTGCTAATGTTAAATCAGAAATCTCACGTGATTCCATACCATTTAATACAATAGCCATACACAAAGCACTTACTTGATAATCAGGAATTTCTTCATTTACATATCCATCAATCCAAAATTGAATTTCTTCTTTTGTAAGAGCTTTACCTTCTCTTTTCTTGTTGATGATATCTACAAAACGCATATTATAGCCCCCTATCTAAATTTTCTTGAATCATAGCTGTCACTTTTTCAGCTAATTCTGTAGTAGACATTTCTTTATATTCATCATAACGCATAGGATCCATATAAATTGCTTTCGCATTCATATTTTGCTTTCCTTTAACATCAATAACAAATGTATTCACTAATGTAACAGGAACAATCGTAGCTTGTGCATTAAATGCTGGCTTAAATGCCCCTGGCTTCATTTCACCCATTGTCATAGACTTAGAACGAGTTCCTTCTGGGAAAATACAAACATTACGTCCATTTTTTAAGCATGCAGTCGCATCTTTTACCATTTGTAAAGCACTACGCATATTGCTACGATCTAACATAATCGCTTCAATATTTTTAAACCAAGGTCCTAAAACAGGAATTTTTCCATTTTCAATTTTACTAACTGCAGTAGATGGAACAGGTAAAGTAGCCACAATAATGAATGGATCCAAACTTCCTTGATGATTTACCACAAAATAAAGTGTTTCATCTGTAGGAATTTTCTCTAGCCCCTCTACTTTTAACTTAATACCTGATAAGCGAACAACTAATTTAGACCAATGTTTCAATAAATTAAAACGAGTCGCAAATGATTCTTTTCTTGATTGAATAGCTGTCAACCAAATAGCAGGAATATAGATCGCAATCTTAATCCACATTAACGCCTTCTTCATTTCACATCTTCCTTTCTAATATACTCACAATATACAAATTCTTCATATTCAACTTCTTTTACTTTTTCAAATTGATTCCAATCAAATTCTGGGAACCAAGCATCTACAGTATACTCTTTTTTTACGTGAGAAATACATAAACGATTCACATAAGGCAAAGATTGCTTATAGATACTAGAACCCCCACAAACAAACACCTCTTCATCAGAATGCTCATAACGTTTTAATAAATCAATTAAATCATATTCTACAGATACATTTTCCATATCTAACGTAAATTCTTTATTGGTAGTCACAACAATCGTATGACGATTTGGTAAAGCTTTAGGCAATCCCATAAATGTTGTTTGACCCATAATAATTTTATGATTTACTGTTGCTTGTTTAAACAATTGTAAATCTTCTTTAATACGCCATGGTAAAAATCCATTTAAGCCAATGCCTTGTTTAGGATCCATAGCTACAATTAAGGATAACACTATACAGACACCTTCCCAACTATTTTTTCATGTGGATCATAACCCACTAATTCCATATCTTCATATTTAAAATCACAAATATCTGTAACATCACGTTTCCATACCAATTTAGGTAACGGTCTAGGCTCTCTAGCAATTTGTGTATGAATTTGTTCCATATGGTCGTTATAAATATGTACATCACCAAAGGTATGTACCATTTCATACGCCTCATAACCACATACTTTCGCAACCATTTCTAGCAATAATGCATAAGACGCAATATTAAAAGGTACACCTAAAAATACATCTGCACTTCTTTGATACAATTGCAAAGATAAACGTTTCTTATCACTTGAAACATAAAATTGCATAAATGCATGACATGGTGGCAATGCCATTTCATCCACTTGCGCTGGATTCCATGCACTAATAATATGTCTACGACTAAAAGGATTGTTCTTTAAGCCATCAATCAATTCCATTAATTGGTCTTTACCAAAGAAATCTCTCCATTGCTTACCATATACAGGGCCTAACTCCCCATATTTACTCGCAAATTCTTCATCTTGCTTAATTTTTTCAATAAATTCAGCCATAGTTTCCCCATGGTAATCACTAGACTTTTGATATTTTACATAAGGCCATTCATTCCAAATACGTACTCCATTTAAAACTAATGGACGAATATTCGTACAACCTGAAATAAACCATAATAATTCAATAGCTACACTTTTAAAATGCACTTTTTTAGTTGTTAATAAAGGAAAACCTTTAGTTAAATCATAACGTGTTTGATATCCAAAACAAGAAATCGTACCAGTACCTGTACGATCTGCTCTAGCTTGACCATTATTTAAAATATGATGACATAAATCTAAATATTCTTTCATACAAAAACCTCACTCATATATTAAGATTATATAAAAAAAGTAGATGAAAATCTACTTCTTGTTTACAGATATAAAAGAGATATGTTCCGCAATTAACTTCACATCCTTTGCATCAACACTTGCACATTGAAATCTACCTTTGACAGCCACCATAGAACCAACTGTACAAAGTTCCTTCATTTGTTCCGCAATCCCTTTCCAAGGACATACTTTTACATAATCAAATACATAACTTCCATCACTTTCAGTAAATGCGCGTTCTACTTGTAAAATAAATGATATTTCTCTACTACCTTTTTTATCTTTTTTCTCAGTTGGCATACTATAAACCTTACCAATTACCACCACATGATTTAACATTTCATCCCTCCAGTACGGTAAGCATACTGAAAAAGATATAAGCAATCAAATCATTTAACTACACAT
>JAFZDT010000178.1 GCA_017561055.1 Erysipelotrichaceae bacterium
AGCAACTCTTGGTAAACGTTATGCCTATAACATGGGATGGTTTATGGCCATTATTTATACACCTGCTCTTGTGGCAGTATTGGCTTGGGTATGTGCACGTTATACTTGTTCTTTATTAGGATGGGATGTAACAGGTGGAGCTTGTATGACCATTGCGGCCATGTATATGTGCTTAGACTTTGCAATGAATGCTTTATCACCAAAGTTATCTGGAAAATTCCAAGTATCTACTACGGTTATTAAAATGATTCCCTTAATTTTAATGGCTATTATTGGAACCATCTTTGGTTTAGCAAATGGAAATTTAGTTCAAGAATTTACCAACACTCCTGTTACTAACATTCCATTTATGGAAGGTTTAACAGGTGCAGTAGTTTCTGTTGCCTTTGCTTGTGAAGGTTGGATTTTAGCAACTTCGATTAATGCGGAATTAAAAAATGCGAAAAGAAACTTACCACTTGCTCTTATGATTGGAGCTGTAATCGTTGTAAGTACTTATATTCTTTATTATATTGGAATTAGTGGTGCTGCAGGTTCTAGTGTTCTTTTAGGCAGTGGAGAAAATGGTGTACGCATTGCCTTCTCAAATTTATTTGGACAAACAGCAGGAACTTTAGTCTTTGTATTAATTGTCATTTCTTGTTTAGGAACCTTAAATGGATTAATGTTAGCGAATTGTCGTGCAATGTATGCATTAGCCGCACGTAATGATGGTCCATTACCAGAACTATTTAAACAAGTGGATGGATATACCAAGATGCCTACAAACTCAAGCATCATCGGATTAGCTTTAGCTGCTTTCTGGTTATTCTATTTCTATGGTGCCAACCTTGGTGGTGGATGGTTTGGCAACTTCTGTTTCGATAGTTCAGAACTACCAATTATTACCGTCTATGGAATGTACATTCCAATGTTTATTCAATTTATGAGAATATCTAAAGACTTAAAACCATTTACTCGTTATGTAATGCCAATCTTAGCAATTCTAGGATCACTAGTTATGGTATATGCTGCATTTACGGCTTATGGTGTAAATACCGTTATTCACTATTTAATTATTTATGTGGTAGTGATGATTATTGGAAATCTATTTTATCGAAAATAAGACACATCGTATGATGTGTCTTTTCTTTAAAAAAAAGGAAAACCTTAGTTTTCCTTCACTTCAATTACATAACTATCATATGGATGCACAATCAATTCACCATTACGAGTAACTACCTTATGATTCGCTAACAACACATCATATTCCTTAGGTAATTGTACACGATGATTCTTAGTAGAAAAACTACTAATCACCCAATAACAATGCTCTTCATCCTTTTTCTCATACATAAACAAATATGGATTCTCTTTATCCAATAGTTCAAAACTACCATGATAAATAGTACTAGAGATTTCTTTACGTAAAGCAATGGCTTTTTGATAATACTTATAAATAGAATCTTCATCCTTCAGATTATCTTCAACATTTATTGTAGGATAATTACCCACCACTTTTACATAAGGCTCTACATTAGAGAAACCTGCATATGGAGCATTATCCCAAGCAATTGGAGTTCTCGCATTAATACGACTGGTTCTACGTAAGAAACGTAACATCACTTCTTCAGACACGAAATCCTTATGACTACGAATAAAATTTTGTGCACTTACATCTTTAAAGTCACCCAAATCTTCATAATCTACATTGGTCATACCAATTTCTTCCCCTTGATAGATAAATGGTAAACCATACATAAATAGTAAAGTTGTAATTAACATTTTTGCACTTTGTTTATGATACTTTACATTTCCATATTGGCTCATAACACGTGGATGATCATGATTTACCCAATAAATTGGCATATCCGCATTTTCATGACAAGCATCATGCCACTTTTTAAATAAAGACTTCATATTTTTAACATTCACTTTGATGTCTTTATCTTTCTTATTGTAATCACCATACGCACCATTTTCCCAACAAGTATCAAAGTTAAAAGCCATCGTAATATAACCTTTTTCACGATCTACATAACGCAAAGCCTCTTCACAACTTGCACAACCACCAACTTCACCAATGGTAATACAATCATAATGATCCAACACTTCTTCTTTAAACTCTTTTAAATAGCCATACAACTCTTCACGATTGGAAAACTTCGCAGTATCTAGTACAATACCCTTTTCATTCACCGGAAGTTCACTATCACTAAATGTTACATCCTTCGCTAAATGCGCAATCGCATCCAAACGGAAACCATCTACACCCATATCCAAATAGAAACGAGCCACTTTATAAATTTCTTGACGCAATTTTGGATTTTCCCAATTTAAATCCGGCATCTTTTTAGAGAAAATATGGAAATAATACTGATCAATTTCTTCAACATAGGTCCATACACTTTCAGAAAAGAAACCTTCCCAGTTGTTAGGTAAACACTTTTTACCATCTTTCATCACAGGATCTTTAAAAATAAAGAAATCATGATACGGACTATTTTTATCTTTAATCGCTTCTTGAAACCATGGATGCTCATCCGATAAATGATTCAACACAAAATCAATCATAACCTTCATACCACGACTATGACATTCATGAATAATTTGTTTAAATTCATCCATTGTTCCTAACGTTTCATTAATTTGATAATAATCCGATACATCATATCCATTATCATCCATAGGAGACTTATAAAATGGACAAATCCACAATAGATTCACTCCTAAATCATATAAATAATCAATCTTAGATAACAAGCCTTTGAAATCACCATATCCATCATCATTACCATCTTTAAAACTATATGGATAAATTTCATAGCCAATATATTTTTCCAATGATTTCATTGTATCACCTCAAACTCTACTTTATCATTTTAACAAATTCATACAATCCTGACCACGTGTAAGTTGCATTTTCCCACTTTTTGTTTTATATTCAAGTAGTAGAAAGAAGGTTTTGCTATGAAAGAAAAAATTTTACGTTTTTTTGCCAACCGATATGGACATGATTATTTCAATTACTTTCTTTTAATTACTTATCTAATTGTCATCATTCTATCAAACATTTTTGATAGTTTTATTCTATCCCTTATTGCTTTATTCTTAATTTGTTATAGCATCTATCGTTCTATGTCACGAAATTTCTATGCTAGAAGCAAAGAAAACCGTAAGTTCATGGAATTTTGGTATCCATACCAACAATTGTATAAAGCGATAAAAAATAGTTTCCAAGATAAAACACGTAAATACTTTGTTTGTCCTAAATGTCATCAAGTCGTACGTGTGCCAAGAAAAAAAGGCAAGATCGAAATCACTTGCCCTAAATGTCATCATTCATTTACTCGAAGATCTTAACTTCGAGTTTTTTCTTACGTACAAAGATTACTCCATACGCTTCTGGTCCTACATGAGAACCAATTGTTGGACCTACATGTGCACGTCCCGCTACTGCAATACCTTCTTTTTCTAATTTCTTTTCTAATTTTTCAGTATTGCTTGTTCCTGAAGTATATACTGTATAAAGAGCATGATTTGTATCAATTTCATCTTTCATGACTTTATCTACAATATAACGAATTGCTTTCACAACTCCTAAACACTTTGTAGGAACTTGAATCTTACCTTCTTCATCTAAAGTAATAATTGGTTTAATATTTACCATACTACCAATCAATTCTGCTGCTTTAGATAAACGACCACCACGACTTAAATACTCAAGAGTATCTAAACCAGCATAAATGGTAATACGTCTTTTAATCTTTTCAACTTTTTCAACGATTTCTTCAACTGTCTTACCTTCTTTTTCTAAAGTTAAAACATAATCCACTAAAATTTTAACCCCATAAGAAGTTGTTTTAGAATCAATTACATAAATCTTATCATAATCAACAATTTGTTTAGCTAAAACAGCACTTTGATAAGTACCACTTAAACCACCTGACAACATAATAGCAATACAACTATCTCCCTTAGCTTTAACATCTTCAAAAATATCCACTAACGCTTGTGGAGAAGGTTGTGATGTTTTAGGAAAACTAGAAGTATTTGTTAAAATATCATAAAAAGAATCTCTAGTTAAATCTACTCCATCAAAATAATCTTTATCATCAATTTGCACCTGCATTGGTACAACACTTATATTATCACCAGTAAACATATCACTTGATGAATCTACTACTATACGAATCATTGTATCTCCCCTTGTGCAACTGAAGCAATTAAAGAAAACATTTGAATCACTTCATTCGCTTTTTCATAACCAACTTTACTCAAAATACGATCTACTAGATTCAATACGGCTTCATGTTCCTTTTCATAGATGGCATTTGCCTGTTCATTCCACTTTACAAAAACTTGACGTTTATCTAAGGTTGAACGAATACGAGAAATCCATCCCTTTTCTTCCATACTTGTTAATGTACGGTTCATTAAAGACTTTTGCATTTTCATCTTATTGCACAATTCAGTAGCTGTAAAAACTTGTTCTTTGTTACGATTTAAAATATTACATACAACCGCTTCATTAAAGGTCATACTTGTAACAATACGTTCTGTGTTTATAGCCGTAATTAATTGTAACCAAGCATCTAATGCTTTTTCTTTAACATCTTCCATTTCGCACATTCCTTTCTATTCGTTCACAAAGTGAACAGTTCACATTATATACAAAAAATATTACATGTCAATCAATTCTCCAATGAAAACGCTACCTTTACTAACATTTTCTTTGTTATACTATAGATACAGCATAAAGGAGGAATTTCTATGCAAGGAAATTTTAGTTACTATAATCCTACAAAACTATACTTTGGAAAGAATGCTATTGAGAATTTAGAAGCTGAATTACTACAATACGGAAAAAATATTTTACTAGTTTATGGTGGAGGTTCAATTAAAAAGAATGGTATCTATCAAGAAGTATGTGCCATATTAGAAACCTTAGACAAAAATGTCTATGAAATTAGTGGTGTTATGCCAAATCCTACTTATGACAAATTGCAAGAAGGATGTCAATTAGCGAAAGAAAAAGATGTAGATTTTATTTTAGCTGTTGGTGGAGGTTCCGTTATTGACTATGCCAAAGGCGTTGC
>JAFZDT010000179.1 GCA_017561055.1 Erysipelotrichaceae bacterium
GTAAGCAATATACCATCGTTGTATTCACTGCTCGACCAATTTCTAAAAAGATATCAATTAATAAAATTTGTTTACCCAGTTTTAAAATATAGGGGTCCGTAGTAAATAATGATAATAACATATCCGAAGTTAAATACATAAACGTAGAAATAATTACACTTACAATAATTGACCATTTCATAACTTTCATAACTTGTTTATGTGTTCCATCATAATCCTTAGCACCCATCAAATAACCGACAATAATTTGTGCAGCTTCAGATAATGCCGTACCAAACACATAAGAGAAAGAAGCCAATACCCCAACATATACTTTTGTATTAATAACTAAAGTACCAAAACTATTAATAAAACTCATAATAACTAATTGAGATAAATTATAAGATACACCCTCACCTGCTGCAGGTAAACCAATTTTAAATAACAATGATACTTGTTTCTTCCAATCCGTTTTCATATCTTCTTTACTAATTTCTAGTTTATATTGTTTATGGAATACATAGATTAAAATACATAAACCAATCAAACGAGAACCAACACTAGAAATCGCAGCACCCGCAACATGTAATGCAGGAATCGGTCCAATACCAAAAATCAAACAATAGTTACCCACAATATTTAAAATATTAACAAACGCAGTAATAAACATACTTTGTTTCATCATACCTTGCGTACGATACATCATACTATAGGTTTGATAAGTAGATTGAATAGGCAATCCTAAAACTACAATAGTTAAGTAAATTGAAGTATCACTCAATAATTCAGTAGGAATCTGCATCCAACTAAAAATCGTTGATTGAAATGGTAATAAAATACCAACTAACAGTAAACTAAATAATAAATTTAAAATTAAAGATAAAATAAATACTTGAGACACCTTTTTTTGTTGATTACTTCCCATATACTGACTAACTAGAATAGATAAAGCCATGGAAGTAAATGAGAATAACATAATTATAAAAGTATAAATCGTATTACAATTACCAACAGCAGCTACAGAATTTTGAGAATCAGCCGCAATCATAATTTGGTCAATGTTACCAACAAAAATTTGTAATAATTGTTCAATAAAAATAGGCCATGTATATTTAAATAAAGAATATTTCTTCATATAATTCCCCCTAATCAAACGATAGGTTACATTAAAAAACCATATTCTGTCAACAAAAAAAGAACTCCAATTGGAGTTCTTCAGAAACTAACGTTTTAAGATATCAAATAATCCTCTAGTTAATGTTTTACCAACAGAACCAGTTAATGTACTTAGAGCTGTAGTAGCTGCTTTTTCTAATGGAGTTTTTCTAGAAGTAGATTTACGTCCTAACGCCGCATTTAATAATTCTTTACCAGTTTCTCTAGTGAATGTACTTGCAGCATTTGTAGCAGCACGTTCAAAAGTAGTTGTTTTCTTAGCCGCTTTTTTCTTTTCTTTAGCTAATTCTGCAGCAGCTTCAGCTTCTTCTTCAGCAGCCATTGCTTCCGCTTCAACACCTTGAATAATTTCATAAGCAGATTCATTATCTACTTCTTCATCATATTTTCCATATAAATCACTGAATTCAATTTCTTGTTTTCTACGTTCAGGATCTAAAATACCCATTTGTGATTGAGGAGGTAAAATTAACGCTCTTTCAACAATACAAGGTACACCCTTTTCATCTAAGCAAGAAATTAATGCTTCCCCAGTACCTAAATCACTAATCACTTCTTTAGTATCGAAATTAGGATTTTCTCTAAATGAACTAGCCGCAACATTTACAGCCTTCATTTCAGCTGGAGTATATGCATGCAATGCATGTTGAATACGGTTTTGTAATTGAGATAATACGCTATCAGGAATATCTGCAGGAGATTGAGAAATAAAGTATACACCTACACCCTTAGAACGAATTAACTTCGCAATTTGTTCAACTTTAGTAATTAAGCTCTTAGGAGCATCTCTAAATAATAAATGTGCTTCATCAAAGAAGAATACCATCTTAGGTTTTTCAACATCACCTACTTCAGGTAAATTTTCATACAATTCAGATAACATCCATAATAAATATGTAGAATATAACATTGGACGTTTAACTAATTCAACACATTCAAGAATATTAATATATCCTCTACCTTTATCATCCACTTGTAACCAGTCATTGAAATCCAATGCAGGTTGACCAAAGAATACTTCACCAGCTTCATCTTCTAATTGTAATAACGCACGTTGTACAGCACCAATAGAAGCCTTAGCAATATTTCCATATTCAGTAGCATATTCTTTCGCATGATCACCAACATAACGCACCATAGCACGTAAGTCTTTTAAATCTTCAAGTAACCAACCATTATCATCAGCTACTCTAAATACAATGCTTAATACACCTTGTTGTACTTCAGTAAGTTCTAATAAACGTCCCATTAACAATGGTCCCATTTCAGAAATTGTTGTACGAACTGGATGCCCTTCTTTACCAAATACATCAAAGAAATGTGTTGGGAAATTTTTAAATTCAAAATCTGTAATACCCATTTTCTCTAAGCGACCTTGAATATTGTCATTCATTTCGCCTTTTTTACACATTCCAGATAAGTCACCTTTAATATCGGCTAAGAATACAGGAACACCTGCATCACTAAATGATTCAGCTAAAACTTTTAATGTAACAGTTTTACCTGTACCAGTAGCACCTGTAATTACACCATGACGATTCGCTTTACTTAATAATAAATGAATCTCTTTTTCCCCTTTAGCAAGTAAAATTTGATTATTTTGTAACATATTATATTACCTCACTTTAAACTATTTAGATTATAACACAATTTATATATAGTATACAAAAAGAAAGAAAAAAAGTCTCTATTAAAGAGACTCTTATTCAACACCAATAATCCAAGAATATACAGCTTGACCACCGAAATGTGTTTCAATTTCAACGTCATACTTGCTATTTACATATTCTTCAATTTCTTCTACTTCATTAGCATCTGTATCTTCACCAGCAATCAATGTCATAATTTCATATTCTTCATCTTCCAATAAAGCATCAATTAAGTTCTTTGTTGCTTGCATTTTATCTGGAGTACTTGTAATAATTGCTTTTTCTTTGATACCCATATAATCATTAGCATGGATTTCTAATCCATCATATGTTGTATCTTTAATCGCATATGTTACTTGACCAGTTAATACGCTTTGTGCTGCAGCAGTCATTTCTTCTAAGTTTTCTTCAACTTCAACTTCAGGATTAAACATAATACAAGCTGTTAATCCTTGAGGAATTGTCTTAGTAGGAATAACACGTACATCTACTTCACCTTCAAATACAGTTTGTGCTTGTTGAGCAGCCATAACGATATTTGAGTTATTAGGTAAAATGATAACATGATCAACATTTAAACCTTTAATTGCAGAAACGAAATCTTCTGTAGATGGGTTCATCGTTTGACCACCAGAAATAACAACATCTGCACGTAATTCTTTAAACATATCCGTTAAACCAGCACCAGTCGCAACTGTAATAATTGCATACTTTTTGTGCGGAACTTCTACTGGTTGATTAGCAATGATTTCTTCATGTTGTAAAGACATATTTTCAATCTTTAATTTCACGAATTCACCATAACGTTGCCCAATATTTAAAGCTTCACCTGGAGTTAATGTATGCACATGCACTTTAACAATTTCTTCATCTTGAACAACTACTAATGAATCACCAATCTTAGATAATTTACGTTTTAATTTTTCTTCAACTTCATTATCACTTGTATATTCATTTAATTTTAAGATGAATTCTGTACAATAACCAAATTCTTCACTCTCTAAGTTTTCAGCAGCACCATTCGTTACTTCAACTGCTTCAGTTAATGCTACTGGTTGACCTTCTAAAGCCATTTGGAAACCTTTTAAAATAGCAACCAAACCAGCTCCACCACTATCAACAACACCAACTTCTTTTAATACAGGAAGTAAATCTGGAGTTGTTTTTAATGATTCAATCGCTTCATCAACAAATACATTCATATAGTCTAAGAATGTAGCTTCATCATGATTCACTGCATAATGATGTGCATAATAAGCAGACTCACGAATAACTGTTAAAATAGTACCTTCAACAGGACGCATAACTGCTTTATACGCAACTTCAGATCCTTTTAAGAATGCAGAAGCAAAATCTAATACTGTAATAGTATCTTTACCATCAACACCTTGATAGAAACCACGGAAAATTTGTGACAAGATAACACCAGAGTTACCTCTAGCACCCATTAATAATCCTTTAGACAATTTCTTAGCAATTTCACCAACATGATCCGCTTTTGTAGCCAATGCATCATTTACACCTGCAGTAAATGTTAAATTCATATTTGTACCTGTATCTCCATCTGGAACAGGGAATACATTCAACGCATCAATTTCTCTAAAATGATTAGAAAGTAAATTTTTACCACTCTCTAAAATAACTTTTAATTCCTTACCTGTTAATATCTTCATATAAACCACCCAATTAATCCATTACACGAACGCCTTGTACAAAGACATTAATAGCTTCAAAATCCATATCTAAAGATTTTTCTAATGAATATTTAACTTTCTTTTGCACTTCACTTACTACTTCAGAAATGCGAACACCAAAACTAACAACAATAAATAAATTTAAAACTAAGCCGTGTTCACCTTGACGAACAACAACTCCTTTAGCATAATTTTCTTTTTTCAATAATTCAGCAATGCCATCTTGGAACAACTTTTGAGAAGCCATACCAACAACTCCATAGCATTCAGTAACAATACCACCAGCTAAAGATGCAATTGCTTCATTTGATACATTTATATTACCTAACTTTGTATTTCGTTCAATTGACATAAAAATCCTCCTTATGCATCTTACATTATAGCAAAATTTTGTGAATTAACAATGAAATTTGTTATTCAGCCTCATTTTCTTTTACATTATTTTCTAAATTTTCTTGTAAATCTACACTATTTAACTTATCTAACGCCATTTTTTCTTCAAGCAATAACTCATCACAACTTTGAGTATACGCTATATTTTGATTCAAATCTAATACTAAGCACGACTTTTTAGACAAATTTTCAGTTATATAATTGTAATTTTGCAACAAAGCAATCGCATCAACATCAGTAA
>JAFZDT010000180.1 GCA_017561055.1 Erysipelotrichaceae bacterium
CGTACCAAAGATAAAATCATTTCTACTCCACCCTTTGTATTTGCTTCAATATTAATTGGCAAAATCGGATCATGTAAAGACATACGAACTAACAACCAGCCTTGTACTTGCTCATTGTTAAATGAAACACGAACTCCTTCATAGTTTGGTTCAACTACGATAAAATTATTTTCATTCGCAAATACTTTAAAATCATCTAGTACCTGTAAACCATATGCTTTAAAATCATCCACTAAAATACGTAAACGACATTCCTTAGTCTCTAATGCTTCTTCTAAACCTTCTAATAAATCACCAATTGACTTACCTTCTTTTTTGCAACGAACCGCTTCAATTAGAATCTTAACACTCATATAAGCGCCATCATCTAAGAAATAATTTTCTTTTAATGCACCATGACCAGATGTTTCAATTGCTAAAGGAGAAACAATT
Organism: Erysipelotrichaceae bacterium; assembly: GCA_017561055.1. Taxonomy (GTDB): domain Bacteria; phylum Bacillota_I; class Bacilli_A; order Erysipelotrichales; family Erysipelotrichaceae; genus RGIG4607. The sequence continues at coordinate 433 of JAFZDT010000180.1, forward strand.
CCTTCATTATTTAAACGAATCGATTCATTAATTACATTACGATATCCACGTTTAAAACGATGATGTTGTAAACCTAATCGATTCACTAAGAAATCTTCTAATTGATCACTAGTCACAGAATCTGTAACAATTGTACTATTAGGATAATCTTTAACTAAAATAGCACTCATTAACGCAATTAAAGCATTCTTATTGATTTCTTTACCATTACTCAATACCGTAGCCGCTCTATCAACATCTGTATCAAAAATAATACCCAAATCCGCATGATTTTCTACAGTTGCCTTGCGAATCGCTTCCATAGCCTTCGCATTTTCAGGATTTGGAATATGATTAGGGAAAGAACCATCAGGATCTAGATATAAACTACCGTCAATATTAGCACCCAAAGGTTGTAAAACACGACTAGCAAAGAATCCACCAGCACCATTACCAGCATCCACAACAATATGCATACCTTTTAATGGCAAATCTTCCTCTTTGCAATTTAACTCTCTACAAATAATAGAACGCATATTTGCACTATAATACCCTAATAAATCACATGATTGAATCTCATGATTCACACCTTTAACAAATGCTTCACTCTCTAAAGCAATCGCTTTATTTAGTAACCACTTAATATCCTTACTTTCCAAGCCACCTTCTTTAGTAAAGAACTTTAATCCATTACGATTAAAAGGCAAATGACTAGCTGTTATCATAATTGCGCCATCATATTGTAGTTCGTCCAACACACAAGACATAAACATACTAGGAGTACTTGCTAAAGAACAATCAATAGCCATCGCACCACAATCTTGAATACCTTTTAACGCTCCACTTTTTAAAATGCCAGCTGATAATCGAGAATCATGACCAACAGAAATTTTTAAATCACAAATTTGCTTACCCGTTTTCTCACTAACAAAATGAACAAAACCACTAACAATATAGTAAGCAATTTCTTCAGTTAAATTCACATGTTCACCTTCAATACCCTCTAAGGCAACACCACGTACATCACTACCATTTTGTAAAGGCAAATATTTCTTTTCTAACATACAATATCCTCACAATCTACTTTACTATTTTACACAAACAAAAAGGCTATTTCTAGCCTTCTGTTACTTCATTTCTATGAAACAATTCATCTAATAATTGTTTTTCTAAATTTGCGACTAATTCAGGTTGAGAAGCTAGATAGTTACGAACCGCTTCCTTACCTTGACCAATTTTATCTCCATTATAAGAGAACCAAGCACCTGATTTATGAATAATATCTTTTTCTACACATAAATCAATAATTTCACTCATTTTAGAAATACCTTCACCATAACGAATTTCCACAGCAGCCGTTTTAAATGGAGGAGCAACTTTGTTCTTAACAACCTTAATATTAACTTTATTTCCGATAATATCAGAACCATTCTTAATCGCTTCACTCTTACGAACATCCAAACGAATTGAAGAATAGAACTTCAATGCACGTCCACCAGTAGTTGTTTCAGGATTTCCAAACATAATACCTACTTTTTCACGTAATTGGTTAATAAAAATTGCTGTACATTCACTACGATTCATAACACCACTTAACTTACGCATTGCTTTAGACATTAAACGAGCTTGCAAACCAATACTAGAATCACTCATTTCACCATCTAATTCTGCTTGAGGAACTAATGCAGCTACAGAGTCAATAACAATTAAATCAATTGCACCACTACGAATTAACATTTCTGTAATTTCTAATGCTTGTTCACCACTATCAGGTTGTGAAAGAATCAATTCATCAATGTTAACACCTAATTTTTTAGCATACATCGGATCAATTGCATTTTCAGCATCAATAAAAGCACAACGTCCACCCTTCTTTTGAACTTCCGCAATCGCATGCAAAGCCAACGTTGTTTTACCACTAGATTCAGGCCCAAAAATTTCAATAATACGTCCCTTAGGATAACCACCGATACCTAAAGCTACATCAAGTGCAATAGATCCACTACTAATCGCATCAACATCTACATTTGCACGATCTCCTAATTTCATAATAGATCCTTTACCATATTGCTTTTCAATATCTTTTAAAGTATCCTGCAAGGCTTTATCTTTCTTTTCATCCATAATTAAATTCTCCCTTCACTATACTTATACGCAAATTAATACAAATAATCCTACCTATTTTGTTTCAAAAATCAAATCTTTTGCTTGAATAAAATAAGAAACACCAGAAATCACTGATAAGAATACACTTAACCAAATCATAATATCCGCAAATGGCACACCAACTAAAGCAAATGGTAAATTATTTAATAATACAAATACAATCGCTACCATTTGAGCAACCGTTTTAGCTTTACCTAACAAACCAGCCGCAACAACCACACCACGTTCAGCACACATCATGCGAATACCATCAACTAAAATATCTCTCCATACCATAATTAATACAACTAATGGTGGAATAATTCCATCTATCGCAAATAGAATAAACATTGTAGTTGTTAAAGCTTTATCAGCAATTGGATCAATAAACTTACCCAATGTTGTAATTTGATTATACTTTCTTGCAATAAATCCATCCAAGAAATCTGAAATACTTGCTACTAAAAATAAAGCTAATAATACTAAATTCAATGATGAAATAGTTACAAATCCTACTCGCAAATATGGAATCATAATACCAAATTGAGCAAAAGGAAATAACTTCGCAAATACAATAATTGGTATTAAAAACAATCGAAACATCGAAATTTTATTTGGTAAATTCATGGAATATACATCCTTTCATACATAACATAGTAAGTATAACACATTTTATAATTTTTTATATATACATAATAAAACGATTGTCAAAATTGAAAATAACGAAACTATATATAAAGAAATATCATACCCAAAAGATTGTACCAAATAATTACAAAAAATGGGCATAACAAATAAAGAAACACCCATATATATACTCATCGCAAACATTTGGGCTGTAGTCTTCAATCGTTCATCAATCAGTTCATCAAATTCTTCCTTACTACAAAATACAACAATAGGAAACGTCACTAATTGAAATATACTCGCATATAGGAAATAAATAGGTATTTGTATCCAAGCATATATCAAAAAGCGAATTAAAAACATCGAACATGAAAATATCATGAGTTTATAAACTCCATATTTTTTCAATAAACGATTACCTATTAATAGAATAGGAATTTCAAATAATGATTGTAATCCCCATTTCATGCCCACTATCCATTTAGATCCATCTATGGCTAATATTTTATCTACTACAATATACATATCTGCACATCCTAAAGCATATAAAAGAAATACAATCACAACAAATATCATATATTTTTTATTTTTCACAATCATTTTTAAGTCTGAAATGGCTAA
>JAFZDT010000181.1 GCA_017561055.1 Erysipelotrichaceae bacterium
CACCTATTGGTAGAGATGAAAAAGATCGTCAAAAAATGACGGTTACTGATAAAAATTCAAAAGAAGCAGTTACTTCATTTTATGTTAAAGAACGTTTTGATGGGTATACTTTAGTTGAGTGTCATTTGAAAACGGGTCGTACACATCAAATTCGTGTGCATATGCAATTTATTAAGCATCCTGTTGTTGGTGATCAAAAGTATTCTTTTAGAAAACCTGCGACAAGTAATGGTCAATTATTGCATGCGTTTGAATTGAGTTTGATTCATCCTACAACAAATGAAAAAATGACTTTTAGTGCACCTTTGCCTGAAGAAATGCAAAGAGTGTTAGAGAATTTGCGTAACGGAAGGGAGTTAGAGGAATGAATTATTCCCAACAAGATATTTGGATGTTACAAATGGCCGAGTTCTTTGTGACTCGCTATAACTATACAACGGTTGCTGTTCAACAAGCGAAAGAGGAAATATGGTTAGTGAATCCAAAGCAAGTGGTTTATCCGGTTATACGTTTGTCGAAAAAAGAGATTGATAACGAATTTTTTGATGAAGAAAGAATTACCCAAATTCACCGTGCAATTTTAGATATGTTTAAACGTGAAGGTAAGCGTTTGGATATCCATGTAGTAGCAAGTATGGAAATGCAAAAGGGTGAAAGTGTGGATAAGGTGTGTCTACAACCAGGATGGATACCTGATGGGGAATTGATGAGTATGTTCCCTGGTATTGGTGGTGTAGTTCACATTTCGGATAATCCTAAGTTGGAGTATGCACATATTTCTAAGAATATTGAACAATTCCAAATGGAAATGTTTAAGCAAGAACGTAAAAAACAGTTGGCGAAGCATCAAAAGAAACCATATGTTACGATTGCGGTAGGAGTTCTATGCATTTTTATTTGTGGTTTGAGTTATTTATTGGGTAATCTTAGTGAAGATGCAGTTGCGATTAGTATTATGTTAGGTAGTTATTATAAGGCTTTTGTTGTTGGATTAAATGAGTGGTATCGTTTATTGACAGCGGGGTTTGTGCATATTGATTTCTTTCATTTATTGATGAATTTAATGGCTTTGCATTATTTAGGTAATTTGTGTGAACAAATTTATGGACATGTGAAATATGCTAGTATTTTAGTGCTTTCTATCATTATGGGTAGCTTATTTGTGTTTATAGGTGATGGTAATGGTGTGACTTTGGGCTTAAGTGGTGGCTTGTATGGTTTGATGGGTGCGATGTTGGTGTATTTCTGGTCTAGTGGTATGTTGAAACAGCCATTGGTGCGTAGACAATTTATTAATATGTTAACGGTAAATTTATTAATTAGTTTTATGCCGGGTATTAGTTTATTGGGCCATTTGGGTGGCTTTATTGGTGGTTTGTTTGTGGCGATGTTAGTGATGCCGATTAAGAAATGGGAGTCTATGCAAAAGCATTTTAGAATTGCTTTCTTATTGTTGTGTGTGGCATTAGGGGTGTTAACCTATAATGCAAGACAATTAAATAATGTATATTATTTGACGGATTTAAAGGTTGCGGAGCTTGCGACTTCGTTAGATATGAATGGATATGCAAAGCGTGTAACAGAAAAGATGTATGACTTTTATCAAAAGTAGGAGGTTTGAATATGAGTAATCAAGTTATTAGCTGGGATGAGTATTTTATGGGGCTTGCGCATTTGAGTGCGAAGCGTTCAAAGGATCCTTCTACACAAGTGGGTGCAGTGATTGTTAATGAGGAAAAACGTATTGTAGGTATTGGATATAATGGTTTGCCTTATGGTTGTGAGGATGATACCTTTCCTTGGAGTCGTGAAGGGGAATGGTTAGATACTAAGTATCCATATGTGGTGCATGCGGAATTGAATGCAATTTTAAATAGTATTCAAAAATTAAAGAATTGTACGTTGTATGTATCTTTATTTCCTTGTAATGAGTGTGCGAAAGCGATTATTCAAAGTGGTATTCGTAAAATTGTTTATGAATGTGATAAGTATGCCAATGAGGATAATGTAAAAGCAAGTAAGCGTATGTTATTGGCTGCAGGGGTAGAACTTGTACAGTTGGACTATCAAGTAGAAGTTACAATTAATAAAAAATAGTGAGAACAGATATTTCTGTTCTTTTTTCTTTATGAGAATGGTACAATGATAACAATATATGAGGTAATAATTATGTTTGAAAATGAAAAAGTGAAATTAGATGTCTTGAAAAAACGTGCGTATAATTTGCGTTGGGCAGAAGTGGCTGATGGTGTGATTCCAATGACTGCTGCAGATCCTGATTATCCTGTAGCGAAAGAAATCACTGATGCGATGATGGAGTATATCCAAGATGGTTATTTTTCTTATACGCCGAAAATGGGGTTTGAAAGTTTTAAAGAAGCGATTAGTAAAGCTTTATATGAAAGAAAAGGGGAAGATATTCCTGCTAGTCAAATTCTTCCTATTGATTCTGCGGCTAGAGCAATGGATATTATTGCGAAATCTTTCTTAAAAGCTGGGGATGAAATGATTGTTTTTGATCCTTGTGATTATTTGTTTAGAGAAGCGTGTTTACAAGCGGGTGGTACTCCAGTCTTTTTTCCTGCGGATTTAAAAGATGGTTTGATTGATTTATCAAAATTAGAAGAGTATATTACTCCAAAAACAAGAATGATTGGATTGTGTAATCCGCATAATCCATATGGTAAATCTTATACTAAAGAACAATTAGATTTCTTAATGTCTTTGTGTGAAAAATATGATTTATATATCATGAATGATGAAATTTGGTCAGATATTATGTATCCTGATGCACAGTTTAATAGTATTTATTGCTTGGGTAATGAACGTTGTGATCGTGTATTGAGTGTATTTGGTTTCTCTAAGAGCTTTGGATTGGCTGGATTACGTATTGGATGTATGTATACGACAAATAAAGAATGTTTTAATAAGTTAGTAGAAACTTCTCAAGTATTAAGTACAGCTGGTGGTATAGCTTCTATTTCACAAGTGGCTGGGGAAGCGGCTTGTAGCAAGGCGTATTATTGGGTTGATGAATTTGTAAAACATTTGGTCGTATCTAGAGATTATGCAGTAGAAGAAATTAATAAGATTCCAGGATTGAAAGCCTATAGACCAGATGGTACATACTTATTGTATGTGGATATGAGTGCGTATCAAATGAAGGCTGTTGATTTTGTGGATTATTTAAAAGAAAAAGTGAAATTAGTCATTGTTCCTGGTGGAAAACAATATTTTGGTGATCTTTCTGAAGGGCATGTGCGTATTTGTTTTGCGACGAGTCGTGCTATTTTGGAAGAGGGATTAAAGCGTTTAAAAGAGGGTACAGCGTTATTGCGTGAAGAAAAAGGCTTAGATTTGTAAAAAATTACGAAATATTTGTATTGTATCTTGAAAATTATGTGTTACATATGTATCATATTTATATAGGTTGTAAAACTCCCGTTAAATTACACCTATTTGCACAAGACGGTCCCCTTCGTCTTGTGCTTTTTATTTTTAAAAAAATTAAAAATTTTTAAAAAAGTTGTTGACATATATAGAGGGGTTTGCTATTATATTAAAGCACTAATGCGCCCATAGCTCAACTGGATAGAGCGTCTGACTACGGATCAGAAGGTTGTGGATTCGATTTCTGCTGGGCGCGCCATTAGATAGTTCAAGTCCTTGAAAAAGGACTTTTTTATTTTTAATTTTACTATTACGGTGTATAATAAGTCTTGAGGTGTTTGTATGAGAAAATTTTTAGCAATTTTAGCTGCCAAGTTAGTCATTGTTGTTGGTAAGCTTGTAAATAAAGGAAGTTCATTACCTGGGGATATTGCAATGCGTGTGGATCCAAATGTTTTAAGTAAGATTGAGATTCCAAAGTTATCAATTGCAGTAACGGGTACAACTGGTAAAACTTCAACTACACAAACAATTGCGAAAGTGTTTGAAGAGTGTGGTTATAAAGTGGCGCATAACTTAAGTGGTGCAAACTTAATTGGTGGGGTTGCGACATTATTGTTGGATAGTGTTACTTTAACTGGTAAGTGTAAAAAAGATGTATTGGTATTAGAAGTAGATGAACGTTATGCAAAGATTGTGTTTAAATATTTTAAACCAAATTATTTTGCGATTACGAATTTGTCTCGTGACCAATTGGCTAGACATGGTCATTATGATGTTGTGTATGATGATATTGCTAGAGTAATTAGTGATGATATGCATTTATTATTGAATGCGGATGATCCTTTTGTTTGTAAGTTAGCACAAAATCATAAGGGTGAAGTTACATATTTTGGTATTGGTGAACATGAGAATGTAGAAAAAGAAGTGTTGATGGATACTTTGGATTTGGCATATTGTCCTGTTTGTCATTCTAAGTTGGTGTTTGATTATTATCATTATGGAAATTTGGGTAAGTATTCTTGTCCAAATCATGATTTTGATCGTCCAGTATGTGATTATGAAGTAACAAGTATTGATATGGATAAGCATCGTTTTGTAATTAATGGTGCAGTGAATGTAGCGATTCAACATGATATTATTTATAACATTTATAATAACTTGGTTGTATATGCAGTAAGTCAATTGTGTGGTTTGGATAATGGTAAAGTGTTATCTTGTTTAGAGTCTTTTAATTTCACAGTAAAACGTTTTGATGAATTTGTGGTTGATGGACGTAAGGGTTATATTCTTACAAGTAAAAATGAGACTCCTATGTCTTATAATCAATCTTTGGCGTATGTGCATAAGGATAGTCAATTAAAAACAGTTGTTGTGGGCTTTAAACGTGTTTCTGGGCGTTATGAACTTAAAGATTTGTCTTGGTTATGGGATGTTAACTTTGAGTTATTAGATAATGAAACAATTGATAAAGTGGTGTGCGTGGGTCCATATGCGGATGCGTTGGCTTCTCGTATTTATCATGCAGGTATTGATGCGGATAAAATTATTTTAGAACCAGTGCCTGAAAATACATTAAAAACGGTAAAAGAACAAACAAAGGGTACGGTATATGCGACTGTATACTTTGATATGGCTAAAGAAATGACTCGTTTGGTAGAAAGTGAGGCTAACTAATGAAATTAACAATTGCACATTTATATTATGATATTGCGAATTTATATGGTGAAGCTGGTAATGTAACGGTATTGTCTCATTATTTACAAGACCAAGGGGTTGAAGTGGAAATTAAAAAAGTATCGTTAAAAGAAGAATTTTCATGGAATGATTACCAATTTGTATATATTGGTGCTATGACTGAAAATAACTTGCGTATTGTATTAGAAGATTTAAGAAGATATACAAAAGATATTCAAGAATATTTAGCTAAGGGTGGTTATTTATTAGCGACTGGTAATGCATTTGAAATGTTTGGAAATTATATTGATCAAATTTCTGAAAAAGGATTAGGTATTTTTGGTTATCAAACGAAGAAATTAGAAAAACGTTTAATGAGTGAAGTGATTTTGGAAAATGGTGAGCATGATGTAGTTGGTTTCCAAAATCAAATTAGTGTTGTAACAAATGTAGAACATCCTTGGTTTGTTGGTGTTAAACAAGGAATGGGCGCAAATGAAGAACATGCATATGAAGGTGTTTGTGAAAATCATTTCTATGGAAGTTATGTAGTAGGTCCTTTATTAGCTAGAAATCCATATTTAACGAAGCGGTTTGTGAAGGAATTGTTACAATTTTATGGTGAAAATCATGAATTTAAAGAGATTTCGTATACTTTAGATGAACAAGCATATGAAAGTTATAAAAAAATCATAAAAAATTAATAAAAAATGTAAAAAAATTGTTGATTTATTATTTTTGATATGATAATATAGTTGAGCAACGGCACGGAAGTGCTAATGCTTAAGCTTCGGGATGTAGCACAGCTTGGTAGTGCACCTGATTTGGGATCAGGGGGTCGCAGGTTCAAATCCTGTCATCCCGACCATTTGGCGGGATAGCTTAGCTGGTTAGAGCGCTCGGTTCATACCCGGGAGGTCGTGAGTTCGAATCTCACTCCCGCTACCAGTTTTTAAAATTTGAATGTAGTGAATTCTAAGGAATTCTCGGACCCTTAGCGCAGTTGGTCAGAGCTGCCGGCTCATAACCGGCTGGTCGTAGGTTCGAGTCCTACAGGGTCCACCATTAAAAAACTCGATATATATACGGAGGAATACCCAAGTGGCTGAAGGGTCCGGTCTTGAAAACCGGTAGGTCGGGAAACTGGCGCCTGGGTTCGAATCCCAGTTCCTCCGCCATTACATATCGCGGGATAGAGCAGTCTGGTAGCTCGTCGGGCTCATAACCCGGAGGTCGTTGGTTCAAATCCTGTCGTCACGACCATTGAAATATGGCGGGGTAGCTTAGTTGGCTAGAGCGTTCGGTTCATACCCGGAAGGTCGTGGGTTCGAGTCCCAC
>JAFZDT010000182.1 GCA_017561055.1 Erysipelotrichaceae bacterium
ACTACAGGGTTAGGAACTAACAAAATTGACCCAGGATTCACAATGCCAGGTCACTACGGGGTAGATCGTACTACTAACAAAAACTTAGAAGTAATCAAAGTAGATGCTGAAAAGAACTACATGTTAATCAAAGGAAACGTACCTGGACCTAAAAAAGGTTTAGTTATGATCCAAACTGCTAAATGCGCTAAAAAAGCTTCTGTAGATGCTAAAGTATTAGTAGACTACAGCGTAAAGGAGGACTAAGAAATGCCAAATATGAACGTTATTAACCTAGCTGGTGAATTAGTTAAAGACATTACTCTTAATCCTGAAGTATTTGGTATCGAACCAAATCAACAAGTTATCTTTGATGCAGTTGTTATGCAACGTGCTTCAATGAGACAAGGAACTCACGATGTTAAAAACCGTCGCGAAGTTAGAGGAGGGGGACGCAAACCTTACCGTCAAAAAGGTACTGGTAATGCTCGTCAAGGTTCTATTAGAGCTCCTCAATACAGAGGTGGAGGAATCGTATTCGGACCAACTCCAAGAAGCTATGCAACTAAATTAAACAGAAAAGTTCGTCGTTTAGCTTTAAAATCAGTATTAAGTGAAAAAGTATTAGCAAACAGTATGATCGTTGTTGATGCAATGACAATGGCTGCTCCAAAAACTAAAGATATGGTTGCTGCTATCGAAAACATCAAAGCTACTAAGAAAACATTATTCGTAGTTGCAAAAGACGAAGATTATACAAATGCATACTTATCAGTAAGAAACATCGACACAATGATGTTATTAACTGCTGATAAAATCAATGTTTATGATTTAGTAAATGCAAACACAGTAGTATTTACTGAAGCAGCTGTGAAAGCAGTTGAGGAGGTATTAGGATAATATGAATAACTATAGAGATATTATCGTTCGCCCAATTATCACTGAAAAAACAATGAAAATGATGGAAAGTGATAACAAAGTTACATTCGAAGTTGCTAAAGGAACAAACAAAACAGAAGTAAGACAAGCAGTTGAAGCAATCTTCGGTGTGAAAGTAGTTAGTGTTAACATTTTAAACACTAAACCAAAAGCAAAACGTGTTGGAAAATACACAGGAACTACTAAAGTTGTTCGTAAAGCTATCGTTAAGATCGCTGAAGGACAAGATATCAACTTATTCGGAGAATAAGAGATATCCGGGGAGATTCACGCTATTTCCCGCTAAGAATGCGTAAGGAGGAGAAAACATTATGGCAATCAAAAAATTTAAGCCAACGACAAATGGTCGTCGTAATATGTCAGTGTTAAGCTTCGATGAAATTACAACATCAACTCCAGAAAGAAGCTTATTAGCTCCACTTAACTCAAAAGGTGGACGTAACAACAACGGACGTATTACAACTCGTCACCAAGGTGGTGGACACAAACGTCAATATCGTATTATTGACTTCAAACGTAACAAAGATGGTATTCCAGCAAAAGTTGCTACAATCGAATACGATCCAAACAGAACTGCAAACATCGCATTATTAAATTATGCAGATGGTGAAAAACGTTATATTATCGCTCCTAAAGGATTAAAAGTTGGAGCAACTGTTATGTCAGGAGAAACTGCTGATATTAAAGTAGGAAACGCTCTTGAAATGAGAAATATGCCTGAAGGTACTTTCATTCACAACGTAGAATTAAAACCTGGTAAAGGTGGACAATTAGCTCGTTCAGCTGGTGCAAGTGCTCAAATCTTAGGTATCGAAGAAAAATATGTAACAGTACGTTTAGCAAGTGGTGAAGTAAGAAAAATCTTAGGAAACTGCCGTGCTACAGTTGGTACTGTTGGTAATGAAGACCACTCATTAGTAAACGTAGGTAAAGCTGGTAGAAGCCGTTGGTTAGGTATCAGACCTACAGTTCGTGGTTCAGTTATGAACCCTAATGATCACCCTCACGGTGGTGGGGAAGGACGTACACCAATCGGTCGTAAGTCACCAATGACTCCATGGGGTAAAAAAGCTATGGGTGTTAAAACTCGTAAAAACAAAAAAGCTTCTACGAAACTAATCGTACGTCGTAGAAATGGTAAATAGGAGGAACTTAAAATGAGTCGTAGTTTGAAAAAAGGACCATTCGTAGATGAACACTTAATGAAAAAAGTGGAAAAATTAAATGCGTCTGGTAGAAAAGAAGTAATTAAAACTTGGTCACGTCGTTCTACAATTTTCCCTCAATTCGTTGAACACACATTCGCAGTATACAATGGTAAAGAACACTTACCAGTATACGTAACTGAAGATATGGTAGGACACAAATTAGGTGAATTCGTGCCAACACGTAAATTCGGTGGTCACGCTGGTGACGATAAGAAAGCTAAGAGATAGGAGGAACTAGAAAATGGAAGTTAAAGCAACTGCAAAAACATTACGTATTCCACCTAGAAAAGCTCGTCTTGTATTAGATTTAATTCGTGGAAAAGACGTAGAAGAAGCTGCAGCAATCTTAAGATTTACTCCAAATTTTGCTGCTGACGCTACATTAAAAGTATTAAAATCTGCAATCGCTAACGCTGTTAACAACAACGGTTTAGACGAAAGCAAATTGTATGTAAAGGCATGTTATGCAAACGAAGGATTCATCCTAAAAAGATTCATGCCTCGTGCAAAAGGA
>JAFZDT010000183.1 GCA_017561055.1 Erysipelotrichaceae bacterium
AGGAATCTCTGGTGCCGCTTATGCTACGATTTTATCGCAAATCATTAGTTTCTCAATTATGTTTGTAATGATTTATAGTAAACAAAGCCAAATACATATGAGTATTAGAGCTATATCTAAAAACGTAAAGGATTATTCAATCATCATTGTAACTGGATTCCCATCTCTTTGTCGTCAAGGATTAGGATCTATCGCAAGTATTACTATGAATGCTACAGCCGCAATATTCGGAGATGCTGCAGTAGCTGCTATTTCAGTAAACAACCGTATATTCCAATTATTATTCTCTGTATTATTAGGATTTGGACAAGGTTATCAACCAGTTATCGGTTTCAACTATGGCGCAAAACGCTACGATCGTGTAAAGGAATCCTTCAAGTTTACTTTTATCACATCATTAGTAATCTCTATCACCGTTGGAATCACCGGATTCATCTTTGCTCCAACGGTTATATCTTGGTTCTCAGAAACTGACCAACTCATGATTCAAATTGGAATTACTACTATGCGATTCCAATGCATTGCAATTATGTTTCAACCAGTAAGTACAATTGCGAATATGACCTTCCAATCTATTGGAAAATCATTACCAGCAACCATTCTTTCTTGTTGTAGACAAGGAATCTTCTTCTTCCCATTAATCTACTTATTACCTAAGCACTTTGATTTATTAGGTATTGAAATGACACAAGCTGGAGCTGACTTATGTACTTGTTTATTCTGTATACCATTTATTATTTATTTCTTTAGATTCATTAAGAAAGAAGAACTACAAGATTCTCATTAAGAGAATCTTTTCTTTTACAAAAAAAGAGGACTACTGTCCTCTAGCGATTATATTTTTCAATCATTTCTTTTAAGAAACACATTTCCTCTTTATAATCTTTAAAATCTTTTAACTTCCATTCCCAGTTAGGAGTACCAATTGTACCAGGCGTATTCATACGAGCCGTATTCTTTAATCCCAATACATCCTGCATAGGAATAATTGTAAAATCTGCTTTTTGAGCTAAAGAGAATTGGATAAAACGACGATATGTGCTATCCGCATCAAAACCATACTTATCCATAAAACGCTTTGTTTGACGTTTTTGAGCAGGTGTCATATGTGCATACCAACCCATCATCGTTTCATTATCATGCGTACCTGTATAACAAATAGAACACTCTCTATCATCCTTATGAGGGAACTTATCCTTAGGATTAAATGTAAATTGCACAACCTTCATACCCTTCAAGTTATAGTGATCACGCAATTCTAATACTTCAGGACGTAAATCACCTAAATCCTCAGCCACAATATGAATATCGGGTAACTCTTTATAAATAGTATCAAATAAAGCATAACCAGGAGCTTCCACCCACTCACCTTCTACAGCAGTAGGACAACTAGCTGGGATCTTCCAATACGTATCAAACGCTCTAAAATGGTCAATACGAATAATATCATATAAATTCTTAGAATAAGACAAACGTTCTAACCAGAAATCAAAACCTTGCTCTTCCATATATTCCCAATCATAAATCGGATTCCCCCATCTTTGACCAGTTGCACTAAAATAATCAGGAGGTACACCCGCAATAAATGAAGGATGCTTCTTATCATCTAATAAGAAATGACGTTGATGACTCCATACATCTTCACTATCAATACCTACATAAATAGGTAAATCACCCATAATTTCTACATGTAATGAATTCGCATAATTCTTCAATACTTTCCATTGTTTCATCAAAATGTATTGCACAAAACATTCATACTTAACCGCTTCATCTAAACCTAAATAATCTTGTTGATCCCCTTCAATCCAGTTTTGATAAACACTTTCCCATTCAAGCCAACATTTTAAATATTGATGTTTCTTACAAGATAAGAACATCGCATAACGTTTCACCCAAGGAATGCTAACAAATGCATTATATTCATCATTTTCAACAAAATTAGAAAACGCTTCTAATAAATATGGCTTTTTAAATGCACGTACTGCTTCGTAATCCACAAAATCTTTTCTAGCATTAAAAGATGGACACTTCTTAATTAATTTTTCTTTCTTTAATTCTTCTAAGCTAATATATAAATCATCCATAGCATAAGAAGAATATGGTTGATATGGACTATTTCCATACCCTAATGGATTCAATGGTAGAATTTGCCAAATACCAACATTAGATTGACTCAATAATTCAACCCATTCAAAAGCACTAGGACCAAAATCCCCAATACCATGTTTAGATGGCAAACTACTAACCGCTAATAAGATTCCCGCTTTTCTCATAATAATCCCTCGATTCATTGTAATTAGTATAGCACAAAAAAAGCAACATAGTTGCTTTTTAATTGTTATTTACTTCTTTTAAGATTAAGTTTGGATTACGATCCATAGCACCCTTAATATTCCACATATTATCAAACAAGATTAAATAATTACCTTTGAAATCTTGTAATAACTTAGAATCTAAGCTTAATTTAATTGACTTAGGATCAATACCTTCATTACCAATCCAACGCATATGTTGATAAGACAAGTTTTCACGAATAATTTCTACATTATATTCGGTTTTTAAACGATGTTCCAATACTTCAAATTGTAAAACACCAACTACACCAACATATACACGTTCAACCCCAGTACCAGGTTCTTGATAAATTTGAATCGCACCCTCTTGCGCAATTTGCGTAACACCCTTAACAAATTGTTTACGTTTCAATGTATCTTTTTGAGTAACCAAAGCAAAATGTTCAGGAGCGAACGTTGGAATACCTTCAAACTCAATATTCATGCCATTTGAACAAACAGTATCACCAATTGAGAAAATACCTGGATCAAAAACCCCAATAATATCCCCAGCATATGCTTCAGAAACAATTTCTCTTTCTTGAGCCATCATTTGTTGAGGTTGAGATAATTTCATACTCTTACCACGTTGCACATGGAAATAGTTAACATCTTTATCAAACTTACCAGAACAAATACGCATAAACGCAATTCTATCACGATGTGCTTTATTCATATTCGCTTGAATTTTAAATACAAATGCAGAGAAATTATCTTGTAAAGGATCCACAACTTCTCCATTGGCAATTCTTGCTAAAGGAGTAGGAGTTAATTCTAAGAAACTAGCTAAGAAAGGTTCAACCCCAAAGTTTGTTAAAGCAGAACCAAAGAACACCGGACTCAATTGTCCATTTTGTACTTTCTCTAAATCAAACTCATAACTAGCACCATCTAATAACTCAATTTCTTCTTGTAAGACTTCACGTAATTCAGGAGTAATTAATTCATCTAAAGTTTCCGTATCATTTAAATCCACTTCCACCTTAGCCGCAATACCCTTACCACGAGTCTCATTATCAAACGCCAAAATATGACTACTTGAACGATCATATACACCTTTAAAACGATCCCCAGAACCAATTGGCCAGTTCATAGGATAAGTACCAATACCAAATTCACTCTCTAATTCTTCCATCAAATCAAAAGGACTCTTCGCTTCACGGTCCATTTTATTAATGAACGTAAAGATAGGAATATGACGCATCGCACAAACCTTAAATAACTTACGAGTTTGAGGCTCAATCCCACGACTACCATCAATAACCATAACAGCACTATCTGCAGCCATTAATGTACGATAGGTATCTTCAGAGAAATCTTGGTGCCCAGGCGTATCCAAAATATTAATACAATAACCATCATAGTTAAATTGCATAACTGATGAAGTTACTGAAATCCCTCTTTGTTTTTCAATTTCCATCCAGTCACTCACTGCATGTTTACTATTCTTTTTACCCTTTACGCTACCCGCTAACTGAATCGCTCCTCCATATAACAATAATTTTTCTGTTAATGTAGTTTTACCAGCATCCGGGTGAGAAATAATCGCAAAGGTTCTACGTTTACTTATTTCCTTATCATATTGTCCCATATGTATACCTCTATTTCACAGTCGCTTAATTATATCTTAATTATAGACATTTGTCCATGAATTATTGTATCCAATACTGAATACCCCAATTTTCCAAATTCCACTTATCCATATATGTATTACATTCATAATCAATGTAATATAATAATTCATCTTGAACTACAAAATTCGTAGGATAATAATCGATATTTAAATCATATTTATATACCAACTGTGCCATTTCATACACTTGTTGAATATAGATTTCCTTCATTGCATGATTTTTAACCAAATCACTAATTACTGCACCATCTATATATTCTTTAAGAATATGTTCATTCTCAAAATCAATATCCAATAATTTAGGCATACGAATACCCGTTTGTAATAATCGTTGATAATCTTGATATTCACTTTCGATTTTATTACCAAATGTATAATACTCACATGGTTCATGATGAATTTGTTTCAATACATACTGCATACCATCTTTTTCAACTAAATAGGAATAACCACCTTTACCATGTCCCAACAATTTAATAACCGTATATTCATTTTGATTCACATGTAATTTTTCCATATACTACCTCTACATATATTGTAACATTAAATGTATATAAAAACAGGCATAGCATGCTACACCTGTTATTCAATTATTTCTTTAATAATGTTCTACCTAAATACTTATCTAATTCATCTTTCATGTTTTGAGGCATTTCACGAACTACTGGAATCACATATGCATTTGCCATTGTTTCTGTAAATTGACTAATAAACTCAATATCCTCTTTTAACATACGTTTAGATAAATGTTCCATTACATCATAACGACAATGGAATCTTCCTGTATCACTATTTGTCCATCTAGCAAAACTCATTGCTGGAACACCCGCATCCGCAAATGGAGTAGAATCACTAGAATACACACCTTGACTAGAATTGATTGGGAAACCAACCATCTTACCATAGTAATCAATGAAATGTACTAAAGACATATCTGCAGTACTTACTGCAATACGACTACCCATAATCGTACCAATCATATCAATATTGACACATAATTTTACATTCTCTAATTCGTCTTTATGCATTTGTAC
>JAFZDT010000184.1 GCA_017561055.1 Erysipelotrichaceae bacterium
GAATCTATGTTATTACGTGCTACAGCTCGTAAAGAAGCAATGATTGCAGAAGCAGAAGGGGAAGCACAAGCAATTGAACGTAAATACCAAGCTGAAGCTAGAGGTATTCAAATGATTAAAGATGCAGCTCCATCTAAAGAATACTTATCATTAAAAACTTTAGAAGCATACGAAAAAATGGCTGATGGTAAAGCTACAAAGATTGTGGTTCCAACAGAACTTCAAACAATGGCTTCAGCATTAGTTGGTGCTAAAGAAGTAGTAACAAAAGAATAATCATAAAGCTCCGTAAAGGAGCTTTTGTTATGTAAAAATAAAGATGAAATTTGTAAACGTACATGATAATATAAGTAAGTAAATAATGGAGGAATCTTTTATGGGAGAAAAAATGGGATTAGGTAAAAAGATTTTATTAGGATTTGGATGGACAGTATTGCTAATTAGCATTGGATTCTTTGCGTATGCAATTGCTGTTAACCATTTTATGTAGAGGATAGATATGAAAAAGAAATTGGTAATTTGTGACATTGATTCAACCCTTGTCATGAAACATAAACCTTTAAGCGATCGAGCAAAACATGTAATTGATTACATTCGATCAAAAGGTATTTTATTTGGTATTGCTAGTGGTAGACCAATAGAAGATTTGCGTAAAATTGTAGATGGTTGGAATTTTGATTCAAACAAAGTAGATGTATATATTGGTATGAATGGTGGTTCTTTATGGGATCGTTTCCATCAAGAAGAACATGAATACTTTGTTATGAAAAGAGAGTGGTTGAAAGAAACGTTAGATGCTATGAAACCATTCGATGCAAATCCAATTATTTATGAACCAGGTATTGTAGTAACAACTCGAGTAGATGACATGGTACGTTTATCAGCAGAATCCACAAAACGTGATATTTGTTTTGCAGAAAATGAATCTCGTTTATGGGAAAAAGAAAATGGTAAAATCATGTTTAGAATTAGCGAAGAAATGATGCCAAAGGTAGAAGAATATTTCGCTACACACACAAATCCAAACTACAATGGCTTTAAAACACAACCAACATTATTCGAATTCTGTGATAAACGCATCAATAAAGGATATGCTTTAGAAAAATTCTGCGAAATGAATGATATGTCATTAGAAGAAGTTATTGCCTTTGGAGATACAAGCAATGACAATGAAATGTTAAAGGTTGCTGGTACAGGCGTTTGTATGTTAAATGGTAGTGATGATACCAAAGCATGTGCAGATATTATTACCGAAAAAACATGCCTAGAAGATGGTTGGGCAGATTATATGGAAAATCATTTTTATAAAGAAGAAGGAATTGAATAATTCCTTTTTTGTTGCGATAATTTAGATGAGGTGAATCACATGAAATATATACAAAAAGATCATTTAAAAATATCACGTATTGGTTTAGGTTGTATGCGCATTGGAGAAAAAACTGTAGATGAAGTTGAAATGTTAGTAAAAACAGCATTAGACAATGGAATTAACTTTTTTGATCATGCAGATATCTATGGCAATGGAAATAGCGAAAAACTATTTGGTGAAGTACTAAAACGCCATCCAGATTGGCGAAAACACATGGTGATTCAAACAAAATGTGGCGTTCGTAGAGCCACAAATACCAATTACTATGATTTTAGTAAAGAGTATATTATAAAGAGTGTAGATGGCAGTTTAAAACGTCTAGGTGTGCATTATATTGATATTCTACTCTTACATCGTCCAGATCTTTTAATGGATCCTAAAGAAGTTGCGGATGCTTTCAACACATTATATGAAAGTGGAAAAGTCAAATACTTTGGAGTGTCCAATATGAATAGCATGCAAATGGCTTTATTACAAAAACACTGTAAACAAAAAATCATGTTTAACCAACTACAATTCAATCCAGTTACATCAAGCATGTTAACAAGCAGTGTGTTTATGAACCGCTTCGATGATGAAGCATTAAATCGTGATGGTTCAACACTTGATTATTGTCGTTTACATGATATTACCATTCAACCATATTCCATTTTACAAATTAGTAAGTATTTAGGCTCTTATTTAGATAATCCTGAATATCCAGAACTAAATGCATTATTACAAGAATATGCAGAGAAATATCAAGTAACAAAAACTGCAATTGTTCTAGCATGGATATTAAAACATCCAGCCGACATGGTACCTCTTGCCGGAACAACCAATCCACATCATTTAAGTGAATTATGCAAAGGTAGTGAAATTGAATTAACTAGAGAAGAATGGTATTTTATCTATCATGCTTCTATTAAGAAAAGATTACCATAAGTCAGAGAAATCTGACTTTTTTGCTTTTTTAGGTAGGAATAATTCAAAAAGTTGACGTATTAATAATTGAAGGAGCGTGAACAATGAATTATCAAAAAATCATACAAAAGATACCTAAAGAAGCATTAGAAAAATAAAATCTAACAGAAGCAGAAGTGTTATATTACGCAGAGAATGTAAAATACACCGATGACAAATTATTTCGTTATATCACATAGCTCGTAAAACCCCTTGATTTATCTATGGGGATATAAGAGCTTTTCTTTTGCATTAACCAATCATATTTTTTAATTAAACACAACAAGTTTTACACATTCATTTTGTGGATAATGAGACAAACTTGGGACAAATAATTAAAGCAACTTTGTTACAATATTGTTGTAGCTAAATGATATGAAGGGAAAGATGGATTAATGAAAAAAGGTGTAAAGTTTAGAATCTATCCAAATAAAACACAAGAAGATTTAATCAATAGAACATTTGGTTGTTGTCGATTAATCTATAATCGTGCTTTAGCTATGCGTAAAGATGCATATAAAAATGATGTTAAATGTGGATATAATCAAACTTCTACAATGTTAACTCAACTTAAACAAAAAGAGGAATATTCATTTCTAAAAGATATAGATTCTATAGCATTACAACAATCATTAAGAGATTTGGACACAGCATATAAGAACTTCTTTAAGAAACTAGCGAAATATCCCAAATTTAAAAGTAAACATAACTTGCATCAATCCTATAGAACATTAAATCAAGGTAATAACATTCGTATTATTGGAAATAGTATCAAACTTCCAAAACTAGGATGTGTAAAAGTAAAACAATCTATGGAAATAGGAAAAATTAATAGTGTAACTGTAGAAAGAACACCAACAGGTAAATACTATGTTGTATTAAATGTCGATTTTGAACCACAACAACATATTAACAATGGTGGTGAAGTAGCTTTAGATATGGGCATTAAATCCTTCTATACAGATAGTAATAACAACGTAGTCAATAATCCAAAATATCTAGAGAAATCAATGAAAAAAATGGTTAGAGAACAAAGAAGATTATCAAGAAAGAAGATTGGAAGTAATAATAGAAATAGGCAACGAATAAAGGTTGCAAGAGTGCATGAAAAGGTGACGAATCAAAGAAATGATTTTTTACAAAAAGTATCTACAAAATTGATTAGTGAAAACCAAACAATCTATGTTGAAGATCTAAAAGTAAAGAATATGATTCGTAATCATAAATTAGCACAAAGCATTTCATCTGTATCATGGGGTATGTTTTTTAGAATGTTAGAGTACAAAGCAAAGTGGTATGGAAGTAAAATAATAAAAGTACCTACATTCTATCCAAGTAGTCAAATATGCCATCTATGTGGATGCAAGAATGAAACAGTTAAAAATCTAAGTATTAGAACATGGGAATGTTCAGATTGTCATACTGTACATGATAGAGATTACAATGCTAGTATGAATATTCTACAAGAAGGAAAAAGACTAGTATTACAATAATAAAAAGACTACACTGCACCGTAGGGCATACGGGAACAGTATAATCTCGCTTGTGGACATTGTGTAAGACGCTATATATTTCTATATATAGTGCTGTAATGGATGAAACAAGAATCCCCTCGCTTTAGCCATGGGGAGTGTCAACAGGTAATGTTACTAGGAAAAAAGAAATTGAAAGGAAAAAGTCATAATAGAAAGTATGTATATTATGACTATTTGGAGGATGAAGAATTGATCGGTAATCGTGGTATCATACGATTTATTGAACTGAGCAAGTTAAAAAATTTAGATATAACGAACGCTAGTACATTGGATAAGTTTTGTTACTTCTTACAATACTCTCATCTAGAAAATAAGCATGATATAATGATTATGTTGATGAAAGAGAATGGTATGTTGCGTATGTTAGAAAAAAGAAAGGAAACGTATATGCAAACTTTAGCAGAAAGATTGAATGATATTAGGGAGTATTATGATGAACTTTTGGGTGATACTGTAATTGATATGAGAAAAAAGAAGCGAGAAAAGAGGGATTAGCTGAAGGAAGAGCTGAAGGAAGAGCTGAAGGAATTGCACAAGCGAAATCTGAATTTGTGTATACTTTATCTTCCAAAGGAATGGGTATTGAAAATATAGCTGAGATTGTGGATTTAAGTGTTGAAAAGATTTGTGAAATATTAGAAAGAAAAGAGCATTCGTAAGGAATGCTCTATTTCGTTAAGTAATGATAAACAAGTTCTAATGTGTTTTTAACACCTTCAAAGTGTGTTCTTTCCATACCATGTGATGCATGAACTCCAGGTCCGATTAAAGCACCTTTCACATCATGACCAGCATGTAATGCAGCACCAACATCAGAACCATAGAAAGGATAAATATCTACTACATATTTAAGTTCTTTTTCTTTAGCGATTTGAATTAAACGATTGGTTAATTCAAAGTCATAAGGTCCACTAGAATCCTTAGCACAAATAGATACATCATATTCAGTACATGATAAATCTAAACCGATACATCCCATATCAACAGCTAGTAATTCTTTAATATCACTTGGAATCCAACTCATTCCATGACCCACTTCTTCATAAGTAGAAATCATAAAATATGTTTTATGTTTTGGTGTAATTTGATGATCATGGAAATATTTTAACACTCCCATAAATACAGCAACAGAAATCTTATCATCCAAGAAACGTGATTTAATAAATCCACTATCTGTAATTTGTGTTTTAGGATCAATGCAAACAAAATCTCCAGGGAAAATACCTAAAGCATTTACATCTTGTTTAGACTTAACCACTTCATCAATTCGAACTTCCATAGTATCTGTATTTCTAGCAGCACTAGAAGCATCTTTGTACACATGTGCAGCTGGTGACTTTGATAAAATAGTTCCAGAGAATTTACGTCCTTCACGTGTAATAATTGTACAATATTCCCCATCTAAAGTAGGCATTAAAGGACCACCTAAATTTGTTACTTGTAATTTACCATCACCTGAAACAGAACGAACCATAAGTCCTAAGGTATCTGTATGTGCACATAAGCCAACCGCAGATTCATTATCTTCCCCATCAACAACAATGACTAAATTTCCTTTATTTGTGCGATAAGATGCATAATTCCAATTGGCAATTTCTTGTTCAATGAAAGCAATTGCATTTTGAGTATAACCAGAAGGGCTATGTGTAGCTAATAAACGTTTTGCAAAATCTAAAATATATGTTTGATCAAAATTCATAATTTTCACCTCATTGGTATTATCATACCACTAAAAGATAGAAAAATACCTAGAATATTAGGATATAAAATTACAATTTGGTTAATTTGTGATAAAATAGGCACAACATATAGTAGTGGAGGTTTTCTATGGATTACAGTGTAATTATTGTTGCGGCAGGCAAAGGAGAACGTTTCTCAAAAACAACAAGTAAAATATTATATGAATTACCAAATGGTAAACGTGTGATTCATCAAACGATTGATGCTTTTATGGAAAATGAAGCATGTAAACAAGTGATTTTAGTATTGAATGATGAAGGTATGTTATATTTCAAAGACCAATCGAGAAATGGTCGTACCGTATTAGTAAAAGGTGGAAACAGTCGCCAAGAAAGTGTGTATAATGGCTTGATGGCGGTTAAAGAAGACATAGTCTTAATTCATGATGGAGCTCGTCCTTGGATTAAAACTGATCAAATTAATGATTTAGTAAAAGCATTAGAAACAGAGGAAGCAGCATTATTAACAGTACCTCTACAAGATACAATTAAAGTAGTAAAAGATGGCTATGTTGTGGACACAATTGATCGTGATACATTACGCCGTGCACAAACTCCTCAAGGCTTCCATACAAAAGAATTGATTGCTTGTTATAAAGAAGCAATGGCACAAGGTTTAGCAACAACAGATGATGCACAATTGTATCAATTGATTACTAAAAAACCAATTCGTTGTGTTGAAGGTAGCTTCGCTAACGAAAAAATTACAACATTACATGATGTGAAAGGAAAATAAAAGATGTACAAACAAAGAAGACAACAAGTATTAGCAAATATGCAACCATATTCAATGGCAATTATTTGCTCAGGTATTGCGCCATATAAAATTGGAGATGAAAAATATCCATTCTGTGTTGATCGTAATTTCTACTATCTAACAGGTATTGATAGAGAAAATATGACACTTTTACTAGTAAAAACACCAAATGGTACACAAGAAGCATTATTCATCGAACGCTTTGATGAATGGCTAGCTAAATGGGTTGGTGCAAGAATGTTACCAAAAGAAGCAACTGAAATCTCTGGTGTACATGATGTGAATTATGTAGAAGATTTAGAAGGTAGAGTTGGTTCATTATTAAATTACTATGGATGTGAAGATTTTGTAGTATATGGTGATTTTGCTAAACAAGAAATGAACACAGATGATACAGTAGCTGTTAAATTTGTGAACAAATTAAAACAACAATATCCATGGTTAGTGGTTAAAAACATCAATAAAACATTAACAGACTTACGTCTAAAGAAAGATGAAACAGAAGTTGAACAATTAAAGAAAGCCATCTCTGTAACAAACGAAGCTATCTTAAATATGATGCGTCATGTTAAAGAAGGTATGAATGAAGCAGAAGTAGAAGCGCACTTTGATTTTGTATTAAAGAAAGAACAATGTGGACATGCATTCAATTCCATTGTAGCTGCAGGTAAAAATGCAACAATTCTTCACTATGTTCAAAACAATACAGTCATTGGTGAAAATGAGTTGGTATTAACAGACTTAGGTGCTGCTTATAAACATTATCATGCAGATATTACACGTACATTCCCAGCTAATGGTAAATTCACAGAACGTCAAAAAGAAATCTATGAAATTGTATTAGGTGGTAATAAACATATTATTGAATATGCAAAAGTAGGTATGACATTACGTGAATTAAATAATGAATTGATTCGTTATTATGAAGAAAAATTACCAGCAACTGGTTTATTAAAAGATGGCAAAACAATTCGTGATTACTACTTCCATGGTGTATCTCATATGTTAGGTTTAGAAACACATGATGTACAATATGCAGATTACCGTTTAGAAGAAGGAAATGTATTCACAGTAGAACCTGGTTTATACATTGAAGAAGAAAATATCGGTATTCGTATTGAAGATGATGTGTTAATGACAAAAGATGGATGCATTAACTTATCTAGTGAAATCATTAAAGAAGTAGCGGATATTGAAGCATTCATGAGTCAATATGAATAAACTTAGAAATCAAAAAATAGGCATAGTACTTGTGTTACTATGTCTTTGTTTAGGATTTGGCTATTTCCTTCATATTCAACCACGCAAACCAGTGAATAGCAGTCCTTTGTTTGATCGATATGAGAAATACTTAAACTATACTACAGGTGATATAAGTAGTGTAGAAGTATATGTAGAGCCAACAACCAAATACCAAGACTATGATTATTATGTAACGGTGCATAATGCAAGTAATCAATTTGTGTGTGGTACATTGCAATTGGTTAGTGCTAAAGATAACGTGTGTTTTGAAAAGCGTTATATTAACTTAAAGCCATTTGAAGAAAATATCATTGCGATTGCAGTAGATGTTGTTCCTGTGGATTATAAATGGAAAAATGTATCTTTCTATGAGTATACATATCCTGGTATAGATGTAGAAACGATGGAAGCATATGACTATGATGAAGCTATGGGATATGTTTGGATGGATGTAATTACTAATGAAGCATTAGATGCGGATGCGTGTTTAGCCTATGCAGAATATATCTATGTTCAAGATATTTTAGCTGGTAGTGAATATGTAGACATATTCTTCTATACAAGAGAAGATGTGGTATATGAACAAAAGGGAAATGAAAATTATCCAGATATCAATAGTGCATATTATGCAAGTGCTTTTGATGGAGAGAGATTACAAATTATTGATTTAGGAACTAGTAAAATTATTAAAGAAAAATTACTAAAATAGTAGGATTTTTGTCAAAATTTGACGTATATATAAGTAGAAAGGAAAAATGCAATTTTTAGCAAAGTTTTCATTTACAACACGTTGAATTATTGATATAATCCATAATACGGGTAGATATGTCCAGTATTTACTCCTTGCCTGAAAAGGCCAATAGACCATAAGGAGGTGTATTTATGAAGAAGTATGAAGTTATGTATATCTTAAAAGCAAATCTTGAAGATGCTACTAGACAAGCGACAATCGATTCATTAAATGCAATCATCACAAATGACGGTGGAGTGATTGAATCAACTGATGAATGGGGTCTTCGCGAATTTGCGTATGAGATCGATGGCATGACAAAAGGATACTATGTAGTCGTTACTTTCAATGGTACAGCAGCTGCTGTAGCTGAATTTGAACGTATTGCACGTATTGATAACAATGTCATTCGTACAATGATGCTTTGCTTAGAAGGCATTAAATAGTAGGTGAACGTTTATGATTAATCGTGTGATTTTGGTGGGTCGTTTAACAAAAGATCCAATGCTTAGAAAGACACAAACTGGAACTTCTGTAACATCGTTTACAGTTGCGTGTGGTCGTCGAGTGGCTGCAGGTCAAGAGCCTCAAACAGATTTTATTAACTGTGTGGCTTGGAACCGTACAGCGGATATTGTGAGTCAATATACACACAAGGGTAGCCTTGTTGGTGTAGAAGGACGCATTCAATCTCGTAGCTATGATGATGCACAAGGCAAACGTGTATACGTGACTGAAGTTGTGTGTGACAGCGTTCAATTTTTAGAATCACGCAGTGCAAGTGAAAATCGTGGTTCTATGATGGAAACTAGAGGTTATGAATCAGATGTTCCATCATATGATGATTTTGCTAGCACACCATCATTAGATATTTCTAGTGATGACTTACCATTTTAAGAAAGGAGACTATTCGTATGGCATTCAAAAAACAAAGAATGGGACGTAAAAAAGTATGTTATTTTACAAAAAATAATGTTCAATATATCGATTACAAAGATACTGAATTATTAAAGAAATTTATCTCTGCAAACGGTAAAATTATCCCAAGACGTGTAACAGGTACTAGCGCTAAATACCAACGTATGTTAGCAACAGCTATTAAACGTGCTCGTCAAATGGCTTTATTACCTTATGTAGCTGACTAATTAAAAAACATATTTGAAACCAAAACCTCCGTCAGTTGATGGAGGTTTTATATTTTATAGAAAGGAAATGGATCATGAATCGTAACATTAAAAGACTAACTGAAGGAGCCATGATGTGTGGTTTAATTGGTGTATTATTAGTTATCAATCGTCAATTTGCGAATGCTTTTGATGCATATATGATGTGGATTGTTCCATTACCTGTTATTGTATATACAGTTCGTTATGGGATAAAAAATGGTTTTGTTGTAACATTTTGTGCAAGTGTGATTGCGTTTATGTTAGCTTTACCACAAACAGTTTTTTATGTTTTAGCGAGTTGTTTATTAGGTGCAATTTATGGACATGGTGTTCGTAAAGAAAAATCAAATGCATGGTTATTAACAACATCCATTATTGCAAGTACAATCATCATGATTGTGACAACGATATTGTTCGCAAGCATCTTTGGATATGACTTACAAATGGAATTAGAAATGGTTATGCAAATTGTGGATAGTGTAAATTTAAATGTTACAGGACATTTAGTTCGTACATTATTATATGCATCCTTATTCTTAACTTGTTTATTAGAAGGCTTTTTAGTACATATGTTAGCCTATATTGTATTAACGAAATTAAAGATTAAAGTAAAAGGCTTTGTGCCATTATTAAATTATTATGCACCAAAATGGTTTGCATATACAGGTATCTTGTCACTTGTTGGAAATTGGATTGTTCCACATTTCACACAAAACACACAAATATTAGAGATACTCTTATGTGTAAGTGGTATTTATTTAGTCATTGCGGCATTATTTGGTTATTTATTAGTAATGCTAGCAATCCGAACTTCTAAAAAGAAATATGGCGTTTTAGTCTTTGTTTTATTATTAGTATTGTTCTTTAAAGATGTGATTGTGTTATTATGTGTATTAGGAGTATTAGATATGTTAACTGATATTCGTAAAGATTTATTGAGGAGGTTAGTGCATGAAAAATAATGTAGAAGCTATCAAATATCGTACCGCCTTATTATTTACCGTCGAAATTGTTATCGCACTATTATTAGAATTTGTTTTTAAAGTGCGTTATGCGTCTTTTATTCTTATTTTCGTTGTTGTGGATGCGGTGTATGTCGCATGGTTGATTTATAAATATAATCAAGAAGCAACTGAAAATTTTTATTCCATTAAAGATTTAGTAACTACAAATATGTCTGAAGCCATTCATTTTGGAGATGTGGGAATCGTAACATATAATCATGAATATTTAATTACCTGGATGAGTGATTTGTTTACAGATCGTGAAATCAATTATGTTGGTGAAAAGATTACAATGTGGTTACCAGAAATTAACCAATTATTCCAAAATGAAGTCGATCGAGTAACCGTTGAATTTGAAGGTTATTTGTATTTGGTTACTCGTGGTGAAGGTGAACAAGTTTTATATTTTAAAGATATTACCGATTATAGTTTATTACAAAAGAACTATAAAAATGAGAAAGTAGTTATTGGTATGATTCATATGGATAACTATAATGAAACTACCCAATATGAAGATGAACAAAAGATTGCTTTAATTAATACCAATGTTCGTCAAAAAGTAGTGGATTGGTGTGTGCATCATAAAATGATGGTTCGTCGTGTACGTTCGGACCGTTTTATGGTGGTTTTAAATGAAGCGCAATATGCTCATATTGCGGAAGAAAACTTCTCAATTTTACATGATGTTCGTAATGAAGCAACTAAACTAGATGTTGCGATTACTTTATCTATGGCTTTTGCTAGAGGAACCAATGATTATTTAGAATTAGATAAAATGATGAATGATTTATTAGAACTAGCCCAAAACCGTGGTGGAGATCAAGTTGCAGTAAAAGTATATGGTGAGAATGTTAAACTATATGGTGGAAGTAGCGAAGCACAAGAAAAACGCAGTCGTGTACGTGTACGCGTTATGGCTAAAACGATTCAAGATATGATTGAAAATAGTAGTAAAGTCTTTATTGTAGGTCATAGGGAAATGGACTTCGACTGTTTAGGTGCAGCATTAGGAATGAGCCGTATTGTTTCTGCTTTGCATAAAGAAGTATATATTGCATTAGATGAACGTAGTATTGAACGTAAAGTTGAACAAGCTATTTATCGTATTAATAAAAAATTAGTAGAAAATCATAATTTTATTCCTGTAGAAGAAGTCGAAGAAATGATTGATAAAGATACATTAGTGATTGCAGTGGATCATCATCGTATGTCATTATCTAGTGGTGCTAAAATTATTGAAAGAGCATCAAAAACCATGGTTATTGACCATCATAGAAGAAGTTCCGATGATAATATTCCTGCAGTATTGGTATATGTTGAAACATCAGCATCTTCTACAACTGAGCTAGTTACTGAGTTATTACAATATCAATATGATAAAATTGAATTATTAGAAGAAGAAGCAAATGTTATGTTTGCTGGTATGCTTGTGGATACAAACCACTTTAGAACACGTAGTGGTAGCCGTACATTTGAAGCGGCAGCGCAATTGCGTAAAATGGGTGCAGACCCAGCAAATGCAGATGATATGTTGAAAGATACATATCGTGAATTTGAACTTAGAAATGAGATGTTATCTTATAGTGAACGTGTGTATGATAATATTTTAGTATGTGCAATTGATAATGATGAAATTTACAATCGTACAGCATTGTCTATTGCGGCAGATGATTTGTTATCTATTAAAGATACGAAAGCTACATTTGTAATTGCTAGAATTGATGCTGAAACTGTAGCAATCAGTGCGCGCAGTGCAGGTGAAGTGAATGTACAAACGCTTATGGAAAAAATGGGTGGTGGAGGACACTTCACTGGTGCGGCATTACAAAGAAAAGAATCATCTGTTAAAGACTTAGAAGATGAATTGTTAGATTGTTTAGATGAATATGTAAAGGAGGGAAAGCGTACTTATGAAAGTAATTCTATTGAGTGATGTTAAAAAAGTAGGCAAAAAAGGTGAAATTAAAGAAGTTGCGGATGGATATGCTAGAAACTTTTTAATTCGTAATCATTTAGCTGTAGAAGCTACAAAAGGTAGTTTAAATGTTTTGGATCAACAAAACCAAGCAGCAGCAGAAGCTGAAGCACAAAAGGTAGCTGAAGCAAAAGCGTTAAAAGAAGAAATTGAAAAACTTACATTAGTATTTAAAGTAAAGGTTGGTAAGGAAGGTAGAGCATTTGGAAGTGTTTCTACTAAACAAATTACAGATGAATTATTAAAACGTTATAAGATTAAAGTTGAAAAACGCAAATTCGTTGATACTGACAATTTGGGAACTTTAGGTTATCATAATGTTAAGGTTGAGCTTCATAAAGGAGTAATTGCGACTGTTAAAGTTCAACTAGTAGAAATTTAAGATTAGAGAGGAGTGATTGCCCATGGCAAAGCAAATGCCAAATAGCGTTGATGTAGAACAATCTTTATTAGGGTCTATGTTGTTATATCCTGAAAGTGTTCGAATAGTGTTTGAAAAAGGATTGATGGAGAGCGATTTTTATTCAAATGTGAATCAACGTATTTTCAATGTCATCATGGGGATAGACAATGAGAAAAAACCAGTGGAAATTACTGGTGTCGTCACTCGACTAACCGATTTGGGATTATTACAACAAGTTGGTGGAATGGAGTATTTATTAAAATTAGTAGATATGGCAACTTCACCAGCAAATTGTGAATATTACATTAGTTTGGTACAAAATAAAGCGATTTTACGTCGCTTAATTGAAAGTGCACAAGAAATATCAGAAGAGGGTATGGATCTTTCAAATGATATTGAAGATGTATTAGATTTAGCTGAACAAAAGATTTTAAATGTCACAAGAAGCCGTAGAACGACTGATTTCCGTACAGGTAAACAAGTTGTTCAAGTGGTTTTAAAAGAACTTGAAAATCTACAACAAAACCGTGGTTTAACGGGTATTCCAACAAACTTTGAACGTTTGGATTATATGACAAACGGTTTTCAAAGAGGAGATTTAATTATTTTAGCGGCTCGTCCATCTATGGGGAAAACAGCGTTTGCTTTAAACTTAGGTTTAAATGCGGCTACAATTTTTGATAAAACGGTTGCCATTTTCTCACTAGAAATGCCTAGTGAACAATTGGTAAAACGTATGTTATCTTCAAAAGGTGCAGTGCAAGGAAGTAAATTAAAAAATGGTTATTTAGATAACCGTGATTGGAATAATCTATACGATGCGGCACAAGAACTTCAACAAGCAAAAATTTTCTTGGATGATAGTTCTACAATCCGTATGTCAGATATTTTTAGTAAATGTCGTAAATTAAAATCTGAACATGGTTTAGATATTGTTATTATCGATTACTTACAATTAATTTCTGGTGGTAAGAAAACAGAATCACGTCAACAAGAAGTATCAGAAATTTCTCGTAGTTTAAAACAATTGGCGAGAGAATTGGAAGTTCCAGTTATTGCCTTGTCACAATTGTCTCGTAAAACAGAACAAAGACCTGGGGAAGACAAGCGTCCAATCTTATCTGACTTAAGAGAATCTGGTTCTATTGAACAAGATGCGGACTTAGTTATGTTCTTACATAGTGCAGATTATTATAAAAAAGACAAGCCAGAAATTCGTTCAATGCAAGTCATTGTTGCGAAGCATCGTAATGGTGCTGTTGGTGATGTTGATTTAACATTTGAACCTGGAATAAGTACTTTCTTTAATGCGGCTAAGAAAGGAGAAGAGATGGATGAATCGTAGTAAACTATTGATTATTATCGCCCTTTTTCTAAGTATTGGCTGTGGAATTTATTTTCCTAATATTAGCGATAACAAATCTTATGCTTTAGACACATTGCCACAAGATACGGGTAATGAAGCATCTTTGCTTGAACAACAATCATTATCGATTTTACAACATCCAACTGAAATTACAAAACTTTATAACAAGAATCAGTTGATTGGTGTCATTAGTGATATGAAATCACTAGATGCGACGTTGGATAAAGTATATAAAGAAGATTATGAAGAAAAATTCCCTGGAACAGAAGTGGGTTTAGGGGAAGATGTATATTTCGTGAAAGAACAATCGTATTTCAAATATGAAAATATTGATGATAAAATCATGCAATATTTAGTTGATGAAGATTTATTCTCCATTCTAACAAATAAAATTGAGTTTAGTAATGGTGCAGTTATCTATGTAAATAGTGTTGAAGATTTTACAAATGCTCGTGAGAAATATTTATTGAACTTTATTTCTAAGAGTACGTATGATTTATTAAAAATGAATCAGCAACCAACTGCTTTATCAAGCTTTGGTGAACAAGAACTTAGTTTACAAGTATTGGAAGAAATGACTGTAAGTGAGGGATTGGCTGCAGAAGAAGATATTTTCATGAATGAAACAGAAATCTTGGAATTCTTAAGTTATGGATATGGAGTAACTAAACAGTATTATACGGTAAAAGAGTATGATACAGTTGAAGGTGTTGCGACACAAGCAAGAACTGGAATTAATACGCAACAATTGATTGCAATTAATCCAGGGGTGTTAGTGTCTGAAGACCAAGTGTTAACACCAGGCCAAAAATTAAATATTACCTATTTTGATTCACCATTAACAGTAGTGGTTGTGAAAGAACGTTTAGTAGAAGAGAAGATATATCCTGCATCTACTAAGTATATTCGTGATGAAACATTAGCTGCTGGTAAACGTATCGTTGAAGTAAAAGAAGTTATTGGTACACGTAATGTACGCTACCATGATACATATACCAATGGTGTTTTAACTAGTGGGAAAGAAATTTCCAGTTTAACGACCATTCAAGCCGTTCAAGAAGTTGTGCGTATTGGTACAAAAGGCGGCGGAAACTATAACCAATTTATTACTGGTGGTGATGGTCAATTCTGGTATCCAGTTAAGAATCCAAGAATCACTTGTCGTTGGGGATGCTATAAGGGACATCAAGCATTGGATTTACAAGAGCGTTATAATGTTTGGGGTAACTGTTATGCGGCTGCTGAAGGCTATGTATGGTCCAATTCTTATGATAGTTTAGGTGGTTATTATGTTATTCTAGACCACAAGAATGGATACTATACATATTATGGTCACTTCCGTGAAAAGAGTGCAGTAAAGGTTGGACAATTTATTGCCAAAGGACAAATGATAGGTAAAGTGGGTATGACTGGTGTCGCAACTGGTCCACACGTTCACTTTGAAATATGGACTGATGGAAAACCATATCGTGGTGGTCGACGCCTAGATCCATGTAAATTCTTAGGATGTTAATATGCAGTATTATGTATTAGCTAGTGGCTCTAAAGGAAATTGTTCACTCATTGTTTCTAATGAAACGGTGATTATGTTAGATTGTGGATGCAGTAAAAAATATATTAATGATTGTTTAAAAGAATTGGATTATACCATTGATAATATTGATGCATTACTACTTACACATTCTCATACCGATCATATACGTAGTGTGGATGTATTTACCCAAATTCATGTATATGCATCATTTGAACTATTAAATAGAAGAGATGAAATAGAAGTTGTGCCATATCAACCATTTCAAATTAAAGATATGAATATAACACCAATTGCCCTATCTCATGATACAGAATCTACGGTAGGTTACATCTTTGATGATGGTTGCGAACGTTTGGTTTATGTAACGGATACAGGGTATGTTAGTGAAAAGAACATTGAATACATTTTGAATGCGAATTACTATATTTTTGAAAGTAATCACGATATTCCAACGCTAATGGCCACAAGACGTCCACAATTTCTAAAAGCTAGAATTATTTCGAATTATGGGCATCTATGTAATGAAGAAGCGGCACAAATCTTATCACGTTGTATTGGTTCGAATACTAAGGAAATTGTCTTAGCACATATTTCACAAGAAGCCAATACACAAGAAATGGCATTAAATTCTTTATTACATGAATTACATTTTATTCAATATCCTGTGAATACATTGAAAATCTATGCGGCAGGACAATATGAAATTATTAGAGGTGGGAACTAAAAGGTTTCCACCTTTTCTAAAACCTTGTATAATAAAATGGGTGAGAATTAATGAAAATTGTTTGTGTGGGAAAAATAAAAGAGAAATCATTAGCTACATTAATCCAAGAGTATTGTAAACGCATTGGAGCATATACCAAATTGGAGATTGTAGAAGTAGATGATATTATGGCACCACAATCCAATAGTGATGCACAAAATGAACAAGTAAAATATAAAGAAGGACAAGCGATTTTAAGTAAAATTAAAGAAAAAGAATATGTAATTTTGCTGGATTTAAAAGGTAAAATGTTAACATCAGAAAGTTTGTCTGAAAAAATAGAAGAAATTCAAACCTATCATGGTTCACAAATTACATTTGTTATTGGAGGTTCATTAGGCATTTCACAAGAAGTGATTCAACGAAGTAATTTTAGATGGAAATTATCAGATTTAACATTTCCACACCAAATTGTTCGTTTAATGATCGTTGAACAAATTTATCGTTCATTCAAAATTATGAAAAATGAACCTTACCATAAGTAGGAGGTATTATGTATACATTTCATATAGATACAAATAAAGAGGCTTTTGATGCTTTTGTACAAGAACATGCGTACGCATCACTTTTACAAGGCACTAAATGGTCCTTAATTAAAGATAACTGGGGACATCAATTTGTTTCTGTTACAAAGGAAGATACGATTGTTGCGACAGCAATGATACTAATAAAACACATGCCTTTAGGATTTACATTATTCTATATTCCTAGAGGACCGGTTATGGATTATGAAAATGAAGAGTTGGTGCGATTCTTTTTTGTGGAACTTAAAAAGTATGCAAAAACACAAAAAGCGATTTGTGTAAAATTTGATCCACTAGTTATCTACAATGCTTTCGCATTAAAAGATGTAGAAAATCGTAAAACATATGATCATAAAACAGTAGAATTGTTAAAGAGTATGGGTATTCATCATTATGGCTATAATTTAGATATGCACGATGCGACACAACCTAGAACGCAAGCAGTCTTTTATTTCTATGAAAATTGGAGAAATGATTATAGTTCTAATTTGAAAAAGAATGTACAAAAAGCGAAAAATAAGGGTGTGCAATGGAAACAAGCTGGAAAAGAAAGTATTGATATTTTCGCTGATTTATTAAAGAAAACCAGTGATCGTCAAGGTGTTGCCTTACGTGATAAAAGCTATTTTGAAAGATTAATGGATGTATATCAAGAAGATGCCGCAATCTTTTTGACATATATTAATCAAAAAGAATTATTATTAGAAGCAAGCACTAAATTACAAGATATCCAACAAAATTTACAAGCAAATCCAAATCGTGCAGCGAGTAAATTAAAGGCTATTTATGAAAATATCCAAGGATTGGAAGATGAAATAGAAAGATTACAACAAAATATTAAAGTTGATGGTGAAATTGCATATATTTCCGCTACCTTGATTTGTAAA
>JAFZDT010000185.1 GCA_017561055.1 Erysipelotrichaceae bacterium
AATTACTCTACAAAAGTATTTACTATTGAAAACAATCAATTGCGTTTACCATTGTTAGCTATTAAAAATGTTGGTAGTGTAGCTTGTGATGAAATTATAAAAGAACGCGAAGAAAAAGGTTTGTTTAAAGATTTCTATGATTTTGTTGTACGTATGTCAACTCGTAAATTGAATCGTAATGTCTTTGAACGTTTAATTGATGCAGGTGCTTTAGATGGTTTCAATTTAACTAGAAAAACGATGAAAACATCGTTACCTTCTGTATTGAAATACGCAGAATTAGTAAAATGTGATGTGCAAGGACAAATTGTAATTGATTTGGATATGGTATCTAAACCAGTCTTATATTCTGCAAAAGATTATTTATTAGAAAAAGCTGAATTAGAAAAAGAAGCTTTAGGTTTCTATTTGCAACAACATCCAATTCAAGCTTTAAAAGAAACTTTACCTTATACCATTACAACTTTACAACAAGCTGTAAAACGTAAAGGAAATATTCAAGTATTTGTACAAATACGTAAAGTAAGACAACATCGTAGTAAAAAAGGAGATTTAATGTGCTTTATTAGTGGATTAGATGAAACAATGGAATACGATTTTGTGATTATGCCTAATTTATACGCACAACACCAACAAGATATTATTAAAGGTAATTATGTGTATATTGAAGGTAGTATAGATGATAGAGATTCTTGTTTAGTTAAGAAAATGGTAAAATATAACAAAGAATCCTAGGAAGGAGTCAAATATGGCTAAAATTTTAATTGTAGATGATGAATTAAAGATTCGTGAAGTCATCAAAGAATATGGAAAGAGTTATGGTTATACTGTCAAAGAAGCAAGCAATGGTAAGATTGCGGTTGATATGGTAGACAAAGAAAACTTTGATGTCATTGTTTTAGATATTATGATGCCTGAATTAGATGGTTTTAGTGCGTGCAAACAAATTAAAGCCAAAAAGCCAAATATTCCAGTGATTATGTTATCTGCTAGACAAGAAGAATATGATAAATTATTTGGTTTTGATTTAGGTATTGATGACTATGTAACCAAACCATTTAGCCCTAAAGAGCTAATGGCTAGAATTAAAGTAATTTTAGAACGTCGTAAGGATGTTACGGTGAATGCTTTAGAATTTAAAGAATTAAAGATTAATGAAACAGCTCATGAAGTAACAATCAATAATGAAGTTGTTAAATTAACCAATAAAGAATTTGAATTATTAGTTTATTTACTAAAACATCGTAATGTTGCGTTAAGTAGAGAACGTCTATTAGATGATATTTGGGGATATGATTTCTATGGTGATGAAAGAACCATTGATACACATATTAAGATGTTAAGACAAAGTATTAAAGAATATGGTGACTATATTAAAACAGTTAGAGGGGTAGGGTATAAGTTCCATGCAGAATAAGTGGAAACAATTAACACAAGGAATTGCATTTAAAACATGGTTGTATTATGTTTTATTTTCATTATGCATTCTTGGTTTGATTTTTGTTTTCCAAATCATACTATTTGAACCTTATTATGAAAGTTTTAAAACTAAAGATATTGAACGAATTGTAAATAGTATATCGCAATCTATTGATGATGATATAGCGATTGAAGATATTACCAAAAATAATGATGGATGTGCAGTGGTTGTACGTGCTGATAAAACGCGAAAAGGGATTGATGCGATTGGTATGTCTTGTTTGATTTATAATAATGGTAAAATTGATTCTACATATTTAGATGATCTTAAAAATAGTGAAACGAATGATATTCGTTATATTGTTTCAGTTGAAGGTAATCAGGATATGTTAATCTATGGTAAAAAATTCATTAATGAAGAAGAAAAACCATATTATGTGTTATTTAATACACCCCTAAGTCCTTTAAAATCGACCATTCAGATTATGCAGAATCAATTTATGACAATTACTGGAATGGTATTAATTTTATCATTGTTAATATCATTATATTTCTCTAAACGTTTAACTAGTCCAATTACACAAATTACAAGTGAAGCTAGAAAAATGAGTACAGGTAATTACAATGTTGAATTTGTTCAAAGTGAATTTAAAGAAGTTAATGACTTAGCAGAAACACTAAACTATACTTCTCAAGAATTATCACAAATTGATGAATTGCGTAAAGATTTGATTGCGAATGTATCACATGATATTAAAACTCCATTGACGATGATTAAAGCGTATGCTGAAATGATTCGTGATATTTCTGGTTCTAATAAAAAGAAACGTAATGAACATTTGGAAGTTATTATTCAAGAAAGTGAATATTTAGATCGTTTAGTTAGTGATATGCGTGAGGTAAGTAAATTACAAGCTGGTGCATCTGAATTAGTTATATCAGATTTTGATTTAGGTTCAGTTATTAGAGATACTTGTTATAAGTTTAAAGCAATTACTAAAGAAGAAGGTATTGAGATTATAACTAAGATTGAACCTGAATTAGTGTGTAGAGCTGATCGTACGAAAATTACTGAAGTTATTTATAACTTTATTGGTAATGCGATTAAACACTATGGTGATGACCATCAAGTGATTGTAAATGCATTTACTAGTGGTAATCATATTCGTGTTGAAGTTATTGATCATGGGCCTGGTATTGCTCCTCATGATTTAAAACATATATGGGAACGTTATTATAAAACAAATAAGAAATATCAAAGAGCGCATAGTGGTACAGGTCTTGGTTTAGCTATTTCTAAAGCTATTTTAGAATAACATAATGCCGTTTATGGTGCTATTAGTGAAGTAGGTAAGGGAAGTACTTTCTATTTTGAATTACCAATTGTAGAAATTTAATAAAAATGGTAGGAATAATTTCATTTTTTGACGTATTAATAAGTGAAGGAGTGAAATTATGAAACGAGTTAAAATTATTCTATGTTTAGTTTATGTTGTGAGTATGGGGATGCATCAATCGATGGTGAAAGTTATTAACAAAACCTTATATAAACCATCATATAAAATCTCTCAATATTTACGATAAAGTTCTAGTATTACTAGAACTTTTTTTATGATTGATATATAATACATTTATTGAGAATAAATGGATAGAGGTATTTGATTATGATTTATGAAGAAGAATTTGTTGAAGAACGCGATTTAGATGAAGATGTTCAATTAAAGAAAGATTTAATTGAAAAAGCGAAATCTTTAAATGAAAATGAAGATTTGCAAGCTGTATTTAAAGAAGTGGCTACTTTACAAAAACAATGGAAGAGAATTCCTAATTATGAATCTGCATTAGATGAACAATTGCAACAAGAATTTGAAAGTTATGTAGATGCTATTTATGCAAAACGTAATGATCTTTATAAGAAAAATGCAGAAGCTAAAGAAGGTTTAATTGCGAAAGTTAAAGGTTTATTGAATACAGATAATTTCTCTAAAGCAACTGGTGAAATCAATGAATTAATGCAAGAATGGAAGAAGACTGGTAGTGCTTCTAAAGATAAAGATGATGAATTATGGGCTAAATTTAATGAAGCTCGTCAAGCTTTCTTTGATAAGAAAAATGAATATTATGAATCTTTACAAGCTGGATTCAAAAAGGCTGCTGAAGTAAAAGAAGAAATTATTAAAGAAGCTAAAGAATTAGTAGATAAAACAAACTGGAAAGAAACTGGTGACGAATTTAAGGCGTTATTAGCTAAATGGAAAGAAGCTGGTAGTGCTGGAAGAGATAATGAAAATCGTTTATGGGATGAATTCAATGAACATTATCAAGCATTCTTAACAAAACGTAATGCTTTCTTTGATGAATTGCATGAAAAACAAAAGGGTGCTGCTGAAAAGAAACAAGAATTAATCGCAAAAGCAAAAG
Source organism: Erysipelotrichaceae bacterium (assembly GCA_017561055.1). Taxonomy (GTDB): domain Bacteria; phylum Bacillota_I; class Bacilli_A; order Erysipelotrichales; family Erysipelotrichaceae; genus RGIG4607. The sequence continues at coordinate 3,841 of JAFZDT010000185.1, forward strand.
AAATCTTACAATCTAACGATTTTGGTAAAGACAATACACAAATCATGAAAACTATGACTGCTAAATGGAAAGAAATTGGTAGTGCTGGTAAAGATGAAAATGGTTTATGGAATGAATTACGCGAAACTGTTGATGGTTATTTTGATGGTTTAAAGAAAGCTGCAGAAGATCGTCAAGCTAAATGGCGTGAAAAAATGCTTGAAACTAAGAATCGTAAATTGGAATTAATTGCTAATCAAAAACGTCAAATCAATCGTTTACAACAAGATATGCCATTTATGTATAGTGAACGTCAATTAAATGAAGCAAATGAAGAAATTGCTGATAAACAAGAGTTTATTGCAGTATTAGAAAAACAAGTTGCTGAAATTGATGAAAAATTAAAATAATGAAAAGAACCTCTTTCAAATTAGAAAGAGGTTTTATTAAATTCATATAATACTTTAGTTAATATTTTAATACCTGTGATATAGTCTTCAACAGAGATCCATTCTTGTTGTTGGCTATTTTTGTTTGGCAAATCACAAGAAGGGCCAATACCAATACATGCACAATTACCATATAAAATAGGTAATCGGATATCACTGCCTCCATGATATTGATGAATGAATTCTTCAATACCTGTAATTTCTTTGATATTTTTGCGTACAAATTGTACAAAAGGATGATTTGTTTCAACAATAGCAGGGTTAGCTCTGAAATTTCCTTGTTTAACATCTAGTTGTGATTGTTCCATTAAGCCTGTTTCTTTGATTTTAAGCGATAAAAAGTTTAATACATCACTATATACATCTTCAAGTGTTAATGGCTTATAAAAGCGTATTCTAAGCTTTAAAGAAGCTTTTTGAGCAATGCCACCATAACCATTATTAGATTCAATAGTTCCAATATTTAATACGAAAGATGGTTCTCCTTTAAAACTACCAAAATCAAATACATATTTACTTCTCATCATTTGATTATATTCTTCTAACCAAGTGATGATATGTG
>JAFZDT010000186.1 GCA_017561055.1 Erysipelotrichaceae bacterium
GTTATGAATAAACCAGGTTTCGTACGTATTTTCGATTCTCCTGAAAAATCAACAAACTATGTTGAATGCCATGATAATGGTACAGTTTGGGATAAGATGAAAGTATGTAATAGTGGAGAAGATAATGCGACACGTATTCAACGTCAAAAGATGATGTTAGGTATTGTATTATTATCACAAGGGGTTCCATTTATTCATAGTGGACAAGAATTCTGTCGTACTAAAAATGGGGTTCAAAACTCTTATGCATCTAGCGATTTAATCAACCGTATTGATTGGGATCGTAAAGATAAATATGAATTAGTTGTAGATTATACAAAAGATATGATTCAATTGCGTAAACGTTTAGCAGCCTTACGTATGCGTACACAAGAAGAAATTGAAAAACATGCGCAATTCATGATTATTGATAATCGCTTAATTGAATATACATTAAAAAATGTGTCTTCATATGGTGAATATGAAGAAATTAAAATTTATGTAAATGCCACAAAAGATGTGATTAACCATTCATTGAAAGAGATGTATGAAGTATTAGCTAATGCGAATGGTTTGGTTACAGAAACAACGTATGTGGATCAATTAGAGATTTCACCATTAAGTATTACTGTATTAGCAAAGAAAGGTCTAAACTGACCTTTCTTTTATATATGCCAAAAACTGTTTACGCAACTGCCTAGAACGCTTACTGGATATTGGAATACGAATATCATTATCCAATAGTAGATACAATTGTGCGAATGCTTTAATGTATTGCATATTCACGATGTAAGATTGATGAGGCATTATGAATGTTGAGGTATCCAATACAGTGTATAATTCCTTGATTTTCTTATGTGTAATATACGTAGTGCCAGTTGTGTGGATAAAGGTAACTCTTTGAAGATAATTATCATATTTGGAAAAGTGTTCAAAATAGATAATGTTCGCAAATGGTATTTGATTGCCGTGTTCTAAATATAGTATTTCCATACCATCATTATATGATGAAAAAATAGTAATACAACATCTGTAACATATCCTGCAAAAAATAGGATAAAGTTGATAAAAAAGTCAAATACTATGGTATATAAGTACAAATCACTCCGTACTTCGATTGTGTACAATTATACTAAAGGTAGTGATAGTATGTTTGGAAGTAATTTAAAAGATGCAAGAAAAGCAAGAAGATTGACACAACAAGAACTTGCGACACTAGTAGGTGTTTCAAAGACAACAATTTCTGGTTGGGAAACTGGTGCGAATTTGCCAGCATCACAAACCTTAATTTTACTTGCGAAAACTTTGCATACATCTATTGATTATTTAGTTGGATTATCTACACCAAGCACGATTAATACAGATGGTTTAAGTGAAAGTGATATTCGTAAATTACAAATGTTTGCGGACATTATGAAAGAATAAGTGAACTACATATAGTAATATGTAGTTTTTTTATGGAGGGAATATGCAAAAAGTGTTTTTCATGAGCAATCAAACCATTTTATATTTACCGATTGATGAAATTATTTATATACAATGGAAGAATCGTAAATTGTATGTACATACCAAAGATATCATCTATCCAGTGAGTGGATATTTAAAACAATATACGTATTTATTGAAACATCATTTTAAGAAAATTAACAGATATACTATGATTAATTATAATGTTATAACATATATTGACAAATAAGACCTTTACGATATAATATGCTCGAAAGGAGAATGTGTATGAAACTGCAATCTAGAACAGGTGAAAGACCATTATGGAGTCAGTTGTATGATATTTTGTTATCTCGTTTGGATAGTGGAATGTATCCGATTGGTAGTATTATTCCAACAGAGAAAGATTTGATGGATGAGTTTGAGATTTCTCGAATTGTTGTTCGTCAAGCAATGGATAAACTATTAATGGAAGAACGTATTCAACGAATTCGTGGTAAAGGTACAATCGTATTAGAACCAAAAGAAAAATTATCAACATCTTTTGTGTCTAGTTTACATGGTATTAGTGAAAGCAAAAATTACAAGAATCGCAAAGTAAAATCTTTTACTAAAGAAATGGCTCCACAGGAAGTGTATGATTTTTGGCAAATTCCGAATCAATCTTTATGGTGTTTAGTTCGTTGTACATATCTTAAAGATAAGGTAGTAAACCGTTTTGTATCCTATTATCATCCAAATGTACCACTATCAGATGAAGATAATTATCAAGAATCCATTTATGAATTATTGGCACAAAAAGGTTATGAAATAACCCAAGTAACTGATACAATTACTGCTGGACTTATCACTAAAGAAGATCAAGAATACTTCCAAAAAGATTTATGTGCTGTGGTATATCGCACCCGTACTAGTTATCATTTGGAAGAAGCAGTGGAATATACATACTCAACATATTTAGCTGATGGTTATCAATTAACCATAGAAAATCAGTAGAAAGGAACTATATGTTTAATAAAGGAATTGATATTACACCAACGTATAATCCTCTAAGCTATGAATTTGGGGAAAATACATTTGGACCTAAAGTGGAAGTTCGTCATTTATCAGATGTACGTAGAAGTTTAATGGATCCTAATTGTGAAGGACCAGAAGATTTGTATGCAATTGTTATGGGTATTGGAAGAAATGAAGATAAACAAGCAATGGATGAACGTAATCTATTATTTGCTAGTTGTAACTACAATTTTGGAACTATGGGAAAAGAACCAGTTCGTTCACAAGGACATATTCACTCAGTTAGTGCTTCATGCAACGATTCAACATGCGAGTTGTATGAAATTTGGGAAGGTGAAGCCATCATCTATATGCAAGAATATGTAAAAGATAATCCAGGAAGATGCTTTGCAATTCGTGCTAAAAAAGGTGAAGTTGTTATTGTGCCACCAGGATGGGGACATCAAACGGTAAATGCTAATATTCATGCCTCAATGGTATTTGGAGCTTGGTGTGTAAAAGACTATGGCTTTGATTATGATGATGTACGCGCACATAAAGGATTGGCTTATTATCCAATGGTAGAAAATGAAGAAATTACTTGGGTGAAGAATGAAAATTATAATGAATCAACCTTAATTGAACGTTCACCTCGTATCTATACTGAATTTGGAATTGATCCAACAAAATCTATTTATGAACAATTCGTTGAAAATCCAGATATGATGTTATTTGTATCTAGACCAGAAACGGCTAAAGAAAAATGGTTACACTTTGAACCTTAGGAGATAAAAATGAAATATAGTAAATTTGAACCAAATTATGTAAAATTCCCAACACTAAAAGTAGAAGGCGCTACTGAAAAAGATGTATGGGTAGGCTATGAAGCTATCGTAGAAGAATTAAAACAATATGAAGGGAAAACCATTGTTGTGGATACTTATCCAGGTGTAAGAGATACTGAAATCTTACATGCATTACAACAAGGTTTAAAACCAAATACAATTATCACAAGTATTGACTGTTTCTATGAAAAAGATGAATTAACATGTCGTATGCAATCGCATTTAACAGATGATAGAGTATTTGGTGTTATGTATTATGGTAATGTCATTGACTTTATGGATGAAAGTTTAATCAAACGTTACCAAGAATTATTAAAAACTAGAACAGGTACTACATTAATCTATGGTTTTGGGGCATCTTTAATTTGTGAAGGTGATGTAGTTGTTTATGCAGACTTAGCTCGTTGGGAAATTCAACAACGCTATCGTTCTAAAGAAATGGGTAACTATAAGTGCGATAACTTCGATGAAGATACATTACGTAAATACAAACGTGCATTCTTTATCGAATGGAGAATTGCGGATAAACATAAACGTACATTAATGGATCGTATTGATTATGTATTAGATACAAACAAAAAAGATGATCCTAAGATGATTACAGGTGATATTTTCAGAAGTGCTTTACGACAAGCATCCGTTCGTCCATTTAGAACAACTCCATACTTTGACCCAGGTGTATGGGGCGGACAATGGATGAAAGAAGTTTGCCAATTAGATAAAGATGAAAAGAACTTCGCATGGAGCTTTGATGGAGTTCCTGAAGAAAATAGTTTATTACTAGATGTGTGTGGAAATGTAATTGAAATTCCATCTATCGATGTAGTATTCTATCAACCAAGACAATTATTGGGTGAAAAAGTATTTGCTAGATTTGGTGCTGAATTCCCAATTCGTTTTGACTTCTTAGATACAATCGAAGGACAAAGCTTATCATTACAAGTACATCCAAATCGTGACTATATTCAAAAATCATGTGGTATGCCTTATACGCAAGATGAAAGTTACTATATCTTAGAAGCTGTAGAAGGTGCTAGTGTATATTTAGGTATTAAAGAAGGTGTAAATCCTGAAGAAATGATTGATGCATTACGTGAAGGACAAAAAGGTGTATCATTCCCAGCTGAAAAATTTGTAAACAAATTCCCAGCGAAAAAACATGACCACTTCTTAATTCCTGCAGGAACAGTTCACTGTTCAGCTCCAGGATGTATGGTATTAGAAATTAGTGCTACACCATATATCTTCACATTTAAATTATGGGACTGGGATCGTTTAGGTATGGATGGACTTCCTCGTCCAGTGCATGTAGAAC
>JAFZDT010000187.1 GCA_017561055.1 Erysipelotrichaceae bacterium
AGATTTGCTAAATAAAATTGGATATGAAGATTGCTATTTAGAAATCGAACAAGATGTAATGAAAATTACTGTAATTAAAGATTCATTTGATACATCAGATGCATCTAAAATAATTAAAAAAGTATTATTAGAATCAAATTATCAATATATTCCAGAAGTTACTTTTTCTAAGTAATATACTTTCATAATCGTTAAAATTATGATATAGTACTAACAAGGAGAGTGATGAAAATGGCAATCGAATATATTATCATTCCTGAAAATAAAAAAGACAATGGAATTATTGCCTTATCAAAACATGTATTAGAAGCAATCGCTGGTTATGCAGTAGAGGAAGAAAATGGTTGTTATTTAGCACCAAAAACAACATTCCGTCGTCCTGTATTCTGTAAGGTTGTTGATAATCATTTAACTGTATGTATTGATATGAAATTACAATATGGTTTAAATATTAATGCTACATGTGAGGCTATCCAAAATAAAGTACAACAAGTATTACAACAAATGACGGATATTAAATGTGATAACATTAAAATTAATGTTGTTGGATTTGTATTCTAGTACCGAATTTTCGGTACTTTTCTTTTGGATTATATAAAATAGATATTTCATGATTTATGAATACATGATAAAATATCTTAAGCGGAGGTTAAGTATATGAAACGTCGTAAACAAAGAGAAACTATTATGACTTGTATCTATCAATACTTATTATTAGGTACAGATATTGATACAATTTTTGAAGATAATTTAGATTTAAATGATAAAGATTCAATTGCATTTATTGTTTCCGTAACAGTAGATGCTTTAAATAATGTTGAAGAATATAGTGCTAAGATTAATAACCATTTACATGAATGGACTTTTGATCGTTTAGGCTATGTTGAACAAGCAATTTTATTATTAGCTGCTAGCGAACTTGAAACTGGGGATTTGGATCGTGCTATCGTCGTGAATGAAGCTATTGAATTAACTAAGAAATTCTGTGATGATGCAGCTTATAAATTAATTAATGGGGTTTTAGATCAACTATGAGTAAACCCGTGTGGTCAGTATCTGCATTAAATGCTTACATGAAGCAAAAGATTGATGCAGATGCTTTTTTACAGGGGATTATCATTCAGGGAGAAATATCTAATTTTAATCGACATAGTAGCGGACATTGGTACTTTACATTGAAGGATGAGCGTTCGCGGATTTCGTGTGTCATGTTTGCGTCTTATGCAAGAAATAATCTTTTAATTCCTACTAATGGAATGAAAGTATTAATTAAAGGTAGTCTTTCTGTTTTTGAAACAAGTGGACAATATCAAATTTATGTAAATAAGATTACTGAAGATGGTATTGGTGATTTATATTATCAATTTGAACAATTAAAGAAGAAATTGGCAAATGAAGGTTTGTTTTTGGAAGAACATAAGAAACCTTTGCCAACATATCCTATGAAAATAGGAGTTATTACTGGAGCCAATACTGCAGCTTTACAAGATATTAAAACGACTTTAGCAAGAAGATGGCCGATTGCGGAAGTTTTGGTATTTCCTTGTTTAGTACAAGGTGAGCAAGCAAAATATGAAATTGTAAAAGCGATAGAAGAAGCGGATAGTAGTTTGTGTGATGTGTTACTTTTAGCAAGAGGTGGAGGTTCTATTGAAGATTTATGGGCCTTTAATGAAGAGATGGTAGCTAGAAGTGTTTATGATTGTAAAACACCGATTGTTACTGGAGTTGGACATGAAATTGATACAACTATTGTTGATTTTGTGGCAGATCGTAGAGCTCCGACACCTACTGGTGCTGCTGAAATGGTGAGCCCAGATTATCAAAAGGTAATTGTTGAGATTGATAACTATAAAAAACGTTTATTACGTTTACAATTGTTGCAAGTGCCAACCTTACAACTTGATTTTTATAGTCAAAAATTACAACAATATGCATCTGATATGCAACAATATAATCAAGTAATTCAAAAATATAAACAACAGTTAATTCAACAAATGCAGGTTGTTACTTTACAACATAAGCATATGTTAGATATTCAAAATGATAAATTAGTATCAAATATAAATAAATGCAAAGAAAATTATAGTAAAGAGATACAAAACTATATTCATTTATTGGATGCATATAGTCCATTACAAGTGTTAAAGCGTGGATATGCGATTGTATCGAAAGAATCTGAAATTACTTCAATTCATGAAGTAAATATTGATGATTGTATTACAACAAGATTGCAAGATGGATATATTCAATCGGTTGTAACAAGGAAGGAGTCACTATGAAAAAGGAACATACTTTTGAAGAAGCTATGAAGCGTTTGGATGTGATTGTTCATCTTTTGGAAAAAGGTGATGCGACACTAGAAGAGTCTATTCAAATTTTTGAAGAAGGTTTGGAATTAGTTGCTCATTGTGATTCACAATTAAAAGCATTTGATCAAAAATTACAAGATGTATTACAAAAACATCAAAAGGGAGAGTAGTTATGCATTTTGAAGAGTATTTACGTTATGTGTATCCTGAAAAATTATCAAGAGTACAAGAAGCAGAGTTATATTCTTTATTAGCTGGTGGTAAACGTGTTCGTCCTAATATTCATTTTGCAGTATTAGAAGGATATGGTATATCTAAGGAAGAAGGATATCCAATTGCGGCTGCGATTGAAATGATTCATACGTATTCATTAATTCATGATGATTTACCTAGTATGGATAACGATGATTTTAGACGTGGTAAATTAACTTGTCATAAAATGTTTGATGAAGCAACGGCTATTTTAGCTGGTGATGGTTTATTGACTAGAGCATTTGAAACAATTACAAAAGCAAATTGTAAGCATATGGGATTGTTGGTATCTACTTTAGCAAAAGCTAGTGGTGATGAAGGAATGATTCTAGGGCAAGAATTGGATATTACATTGGAACATGCGAAAGATGTAACGATTGAACAATTAAAACAAATTCATAATAATAAGACAGGGCAATTATTAGCGGTTCCTATGACTACAGCTGCTATTTTAGCGGATCATTTGGAAGATGTTCCTGTATTATTTGAAGTGGGTACATTACTTGGATTAGCTTTCCAAATCCAAGATGATATTTTTGATGTAACAAAATCTAACGAGGAAATGGGGAAATCTTGTAGTGATTTTGAAAATGGAAAGACAACTTATGTTTCTGTTTTAGGGTTAGAGAAAGCACAAGAATTATTGGAAACTACATTTAATATGGTATTAGATAGAGTTCATTCTTTACCTATGAATGTACAACCTTTATTAGAAATGATTGATATAATTATTAAAAGAGAGAAATAAGGTGAATTTATGCTTATTAAGGATATTAAAAATCCTGAATTTTTAAAGAAGTTATCAAATAAAGAATTAATGAATTTATCGAATGATATTCGTGAATTTTTAATTCGTTCTGTATCAAAAACAGGTGGGCATTTATCTAGTAATTTAGGTGTAGTGGAATTGACGGTTGCTTTGCATAAAGTCTTTGATTCACCTAAAGATAAATTCATTTTTGATGTAGGACATCAAAGTTATGTTCATAAATTATTAACTGGTAGAGCAAATCAATTTAGTTCTTTACGTCAGTTTAATGGTTTATCTGGTTTTCAAAAGTGTCATGAAAGTGAACATGATCCATGGGAAGCAGGGCATTCATCTACATCTTTGTCAGCCGCATTAGGGATGGCTACTGCTAGAGATTTAAATAATGATGACTATAGTGTTGTGGCTGTAATTGGCGATGGTTCTTTAACTGGTGGAATGGCTATGGAAGCTTTGAATAACATTGGTGATATGAAACATAAAGTAATTATCATTTTTAATGATAATGATATGTCTATTTCTAAAAATGTTGGTGGTATGACGCATGCTTTTTCTAGACTACGTTCTAGTGAAAAGTATTTGAACTTAAAAGATGATGTTAAGGATGCTTTAAATAGTAATCCTACGGGGAAATTATTATTAAAAGGTATGATTTCTGTTAGAGATTCTATTAAGAAGGGAATTATTCAAGATACGATTTTCTCTGAATATGGCTTGGATTATATTGGTCCTATTAATGGTCATAGTTATAATGATTTGATTCCTGCCTTACAAATGGCTAAACAACATCATGGTTCTATTGTTGTACATGTGATGACGAAAAAAGGATTGGGCTATGAACCTGCACAAAATGATAAAAAAGGTGTATGGCATGGTGTTGGTAAGTTTGATATTAAAACTGGTAAATTTATAGCTAAGACGCCTGAAGGTATGAAGAGTTGGTCTGAAATTATGTCAGATGAATTGATTCATTTGGCTAGTGAAAATAATAAGATTTGTGCAATTACGCCTGCAATGTTACAGGGTAG
>JAFZDT010000188.1 GCA_017561055.1 Erysipelotrichaceae bacterium
AAACAATACCTTTTTTCTTACCATTACGTAAGTATACATTCACCATCGCACCATGAATTGGTAACCACCCTTTACTCATTTTTGCTAAATTGTGTAAAGTTAAAGACATTTTCTTCAAATAACCAAAATATTCAATACGTTGAGAATAAGAAACACTGCCTACCCAAATATCATTTTCTTTATCATGATAGAATGTCGTTTCATCTTTTTCATCTTCATTACCAAATAATACAATCGCATCTGGTTTACGATTTGCACATTCTTCTTCTGTCGCTAATTCAAATAAGTTCGCTAAAGAAACTGCACCAGAAATAAAATCTTGATGGAAGTAAATAAAGATTAATAAACTACCAACTTTAGCTGGGAAACACATCCAATATTGCTTATTCATACGCAACTTATTCATTGGATTGTAATCAATTTCTGTAAAAGATCCCGTGCGCTTATTACTACGAGGATATAACAATAATGGAGTACGCATCATAACCGTATGCACAAATGGTACACTCTTTAATGTACGATACTCATTTGGAATGTTCCAACGATAATTACGTAATACTAAAGAACCATTACTTCCAGCACTCATTTGACGATACACTCTATTCTTTGTGCCTTGTAATTTTTCTTCTAGTGTACGATAAATTGATAATACTAATGCATTAAATTTTTGATCCGCATCCATAAAGCTTGCGAATTGTAAACTATTACTACTTGTAGTAGTAACGGTTGTAAAACGTTCTAATTTACGCCAATAGTCATACCCCTTTTCAACTAATGACAATAAACGAATGGAACTAATTGTTTGTAAAGTTGGCTCATGAATATCTTCCACATCCATAATCATTAATAATTTTAATAATAATACCAATTTAGGAATGAATTCTTCTAATGGTTCTTTGCGAACAATCCATTCAAACATTTCGATATCATCCATCGCTAACTGTGTTAAAAAACGTTTTAAAAAGATAGCGAAACCTTCACTTGATAATAAATCTTCCGCATTTTGATAATACGCAGATGTAAAATTAATTACCGCTGTTCGATTTCTCAAATAAAATGCTTCCTTCATACCAAAATCCCCCTTTTAACCTCTATTATTAAACCATTGAAATACAATTTTGTATACCTTTAATTTTTTAAGCTTTGTAATGGAGCCGGAATTTTTCCACCACGACGAATCATTACTTCACAACTAGTTTGATTAATATTCATCACAGGACCACTTCCTAATAAACCACCAAATTCTAATTCATCACCAACTTGATATCCAATCGCAGGAATCAAACGAACAGCTGTTGTTTTACTATTGACCATGCCAATTGCTGCTTCATCCGCAATAATACCAGAAATCACTTCTGCACTTGTTTCTCCTGGAATCACAATCATATCCAATCCCACAGAACAAACGGCTGTCATCGCTTCTAATTTTTCTAGTGTTAAAACACCAGCACGTGTTGCTGCAATCATCCCTGCATCTTCACTAACAGGAATAAATGCCCCAGATAATCCTCCAACCGAACTACTTGCCATAACGCCACCCTTTTTAACAGCATCATTAAGCATAGCTAAACATGCTGTAGTACCATAAGCCCCACATACTTCCAATCCCATTTCTTCTAAGATATATGCTACAGAATCACCTACAGCCGGTGTTGGAGCCAAAGATAAGTCCACAATACCAAATGGTACCCCTAATCTTTCAGAGGCAATACTGCCTACTAATTGTCCCATACGCGTGATTTTAAATGCCGTACGCTTAATTAAATCCGCAATTTCATGCATAGGTAAATCCTTAGGCGCTTTCGCTAAAGCAGCACGCACAACACCAGGACCACTAACCCCAACATGAAGTTCCACATCAGGTTCACCTACACCATGAAAAGCCCCTGCCATAAATGGATTATCTTCTACTGCATTACAGAAAACTACCAACTTAGCCGCACCTATACAATTACGATCTTTCGTTAATTCAGCACTCTCTTTAATAATGTTACCCATCATTTGTACTGCATCCATATTGATACCTGCTTTTGTAGAACCAACATTAACCGATGCACAAATATGTTCCGTTTCACTTAAAGCTCTAGGAATAGACGCAATCAATTCCTTATCCCCAGCACTAAATCCTTTTTGCACTAACGCACTATAACCACCAATAAAGTTAACCCCAACCGTTTGTGCAGCTCTTTCTAACGTTAAAGCATATTTCACTGGATCGCCACCACTAACCGCAACTAACATAGAAATTGGAGTAACCGAAATACGTTTATTGATAATTGGAATTCCATATTCCTTTTCAATTTGTTCTCCAACCTTTACTAAATCTTTAGCTTTCGTTGTTATCTTTTTATATACTTTCTCACAAGAAACATCAATATCCGCATCACAACAATCTAACAAAGAAATACCCATTGTAATGGTACGAACATCTAAATCTTCTTCATCAATCATTTTAATTGTTTCTAATATATGATTTACATTTAGCATAAGCCACCTCTAAATCGTATGCATCGCTTGGAAAATATCTTCATGCATTACATGAATTTTCATTCCCAAAGTTGTTCCATATTGTTCCATTGCATCTACAAATTCTGTATATGCAATATGCAATTGATCAATCTCTACCAACATAATCATACAAAACATATCTTGCATAATCGTTTGATTCACATCCACAATATTGGCATTATAATTCGCACACTTTGTACTTACTTTTGCTAAAATACCAACACCATCTTTACCCACAACTGTTAAAACTGCACGCATACTACTACCTCCACAATTTTTTCTCATTATATAGTAATTCACTAGTGAAAACAATAATTATCATCGATGAAACCCTTTCCACAAAAGAAAAAACGTATAGTATCTATACGTTCTCAAATAATTTACTACCTACACGAATCATCGTTGCCCCATGTGCTAAAGCAAGCGGATAATCATCACTCATACCCATTGATAACTCTTGAATTTGAGGATACTTGCTTTGCATTACCTGCAATAATTCCTGTGCTTGTTTAAAAACACTTACAATCGCTTCTTCATCATCAGTATGTGGACCCATTACCATAATTCCACAAACATCAACATAAGATAAATGACTGCAATAATCTATTACTTCTTGCCATTCATCCAACATAAAGCCACTCTTTGTTTCTTCTTTTGCAATATTAAATTGTAAACAAACAGAAACTTTACGATTGATTTTCTTACACTCTTTTTCAATTGTATCTAATAAAGATAGTGTATCCACAGAATGAATCATCGTAACAAAAGGTACAATATATTTCACTTTATTTCTTTGTAAATGCCCAATCATATGCCAACAAATATCTTTAGGTAACAAATCATATTTCTTTACTAGTTCTTGTACACGATTTTCCGCAAAATCACGATGTCCTAATGCATAATAATACATCAATTGTTCATTGCTACGATATTTTGACACAATCACTAATTTTGCACCATGCAATTCACTTTGTATTTGTTGATAAACCATACTATCCTCTTCTTTGTCTAAATACTTCATATACCAAGATAGAAACTGCACTAGAAGCATTCAATGCATTACGGAAATCAATTGCATATGGAATATAAATATTTTGACTAGAATGCTGTAACAACTCTGAGCTCAAACCTCTTAAAGGGCCACCTAATGCCAATACAACACTTTGGGTATAATCATAATCAAACATATCAATCGCATCTTCACGCATCGCACAAACTAGTTTTACATCATGTTCACTACATGCTTGTAAAAGTTCTGTATAATCATCACACAAATAAATTGGCATCTTCTCCCAAGCTCCAGCACTACTTTTTAAAATAGCCCCTTCATCTTTAGACCAATCACGCTTAGGCATAATCACGCCTTGACAACCACTAGCATATAAAGTTCGTAAAGAATACCCAACATTATATGGATCTTCAATACCTTCTAATAACACAAAGAAATGTGGTTTATCACAAGCAAACAATTCATCTATCGTCACAAATCGTCTTTCATTAACAAATGCAATTACACCACCATGGGTACTACCACTGGCAACTCTATCAATTTCATCCCTAGAAACACGTTTGACAACAATATTATGTACTTCAGACATCTTTAAGATATACCCAAAATCCTTAGACTTCTTCTTTTCATCCATCCAAATTTCAGAAATTGTACGATACGGAGATTGTAAAGCCGCTTTAACAGAAATAGCACCTTCAAATACTATTGACATGATCCACCTCTATATTTACGAATCATATCTTCCTTTTCAACTACAAAAGGAATCTTCGTTTTTAATACTTGCATTGGTTGTTTCGCAACATCAATCTTTTCACCATCTAAAGTAAATAACTCCTCAACCACAAATGTTTCATTATCAATTGTAGGACTTAACACTTCCATTTTGGTACCACAAGTAAAATGATTACGCACTTGAATAGTCGCCATTTGACTTGCTTTATCATAATCCAATACATACGCAACAAAATCTTGAATAACCCCAGCACCATTAACTCCATATAAATGACCTTCTTTTGGAGGTAATCCATAATAGAAACCACTATATGTTGGACGATTTTCAGCTTTCGCTAATTCATTTTGGAACTTTTCCATTTCTTCTTCCGTTACTTTACCATTTTCATGATAGGTATCAATCAATTGACGATACGCCTTAACAACAGTCGCAATATAATACGCCGTTTTCATACGCCCTTCAATCTTCAAACTATCAATACCCATATCCATTAAAGCAGTAATTACACTAGCCGCTTGTAAATCCTTAGAACTCATAGAGAATAAACAATCCTCAGGACTAATTAAGTTCCCTTCATCATACATACGATATTTCCAACGACAAGATTGCGCACAACCACCACGATTGGCATCACGTAATGTCATAATATTACTTAACGTACAACGACCAGAATAATTCACACACATACCACCATGAATAAACACTTCAAGAGGTAAACTACTAGTTTTCGCAATCTCTTTCATTTCTTCTAAAGTTACTTCACGCGCTAGTACTACACGATCTGCACCAATTTCTTTCCAATAATCAACAGTTGCTGTATTCGTTGTAGTTTGTTGGGTACTAATATGCACTTCCATTTTAGGAGCTACTTTTTTACATAATTTCATCAAATGAATAGACGCCACAATAATTGCAGATACACCTGCATCCTCTAAAGATTTAAAATACTTCTCAACTTCTTTAAAATCTTCATCATGAGGAATCATATTCACAGTCACATATACTTTTGCACCATATTGATTCGCAAATTCCACACCCTCTTTAATTTCCTCAATCGAAAAATTACCTGCACGAGAACGCAAGCTCAATTCTTTGCCACCAATATACACCGCATCCGCACCATAGCGAACAGCCGTTTTTAAACGATTTAAATCTCCAGCTGGAGCCAATAATTCAATCGAATGTCTCATACTACACCTACTTTACAATATTCGTCTTTTGATACAAATAACCAGACGTATACAATTCTTCATTCTTTGCAATAAATGCATCATACACACTATCTACATCTTTACCATTCAAAATTTGAGCATAATACATAATCGCATCCGCAATTTCATCACTATTCATAAAAACACCATCAATACGAATGGCTTGTAACGATAACAACGATGGTAACTCTTTAACCATTTGTAAACGATTACCCGTAAAAATATGAGTTCCTTGTTCATCTTGCGTAATAAACATCTTATCTTTACGAGTCTCTTCTTCCAATGTATACATTTTAGCAGTAGAATGCACTGCACCAAT
Source organism: Erysipelotrichaceae bacterium (assembly GCA_017561055.1). Lineage (GTDB taxonomy): Bacteria > Bacillota_I > Bacilli_A > Erysipelotrichales > Erysipelotrichaceae > RGIG4607. Next base: position 5,781 of record JAFZDT010000188.1, read on the forward strand.
TTCATCAAAATAACAAGACAACAAACGACGTTTAGAATATGATAAATTCATATGTCCATGAACCATCAATTCCAATTTATCTTCACAACGATTCATGATTGTTAAGATTTCATCCAATGTAATTTCTCTAGAAATAACACAACGTTTAATACCCAAATCCAAATATCCTTGAATATCCAACGAATTTGTTAAAACGGTATCTTGATTATAAATAAGAATGTTTTCCATACCATATTTTTTAGCCAACATATAGACCGCAGGATCACTATAATAAATACCTGCAAATTGCACATCTTTACACCAAACTAAGAATTCTTCAAGTTGTGATAACTCATCTTGCGCAAAAATACGATTCACAATCGTATAAAATTGTACATCCACATGTTCTTGCATTGCACATACAATTTCCTCTTTTGTAAAATAATGGTTTTGACGAGTCGCAAAATAGTCACAAGACAAAATACAACCAGTCATACCTAAACTTTTATATCTTGGAATATCACGTATAGATTGAATACTTGCTAATAATTCCATAAATTTCACATCCTTTACCAGTATAAGTATACCACAACAATATCTATTATGATTATTATTGTTTACTCTAACCTAGAGATTATGGGATAATAAAATAAATTAAGGAGACTACGTATGACAAAAATTGATTTACATATGCATTCCATTTACAGCGATGATGGACAATATACTGTAAAAGAATTATTTGATATCGCAAACAAACAACAATTAACTCATATGGCCATTGCAGATCACAATTCTGTTAAAGCCATCTATGAAGCTCACACACTAGAAAAAGACTATGATATTGAATATATTGATGCAATAGAATTAGATTGCACTTATAAAGGAGTAAATTTACATTTATTAGGTTATAACTTTGATTATACTTTACCTATTTTTGAAGCAATCGAAAAAGATATTTATAACCAAATGCTAAAAAATAGAGATACACTTATTCAAAAAATCCAAGAACTAGGAATTATTATCGATATGGATAAATTAACTGAATTATGTCCAGATGGCATTGTGGTTGGAGAAGATATTGCGGAAGTTGTGATTCCAGATACAAGAAATCATAATCACCCTTTAATACAACCATATTTAGAAAATGGTACACGTAGTGATAATCCATTTGTAAACTTTTATTGGGATATCTGTTCACAAGGAAAACCAGCCTATGTAAAAATGGAATTCATGTCATTACAAGATGCCATGCAAATTATCCATTCTGCAGGTGGCATTTGTGTTGTTGCTCATCCTGGTAATAACTTCAAAGGAAAAGATGATATTTTAAAAGAAATACTAGCTATGGATGTACAAGGACTAGAAGTATATAGTAGTTATCATACACCAGAACAAATCAACTTCTATAAACAATTAGCAAGCGATTATAACAAAATTTGTACCGTAGGAAGCGATTTCCATGGTAAGACAAAGCCAAACATTCAAATGGGTTCTACTAGCCCTATGGATGCGAATGATGTTATAAACAACTTCAAAAGCTTACTAAAATAACCCGAGCATTCGACAACATAATCCATATATTCCAGTATATACTATAGACAGTTAGATAAGGCTAACATATATAGGAGGAAAAAATATATGGAAAATAGATTAAACAAATTATTAGCAAACTACGTAGTTGAATATCACAAACTACAAAACTATCACTGGTACATCAAAGGAAAGGATTTCTTCCAAGTACATGCAAAACTAGAAGACATCTACAATGGTATAAACGGTGCAATTGATGAACTAGCAGAAAACATCCTAATGATTGGATACAAACCACTCGCATCATTAAAAGACTTCTTAGAAGTTGCAGATATTGAAGAAGCAAAGATGGAAAACATCAAATCAAAACACATCTTCAAAGAAGTATTAAAAGACTTTGATAAATTACTAAAAGATGTACTAGAAATCAAAAAACTAGCAGATGAGCAAGACTTCTACTTAATCAGCGCCTTAATGGATGATTATGTAAAAGAATTCTCTAAAAATATCTGGATGATCAATCAAGTAATTGAAGACTAAAGAAAAAAGGCTCCACAAGGAGCCTTTTTAAATTAGAATTTTAATAAATCGCTTACTTCTTCAACTTTTTCTTGAACAGTTGGTTGATAAATTAAGTGAACACCTCTATTATGTAAAGATTTTAATAATTCAACTTCTTCAGGTGTACATACTAAGTTCTTAGCATAAACAGTAGTGTTTTCTTTATTTTCTTTGAAAATACCAGCACAGTTTAATTCTTTAATTTCAACACCTAAATCCATACAAGCGATAACATCTTCAACATAACGGAAAACAACGATTGTTTTTGTTCCATAATAATCTTTATCAGCGAAAATTTTAGCATATGTAGAACATTTAACAACATCGAAATCTGCCCCACCAGTAATTGACATATGCATTAATCCCATTTGTGCTTCATCATTCATAATTGTATCATTTACAACGATATATTCATCAGCACCTAAGAAACGACCAAAGCTAGTAACAACTTTACCGCAAACAGTCTTACCATCAATTTTATTTAAAATAACTCCCATATAAAAGCCTCCTATAATTACTCTACTATTATAGCCTAAAAAAAACAGGTTTTCACCTGTTTTTTAGTATTTTACATATTTGTTTAATGGTTCTTCTGGTGTCATGTGAGAAACTTTATAAGTTAATTTAACACCATGATCTTCTAACCAACGTAAGTGTTTTTTATCTTCTTCAGTAATCCATAAGTTTACACCATAGTTTGTTTGAGGAAGTTCTGATTTAGGATTTTGATAGAATCCAGCAGCGTTCAAATAAGGAATTTGAGCACCAGCTTCAACAGCTTCAACAACGTCAGTAATATAACGGAAAACTACGAATGTTTTTGTTCCATAGTAATCGTTTTCTTTGAAAATTTTTGCATATGTTTTTGGAGATACACAGTCAAATTCAGCATCACCAGGAACAGCGATTTCTAATACGATTCTTTCTGAATCATCTTTAGCAACTTTTTCGTTAACCACGATGAATTCATCTGGATTTAAAATACGTCCGAATGTTGATAAAACTTGTCCATGTAACATTCTTCCATCTAATTTATATAATTCTACAGCCATTGTTTTAAGTTCCTTTCTTAGTATTTAACTACATTTTTTAATGGTTGAGGGTTGTTATAGAATGATACGCGATATTCTAATTCAACACCTAATGATTCTAATTCGCGGAATAATTCACGGTCGCTATCAGCTACGAATAAAGCGATTTCTTCTTTAACTTCACCTTCACGTCCACGAGAATACATACCACCAACAGTTAATTTCTTAACTTGAGCACCAGCTTTAATAGCAGCTAAGCAGTCTTCTAAATAACGGAATACTACGAAAGTATGTTCTCCCCAGTAATCATTTTCTTTATCGATTTTAGCAAATGTTTCAGGACTAACTACATCGAAATCAGCTCCTGGAGGTAATGCTAATTCTAATAAAGCTCTTTGTTGTTCATCTTTAGATACTTCTGTGTTTACAACGATATATTCATCAATATTCAATACTTTTGAGAAAGTTGTCATTACTTGTCCATGTAACATTCTTTCATCAATTCTAAACATCTCTACGGCCACGGCGAGTCTCCTTTTCTACATGTACACCAACAGTTTCTTTACACATTTCAACCACTGGAATTAAATCTTCTTTAGAAGCATACATGTCTTTCATTAAAATAATTTCTAATAACATTGGCAAGTTCATACCATGCACGATTGTAAGATTACTATATGTTTTAGATAAAATTACAGATGCATTAAATGGTGAACCAGATTTCAAATCACAGAAAACGATAATATGATTATTTTCTGGATCGAATTTCTTAATTTGTTCTTCCAAACGATCTTTTAATGTGTCTAAGCTATCATTTGGATAGAAGTTAACTGCTGCAACTTGTTCTGGATCCTGTTGACCAGCAATCATACCAACAGAATACAATAATGCGCTAGATAATTCTCCATGCGCTGTCATAATAATTTTTGTCATTGTTTCCTCCTGATTTTAAAACAATACATAAAGTGTAATCGCTTACACTTCAACTATGAATATAATAGCATAATTCATTGTATTTGTAACCACTTTTTTTGTTTTCTTTGATATTTTTTTGTTTCAAAAATTTTTTCTTTTTTGTTTTAAAATCACAAAAAAAGAACTCTCCGAAGAGAGTTCGATTTTAACATCATTCTTACTATTAGCAGAAGATAACAACGCCAGTAAATGTAGAAATTAATGCAGATACTAAAGCGATAGCGAATACTAATACGATAAGTTTTGTTGTTGTCCAACCTTTTTTCATTAAGCTAGCCATGAACATAACTAAGCATAAAGGTAAGATTTTTGGATGGATACCATCTAATACTTCTTGTAAAGCAGTTGTGATAACTTTTGGTTGTTCAGTTGTAACACCATTAGCATCAGTTACATATTCTGTACCTTCAACTGTTAAAGCTAAACCTGTGTTTAAAGAAACCCAAGAAGCTGTTAATACACCTAATACCATTAAACCTAATACAGAACCAGCTGTAGAGATTTTTTCGATGATGTTAGATGAACGTAATGTTGTTAACATTGTTGTACCAGCTTTGTATCCATATACTAATGTGAAGTAACGGAATGCAAAGTTAACAACGTTCCAAATTACTAACGCAACGATTGGACCAGCAGCTGATCCAGAAGCAGCGATAGAAGCACCAATTGACATAGCGATTGGACGGAATGTACCCCACATTAAAGAGTCACCGATACCAGCGAAAGGACCCATTAAAGCAACTTTGATGTTGTTTACAGATTCTTCTAATTCTGCTGTATCTTCTTCAACTGGAGTGTTAGCAATTTTTTCTTCTAATGCTAATGTTGTACCTTGAATTACAGGGATGAACAAAGGCATTGTGTTGAACATTTCAACGTGACGTAAGCATGCACGAGTCATTCTTTCTTTGTTGTCACCATATAATTTTTTGAATACTTTTTGGAACGTAAACAAGTATGGTAATGCTTGGAAACGTTCGTAGTTGATTGACGCCATATCGAAGAATGAACGCCAGTATACTGACATAATATCAGATTGAGTAATTTTCTTTTCAGCCATCTTCATTCTCCTCCTTACGCTTCTCTACTTCTTCTCTTCTTTTCAGGTGCAGCTGGAGCATCCATTTGTTGGATGTATAATAAAGCAGCAGCTAAACCTAATACAGCTGTTGGAACTAATCCCATTCCTAATGCAGCAGCTAATACGAAACCGATCATATAGAATGGAGTTAATTTTGGCTTGTTCATCATAACGAATAACATAGCGAACCCTACAGATGCCATCATACCACCAGCTAATGTTAACCATGTGTTAACTACTGCAGGTAATACGATATTTGATACTAATTCTTGACCGAATGCTACTAAGCAGAATGCAGGAATAGCACCTTGGAAGAACCATAATGTACATGGAATGTACATGCAACGGCAAGCACCGTCGATATCCCCAACTTTAGCATATTTGTCAGCTTGGTGTTGGAACCAGATGTTAACTGTCCAAATTAACATTTGTAACATTTGTGCTACTGAAGCTAATGCAACACCTAATGTAACCGCTTGGTTAGCATTTAAAGCTCCGTTAGAAATACATGCAGCAGCAACAGCTAATGAAGCAGCAGAACATGCATCAGGTGGAATAGCAGCACCTACAGATACTGTACCCAAGAATACGAATTCAAGACCAGCACCGATTTCTAATCCTAATGATAAGTCACCTAAAGCTAAACCCATCAATGGACCAACAACTACTGGACGGTTTGTTTGAACGTGGAATCCACCATAGATATCCCATTCACAAATACCAGCAACTAATGCAGCGATTAGCGCTTGTAAAATGTTTCCCATCTTTTTTTCCTCCTTATAAATTTTAAAAAATGATGTGATAATATGTGAAAATATTCATAGCGGGTTACAAACACTATAAATATTTTTACACCAAACTTAATAAACGGTTAAATTTTCATTTAACACAATAAGGATGATTGATATAAATGAATATGCTTCTAATTTTGATTAGAAGCGATAATTTCCTTTATACATACTGTAGTATATCTTTAAATGTAAGCGGTGTCAATCGATTTCACACATTTTACACAAAATTCCAGCAACAATTTACCATAATTATTTATACAATTTCACATATTTTAGATAAATCCACTACCATACTATGACCACTCTAACAAAAATATCTTTAAGCATTGCACATAGTTAAAGATGTGATATAGTAATTTTGACAAAATATTCAAGGAGTCCATACTATGGAATTTAATTTTATATTTATTTTAGAAATATTAGGTATACTTTCATTTGCAGTATCTGGATCCATTCTAGCTATGGAAAAAGAATGCGATTTATTTGGAGTAATTGTATTAGGTTGTATTACATCTATTGGTGGTGGTTTAATTCGTGATGTTATCCTGGGTATACATCCACCAATGGCCTTTCAAGATCCAATCTATGCAATTGTATCTATCATTACTAGTTTATTAACATTTATTCTTTTCTACAAAAACCAAACATTTGTACAAAAATACATTAAAAAACTTGACTATGTAAACTTATTATTTGACTCCATTGGTTTAGGCATCTTTGTAGTTGTTGGAATTAATACCGCGATTCAATATGGTTCAACTAACACTTTCTTAATTTTATTTACTGGCTTAATTACTGGTGTTGGAGGAGGAATCCTACGTGATATGATGGCCACACAAATTCCAATGGTTTTACATAAACGAATTTACGCAGTAGCCGCCTTAATCGGTGGAACTACCTACTATATTTTATATCTACTTATTCCTGATAATATCGCAATCATTATTGGTACTTTAACTACTATTATTATCCGTTTACTCGCAGCCTACTATAAATGGAATTTACCAAAAGTAAAATTTCATCAATAATCCAATCACTCGATTGGATTTTTTTATTTAAAAAGAAGTAGACTACTCTACTTCCTTCTTATCTGGATCAAAATAAATATTCGCACTTCTTCTAGCCAATTGAGCAACCTCAACTACTGTCAACGTATGATTCTTTACTTCCTCATACTTTACATAATCTTGTTCTCTAAACATCTTTTCAAAAGCAATCAATTCATACTTCATACGCATCTTCGAATCATTTACATTCTCTTGATGTAATTCTTGCTTATTTAATTGCCATTCATACGATTCACAAATAAACGCCGGAGTAAGTGTACGCATAAAACCTAATGTTCCTTGTACTTGCGTTCCTCCTGGTGCCCCATTATCTTTAGAGCCAATACAAACCGCCTTAAATGTTGGATAATCCAAAGTCACAATACCTGAAGTATCAATATCCCTTTCAATATTCGCAATATAATTAACAGAACTAGGTTTGCCAAACAAACCACAAACCATATGTAAATTATAAATATTAATATCCATCAACGCTCCACCACAACACTTAGGATCAAAAGCACTCATAACAATCCCCTTTTGAAAATTATCATAACGAGAAGAATATTGCGAATAATTTGATTGCACAATCTTTACAACACCCAAATCTGCCAATTTCTTTTTCATATCCAAGAAATTAGGTAAATAAATCGTCGTAATTGCTTCCCAAATCATAACCCCATTTTCTTTAGCCACTTCAAACAAATGTTTCGCTTCATTTAAAGTCGTTGTAAAAGGTTTTTCACAAATAACATATTTCTTAGCTTGTAATGCTTTTAAACTCATTTCATAATGCAAATGATTTGGAACTGCAACATAAATTGCATCAATCTCAGAATTTTCTAGCATTTCATTATAATCCGTATACACCCACTTCAAATTATATTCAGCAGCCAACGCATTAGCACGATCTAAAGAATCTGGACGACAACAAATCGCAACATCCTCTACCCCATCTACAATCTTAACTGTATCTGCATGTGTAGGCACTATCATACCTGATCCCAAAATACCAATCTTCATACTTAAACCTCACCCATATTTTACAATTATTTTAACATACACTTTCAAAACTATGCTACAATAACCGCATGAAAGAAGGATGAATATGAAAATATATCTTGAACTATTTTGGGCATTCTTTCAAATAGGCGCACTCACCTTTGGTGGAGGATATGCCATGTTACCAATGATCCAAAAAGAAATTGTAGAAAAACACCATTGGGCAACCGATGATGAAATCATTGATTACTTCGCTATTGGACAATTAACTCCAGGAGTTATTGCAGTAAATACAGCTACATTTGTAGGTTATAAGACCAAAGGTATCCTAGGAGGCATCATCGCTACCTTAGGAGTAGTAACACCTTCAGTAATGATTATAACTATTATTGCCGCATTCTTAAAAAACTTCATGGACTATGAAATTGTACAACATGCATTTGGCGGTATTCGCGTTGCTGTTTGTGTATTAATCTCTATTGCCATTATGAAGCTAGCGAAGAAAAATATTAAAAACAACACAGGAATCATAATCGCAGTACTTGTATTCTTACTTGTTACCTTTACAAATATCTCAAGTGTATACGTAATCGTAGGAGCCATTATTTTTGGCTTACTATGGAAAGGAGGTAAACAAGCATGATTTATCTAACCTTATTCTTAGAATTCTTTAAAATCGGTTTATTTGCCATTGGAGGCGGATTAGCAACCATTCCATTCTTAACTGACTTAGCCAGCAAATACAATTGGTATACAACAGCCGAACTTACCAATATGATTGCTATCTCCGAATCTACACCAGGACCTATTGGAGTAAATATGGCAACGTATGTAGGTTTTACTGTTGGAGGAGTCCCAGGAGCTATTACAACTACCCTAGGTTTAATTACACCATCTGTAATCATTATCCTAATCGTAGCTAAAGTATTAACCAACATTAAAGACAATCCGCATGTAAATAATGCATTTAAAGCATTACGTCCTGCAGTTACAGGATTGATAGCTTCCGCAGGATTTCAAGTATTTCAAGCAGCCTTTATTATGTTACAACCAGAATCAACCGAATTCTTTAGTATCATCAACTGGCCAGCAATCATACTTTTTATTCCACTATTTATTTTTCAATACAAAACAAACAAACATCCAATTATTGTCATTGCCATTGCATGCATCATTGGAATTGTTTGTAAACTATAACTAAAACTTAATATAGTAATTAGAGTCACCATCGTGACTCTTTTTATTCTTTCATTCATCAAATCACCAACATAAAATTACTGAAAATATGTGAATTTTATATGAACAATGTAAGTATTTTAAACGAATTTCACAAAACAGTGGTATGATAACAAACAAGGGAGATGAAGATATGAAAACAATCACATTAGAAACATTAGAAAATTTTAAGTATTTATCCGACTTAAAAGTACATAATCATGATTTATATTATGTAGAAACAGCTATGGATATGGAAAATAATAATTACAAACAACGTCTTCATAAATATAATACATTAACAAATGAAGACAGCATTTACATTGACTACAAAAAACGTTGTACAACCTATTTAATGAATGATGGATCATTCCTATACGCAGACCAAGATCCAGAATCAAAAACGGTACACACACGTTTAACAAAAGTAGAAAATGGAGAATTTAAAAATTCATTTACACTACCTTTACAAGTAAGTAACATTAAAGACTTAAACGAAGAATCATATTTAGTACAAGCAACTATCAATCGTAGTTGTCCAGAATATCATCATTTGACACTTGAACAACAACTACAAGTTGAACAAGCCAAAAAAGACAACGAAGACTATGTAGTCTTTGATGAATACCCATTCTTCTATAATGGTGCAGGCATTATTAATGGTGATCGTAATACTTTATTCTTAGTCAATAAACAAACATTAGAAATTACAAATCTAATTCCATTAACTGTTGATGTTGAATCTTATGATATCGACGGTGATGAACTTGTCTATGCAGGTGTTGATTTTACCGATGTGAAAGGCTTATGGAGTTGGGTTTGGAAAGTCAATCTTAAAACATTAGAAACAGAAGTATTATTTGATGATGTATTAATGATTGGTAGAGTATTCTATTATAATCATAAAGTTATTTTAACAGGTACAAATGGTGCTGCTGTAGATGGTAAAGACTTCTATGAATTAAAAGATAAACAATTACATTTATTATTCAAAAACGAAAATTGCTTATACAATAGCATTCTTACAGATGCTCGTTATGGCAGAATGAAAAACTATTATAAATTCAATAACGATTCTTATTTCATTGGTGTAGAATATCATACATCTTATATTTATAAATTCACTGAAACTGGTTTAGTTAAAATGAATGATTTTGATGGTGCAAGTGATGATGTTGTTGTGAATGAACATGGTATGTGGATGTTAGGTTTGGTTGATCAAAGACTATCTGAACTATATGCTATCGTTGATAAAAAACCTGTACAATTAACACACATTAACAATGTAGATGATTATTATGTAGCGACACCTCAACGTATTTGGTTAAAGAAAGATGTAGATATTCAAGGTTGGGTATTATTACCTAAAGACTATGATGAAAACAAAACATACCCTGCTATTTTAGATATTCA
>JAFZDT010000189.1 GCA_017561055.1 Erysipelotrichaceae bacterium
ATTTTTATCTACAAAAATAGACACTTTAGTAATTGGATAATCAAATGGAATATCACCATCTTTTACTAAAGTAACACCAGTAGCTAATGCATTATCAATTACATTACGATTTAAAGGATAATGATCTGCATCATGCCATAACCACTTATAATCAACAGAACAAACTACACTCGCATCCCAATTATTTTCTTTAACATGCTTCAATACAGAATAATAAATGTTACTATTGATAAATAATTCCTTACGAGCTCCATCAGAAAATTGAATACCAGCACCATTAGAACCAATAAAATTCAATGAAAATCCCAATAAATCTTCAAAACGTTTAACTTCACGAATTCCTCTAGCACTCGCAATCGCAAATTGATTTCCTTGATTCACCCATCGATTAATCGCTTCAATATTTTCTTCCAATTGCTTTGGATTCTTTACACTTTTATGAGGAAACAATGTTCCATCTACATCAGAAACAATCAACTTCATCAACAAACCTCCTTAAAAAACTCTTTTTTAATCATTAAAAACTCTTCTATACAACGCAATAACATAAACAATCTTGCGCGATCTTCAAACTCATTGCGCTCACCTGGCAATGGTGTACTTTTCATTTGTGCATCCAAATCATAAAATTCAGCTAATAACTGTTCACAATCATTCTCTAAATGATACTCACTCGCAATTTTATTCAAAAAATCAGAAATCATCTTTGCAGTAAAAGGTGTTGTATGCATACTGCGAATGATTTTATACATTTCATATAAAACTTGTGTTTGCTTCGAACGCATAGAAATATATTTTCTATCAAAATCATCAAACGAAAAAATCGAATTCTTTTCATTTTCATAACTCATTGTTTTAGCTTTAGATATTAATTCATATAACACATCAAAACAACTACCATCATAATCATCAATATCTTGCATAACACGTTTTGACATTCTTAATAAGATATAACGAATTTGTTCATCGGCTTGATTTTTTAATTTTTCAATATAAATATTCTTCTTTAAATGTAAATTTGCCAAAATACCAATCGATACTCCAATACTAAATAAACCAACTTCATTTAAAACAGTAGGAATTGACATGATTTGAAAGGTTAAAAAATGGGAAATTAATACAGAATTGACAGCCATAGAACTATACCAAGAACATAACTGACAAATAAATAGATAGAATACTAAATAGATACAATAAGCGAGGATGGTATAACCAAAGATATAGAAACAACCATATGCAATCACTAAAGCAATAACAAACGCTATACAACGCTCAATTGCTGTTTGGATAGTATCTCTTTTCGTAGATTGAATGGTTAGTATGGTTACTATACCACAAGATATGTAAAATGAAAAACCTAAAAAATAAGCGATAACAATAGCTAATATACTCGCAAATACAATTTTAGTTGTATTAAACAATATTTTCTTCACATTTATCACCACAATTATTCTATCAAAATATTTATGAAAATACAAAAAAGAAGCCCAATAAGGACTTCTTACTTTGAACGAATTTCTTTAATACCTTGTAAAATATATTTTCTAGCTTCCATAGCCTTTTCTTTACTTAATGCTTCAACACCTTCTAATGGATACGTTAAACCTAATTCTTTATATTTGTTAACACCCATTGTATGGTATGGAAGAACATCTAACGCTTTTAAATTGGATAATGTACCAATAAAGCGTCCTAAATCCATCAAATCATCTGGATTATCAGTAATACCAGGAACGACTACATGACGAATCCATAAAGGAATTTTCTTACTTTCTAAATACTTCGCAAACTTTAGAATATTGTCATTCTTTTGTTTAGTTAAATGAAGATGTTTATCTGGATGAATGTGTTTAATATCCAACATTACTAAATCTGTAAGTTTTAGTAACTCATCTAATTTAGAACGATACACATCTGTATCTTGATAAGTGATACCCGAAGTATCAATACAAGTATGAATATCATATTGCTTTGCGAGTGTAAATAAAGAAATCAAGAAATCAATTTGTAATAGTGGTTCTCCACCTGTAACCGTAATTCCACCATTTCTATAGAACGATTGATTTTTCAAGAAACGATCAATAATCTCTTGTGGTTCTACTTGCTTGCCATCTTGCATTTTCCAAGTATCTGGATTATGACAAAATAGACAACGCATTGGACACCCTTGTAAAAAGACTACATAACGCAATCCTGGACCATCTACCGTACCAAATGATTCTTCAGAATGAATATACCCTTTCATTAAATACTTTCGTGGAAAGTTCTAGAAATAACTTCATCTTGTTGTTCTTTTGTTAATTTAACGAAGTTAACAGCATATCCACTAACACGGACAGTTAATTGTGGATACTTTTCAGGATGCGCTTGTGCATCTAATAATGTTTCTTTAGTGAACACATTTACATTTAAGTGATGTCCACCCTTCTCAACATAACCATCTAATAAAGCAACTAAATTGTCAATTTGACTTTGTGTAACTGCCATCTGTATATCCTCCTTTAATTATTCAGCATCTAAACCTTCAAATAATGTAGGTGTACCACATGCACCATTAGAGCAATCAAAATCCACTTCAATATCTCCCATGAATACTTGGTTATCTTTACCTAAAGCACCAGGAATAATTGAGAATGTATTTGAAATACCATCTTGAGCATCTTTAAATGGTAATTTCGCAACAGAAGCTAAAGACGCAACTGCACCATGAGTATCTCTTCTATGCATTGGGTTAGCACCTGGAGCAAATGCTTCACCTTTTCTACGTCCATCAGGAGTAGAACCAGTATTCTTACCATAAACAACGTTAGAAGTGATTGTTAAAATTGATGTTGTAGGAATAGAATCTCTATATGTATGATTCTTACGAACATGTTCCATGAATGTATGAACGATTTCATTAGCGATATTATCTACTCTATCATCATCATTTCCATATTTAGGGAAATCACCTTCAACAATATAATCAGTAGCGATACCATCTTCATCACGTACCACTTTAACTTTCGCATACTTAATTGCACTTAAACTATCCGCAACAACAGATAATCCAGCAATACCAGTCGCAAACCAACGAGTAACATGTTGATCATGTAAAGCCATTTGTAATTTTTCATAACAATATTTGTCATGCATATAGTGAATGATATTTAATGTATTAACATAAACATTAGCTAACCATTTCATCATTTCATCATATTTTTCCATTACTTCATTGTAATCTAAATATTCAGTAGTAATTGGACGATACTTAGGACCAACTTGTTTCTTACTAATTTCATCAATACCACCATTGATAGCATATAATAAACACTTAGCTAAGTTAGCACGAGCACCGAAGAATTGCATTTCTTTACCTAAACGCATACTAGAAACACAACATGCAATTGCATAGTCATCACCATGACTTACACGCATTAAATCATCATTTTCATATTGAACAGATGAAGATTCAATAGAAACTTTTGCACAGAAACGTTTGAAGTTTGTAGGTAATTTAGTAGACCATAAAACTGTTAAGTTTGGTTCTGGTGCAGCCCCTAAGTTACTTAATGTATGTAAATAACGATAAGACATCTTAGTAACCATATGACGACCATCAATACCAACACCACCAATAGATTCTGTTACCCATTGAGGGTCACCAGAGAATAATGCATTATATTCTGGAGTACGAGCAAATTTTACTAAACGAAGTTTCATTACAAAATGGTCAACCATTTCTTGTAATTCTTCTTCAGTATAAACACCATTTCTTAAGTCTCTTTCTGCATAAATATCGATAAATGTAGAAGTACGACCTAAAGACATAGCAGCACCATTTTGATCTTTAACAGCACCTAAATAAGCAAAATACAACCATTGAATTGCTTCTTTTGTATCTTTAGCAGGTCTAGAAATATCATAACCATAGCTAGCAGCCATTTGTTTTAATTGTTGTAAAGCACGAATTTGTTCAGCCAACTCTTCACGGTCACGAATGATTTTAGAATACATTGTTGTACGAGTTGTCATTTTTTGTTCATTCTTATCTTCAATTAAACGATCAATACCATATAATGCTACACGACGATAGTCACCAATAATACGACCACGACCATAAGCATCAGGTAAACCAGTAATAATATGACTAGAACGACAAGCTCTCATTTCAGGAGTATAAGCATCAAATACACCTGCATTATGAGTTTTTCTATGAAGTGTAAAGAATTCACTAATTTCAGGATCCACTTCATATCCATTGTCTTTACAAGCTTTTTCAGCCATACGGATACCACCATATGTATGTAAAGCACGTTTAAAAGGTTTGTCAGTTTGGAAACCAACAATTGTTTCTTTTTCCTTGTTTAAATAACCAGGACCATGAGAAACAATACTTGATACTACATGAGTATCCATATCTAAAACTCCACCAGCTTCACGTTCTTGTTTTGTTAAATCCATAACTTGATCCCATAAATCCAAAGTATTTTGTGTTGGACCAACTAAGAACGATTCATCACCATCATATGGAGTATAGTTCTTTGTAATAAAGCTTCTTACGTTAATTTCTTCAGTCCAAGCTCCACCTTGGAAACCAGACCATTCTTCGTAATTTCTACGCATTTTAATTCCCCTACTTTCTAATTTGCAATATGAAATTGCTACGGTGTTATTTTACAACTATACATTTAATTACTCAAGAGATATGCCCATATTTGTTATTTGTTTCACGAAGAAAACGCTACCATATTTTCATATAAAACATATACTTTATAAAAAAACTAAATCTTATAGAAAACTAAATGAATATAGAACAAAAAGAGCTACTTAAAGTAGCTTATTTTTGTAAAAAATTATTCTCTAGATTTGCTTCTAATAAGCGGTAACAATCAAAATCTAAATAAAATCCTTCAGATACAAATGGATCTTGCTTAACTAATTCACAAGCCTCCTCTAACGAATTCGCATATAAAATTTGCATAGCTCCACCATGACCAATTAATGGTCCACACAAGAACAATGTACCCTTTAATGCTAACTTGCGCAAATGATCACAATGTCTTACATTCATATCAGGATCAATTGTATCACTACTTTTATTTTTTAATATTACCACATACTTTTCCATAAATACCTCTATTCTACAGGACTATATCCTGTCTTTTCAATTATATATTGTCCATCTTCACTCAACATAAAGTCAATTACTTTTTGTACATTCTCATTTTGATTACCTTTAACCGTTATACAATACAATGGCGTTACAATTGGATATTCACCACTAGTAATAGATTCTGTAGATGGATACACTCCATCGACCGCAATCATCTTGGCCCCTTCAACTTGCGTCATACCATCAAAATAATATCTAAACGAATAACCCATTGCACCATCTTCATTATGATACTCTGCAACCTCTTCAATAATTCCAAGCATTGCATATTCCATCTCATAAGTTAATGGTTCTTTTAAAGGTATATCGCCCATAAAATAAACCATCATTGATTGTGATCCAGAACGTTCTGGTCTTTGGAATGCAATAATCTTCTCATTTTTACCGCCAACTTCTTTCCAATTAGTAATTCTACCACTATAAATATCTTTGATTTGTTGGATAGATAAATTATCTATAGGATTCTCTTCATTAACAAAGAAAACAAATCCCTCTTTACCAATTGGAGTATATTCCAATTCAACTCCTCTAGAACTAGCAAACTCTAGTTGAGATTCAGATGGTTTAGCGCCAAAGAACATATCAACAGTACCATTTACCAATGCCTCAAAACCAACAGCAGTATTATGGAATGTCACAACTAAGCCATTTTCATCTTTTGTACGATAGTAATAATCACGTTCAATCTTCTCAATATCTTCATAAATAGCTTTCGCTATTGCGCTATATACAGGATAACAAGCTTCAGCACCATCCATAATTGGCATATTCTTATAGCCTTCAATCTTTTCAAAACTAGAATCAATTGTTACTAATTTATTCTTTTCGTTATACAAAGCATAATCATATAAATCGACACTAGAAAATCCACTCATATAACTAAAATTATGTCCTTGATTTGCATATTTATAATTTGGAGAATTAAAATAAGTTAACAAACAAACAACAGCACACAATCCATAAGCACCAATTACAAAATACCATTTTTTATTGCATATAATCATTAATGAATATAATAACAAGCAAAGGAAAATAATACCTATTGATATAAATAA
>JAFZDT010000190.1 GCA_017561055.1 Erysipelotrichaceae bacterium
AACCGTTAATTTTCCATCAATAACATTGGTACGACCAATAAAAGTCGCAACAAATAAGTTTGCTGGACGTTGATACAAGTCTTTAGGAGTTCCAATATGTTGGATATCCCCATTATTCATAACCGCAATACGATCACTTACAGCCATCGCTTCTTCTTGGTCATGAGTTACATATACAGTAGTAATACCTACACTATTTTGAATTTCTTTAATAACTGTACGCATTTCTACACGTAACTTCGCATCTAAGTTACTCAATGGTTCATCCATTAATAATACATCTGGTTGAATAACTAATGCACGAGCCAAAGCAACACGTTGTTGTTGCCCACCACTTAAACGGTCAGGCATACGTTCAGCATACTCATCAATGTGCATCAATTCCATGAACTTCTTAGTTTCAACTTCGATTTTATCTTTAGGCATTTTACGGTTCTTCAAACCAAATGCTACATTATCTTTAACAGTTAAATGAGGGAAAATTGCATAGTTTTGGAATACCATCCCAATATTACGCTTCGCAGGATCGATATCATTAATACGCTTTTCATTGAAATAAAAATCTCCACCCTCAATTGAGTTAAACCCAGCAATCATACGTAATAACGTAGTTTTACCACAGCCAGAAGGACCAAGGAGGGTGAAAAATTCACCCTCCTTAATATCCAATGATAGGTCAGTGATAATTGTATTATCGCCATAACGTTTGACTGCGTCTCTAATTTTAATATTGACGCTCATACAAACAAGTCCTTTCTTTTATTATTATAAATTATTTTCTAGAATCGATATCAGCTTTTAAGTTAGTATATCTTTCTTGCCATGCTGATTTGTTAGCAGCTGTGTATTCTAAATCTTCATAAACCACATTAATTTCACTAAAAGGTTTCATGAATGGGTTAGATGGAACGATATTAGAGTTAGTACCACGAATAGTTAATTTAGAAATAATTTGTTGACATTCTTCAGATAATAAGAAGTCGATGAATGCTTTAGCATTATTTGGATGTGGGCAGTTAGCAACGATAGCTGTACCTGTAGGTAGCCATACTGTACCTTCTTCAGGATATACGCAAGTTACATCAGCACCAGAAGCTAATTGAGCGATACATGGGTCTTCATAAGAAACACCAACAGCATATTCACCAGCAACTACACCTTTGTAAATAGCAGAAGAACTATCTAATTGAATACCATCTAATTGTTCGATGAATTTTTCAACATAGCCCCAAGCTTTTTCATCATAAGGTTCATCACCCATTACTAATAACATATTTGTTAATTCAGCCCAAGCAGAACTTGATTTAGCAGGGTTACCAGCAGCGATTTTACCTTTTAATGCAGGATTTAATAAATCTTCATAACCATTGATTTGACCAGTTAAACCTAATTTGTCAACTAATTCATTGTTAAGGATTAACATACCAGAACCTGATAACATATAGTTAGAGAATTTACCATGTTCATTTTGATAGTTTTCATCGATTAATTTTTCATTTGGAGAATTATATTCTTGGAAAATATCTGGATATTGAGTAACTACACCTAAGTTTACACCACCGAACATAACGTCACATTGTGGGTTAGCTTTTTCAGCATCCAAACGAGTTGTACATTCACCTGTACCAGCAGAAATTAATTGAACAGTAATTCCAGTTTTTGCTTCAAAAGCAGGAATAATGTTTTCAACTTCTGTATCAGAGTTTGGTGAATAAATTACTAATACAGCTTCTTCTTCATTTTTGTCGCCACCGCAACCTACTAACATAGCAAGAGCAAGCATAGCAACTAATAATAATTTAAATAGTTTCATGTTTTCCTCCTCGATTACTATTGTAACCGCTTTCTTTAATTATAGTTTACACTTTGGTACCTTTTATTTCAACCATTTTTTCGCTTTTGTGATAAATTTGTGAATTCTTTTACACAATCACCAAAAACAAAAATTCATTCAAAAACATGCATAAGTAATCCGATAACAAAACTTAGCATATTACCACCCCATTCCCACTATACAATGACACACATACAACGTAGAATTATGTCGAATCTTACACACTTAGCACATCCACCACATCTTTTTTACATGCCAAATATGCAGGCACAACACCACCAATAATTCCAATACCCAAACACATGCATAATAAATACAAACACAAAGAAAAGGTTAGATAAAAATGACTATTCAAATACCAGCTAAACACCAAAATACACAAAATAGACAAGACAATTCCTATAACATAGCCTACTACACTCATCACACACACTTCTAATAAAAATTGTAAAAAGATCGCAAAATCACTAGCACCAATCGCCTTACGAATCCCAATTTCACCCTTCCTTTGTTCAACACTAAAAAGCATCACATTCCCAATTCCTAACATACTCACAACAAATGACACACACCCAATGATATATAACACCTTTTCCATTAGCTCTAATAACAGTTTCATTGCCTCTTTAATCTGTGATTGACTAAAGATTTCATACTCTATAGCATACATATTCAAATAATACGATAGATACTGTTTTGTAAATACTTCATCTGTACTTTTCATAAGCAGTTGTGTATGACTACTATCATAAAAACGATAGGGAACAAACACACACGCATTATCATTTCCATAGAAACTTTCACACACACTATCCAATATTCCAATCACGGTATACCATTGATTGTGATATAAAATACGATCATGTAATCGAAAGGTATTTGCTAAATCCTTTCCAATTACAACAACATGCTCATCTTCAAAATCATAAAACAAACGACCACTACCAATTTCCATTTGATACAAATCAAAATATGAATTTTCCACAAACTTCAAATCATAAACATTTTGTTCAAAATAGAAAATATCGCTGCCAACAAAACTATATGTATCTACCTTTCCATACTGTTCAATATCTTCAACAAAAGTATCTAATATACCATCCGTACGATCCAAATACCCCATCAACAAATCCGTTCCCATCAACGATACTTGTTCTAATAAAGCATTTTGTACAACATAGGAAATATAGGAAATCAAACACATACACACAACCGCAATAGCCATACTCAAACAACACAACAACCACCGTAAACCATACTTTCTACAATATAAATACAACCATCTTAGATTTTGCACTCACAAACCATCCCATTATCTACCCTAAACAAACGATTTCCCAACGATTTATACCGCAAATCATGGGTAACCAATACAATCGTCATCCCACTACGATTCAATATCTTTAATAACTGCATAATCTGTTGAGCACTCTGATGATCCAAAGCACCCGTAGGTTCATCACACAAAAGCAACTTAGGTTGATTCATCAACGCCCGAATGATACATACCCTCTGCTTTTGACCACCACTCAATTGATGCGGCAAATGCTCTTTCCACAAATCCAAATGCAACACCTGTAAATACGACATAATTTGTGATACATTCCCTAGCTGATTTCCATACACTAATGGCAACTTAATATTTTCATATACCGATAAATAAGGAACTAAATAAAACTGTTGAAATACAAAACCAATGGTATTGGCACGAAACATAGCCAATTGCTTGGCACTATATGAAAAAATATCCACTCCATCCACCAAATACTTTCCACAATCCGCACTCAGCAAACCACCTAAAATATGTAAAAGCGTACTCTTCCCACTACCACTCTTGCCAACAATCACCACAAAATCACCATCATCAATACACATATTTACATTCTTCAAAGCCTGTACAACTCTACCCTTCATCACAAAATCTTTGGATACACCTTCTAATACAATCATACATTTAGCTCCAACATTTCTTGAACAAATGACAACGACAACCCTTCTAATACACAAATAGCACCACGCAAATGACTTTCACACAAAATCACAGCATTACCATCTTCAATCCCCACAACCTCTACTTCAACTACATCATCCATCGTAAAATCCATCATATGATCCAACCAAGTATCCAATACGATATACTCCTTATCCCCACAAGCAACTACACTAGACACTGGTACTTTATATACCTCTTCATATTCCTGAATTGAAAATGTACATTCCACCTCTTCATGTAAAACAAAAGAAGCATCACCCTCCACATATGCCTCATAATAATTCTCACCATTTTCATAACTAGCTATTGAAGAAATTTTTACTACTTGCCCTTTACCATCAGAAAGCTTTACTTCATCCTTTTCCTGTACATATTCCATAAACCTCGAAGGCAATAACACCTTCAACCAAACCTCATCTTTTTTAGCTATTGATATATACGACTCTGTAATCTCCGTAATAATGCCATCCATTTCACATAATAACGATTTCGTACCATTACCACTTGTATATTTCAACAATACCTCTTCCTTTTTCACCATATCCCCTACATTCACCATCTTTTCAACAATCATACCAGCAATCGGATAACGCACCTCCTTTTTCGCCACTACTACCCCACGCGTTTGATACAACTTCGTAAAAGAATCCTGTTTTACTTCATGTAATGTTATCGACGCTAACAATTCTTGATTTGCCATACTCGTACACCCTTTCCATAGTCCTAACATCACCACTACAACTACTACTAAAATCACTACTTTTTTATTTACCTTCATACTTACTTATTCGCCAACTTTTGCTAAAAATCCTACCAAAACATAAAAAATAGTTATAAATTTTCATTTATAACTCTTCTTCTACATTCGATATACGCTCAAACCTATGCAAAATCTTATCCGAAGTAATCGATACACTTTGCATATCCTTATATAACTTATCATAATCCTTCATAATCGTATCAAAACGATTCGCAAACCGTTCAAACTCTACTGACAACTTTCCAAACTCCTGTTGCATCCACTCTACTTTTTCATTACGCTTTTGCCCCAAGCCAATTGCTTGAATCGCTGTTACATATGCCATCAACGTCGTAGGAGATACAATAAACACGCGATATTGATACGAAATTTGTACCACATCTTCCATTTGTCCATAAATATACGCAAACACCGCTTCAGCAGGCACAAACATATAAGCAAAATCACCAGTTTCATCCGTTTGTACATACTTCACATGAATATCTTTAATATGTTTCACTACATCCTGTTTAAATTGCTTCTGTACTTGCACTTTCTGTTGCGAACTCAAGGCTTCATCAAACATACGATTATAATTCTCCAAAGGAAACTTCGAATCAATCGCAATCTTACCCAAAGGATGCGGCGCAAACAAAATCGCATCCGCAATCGTACCATTACTCAACTTATACTGTCTTTGATACAAATCATCATTCACACCATAAATCGCTTCCAAAATACCATACAACTGCACTTCACCAAAAATACCACGACTCTTTTTATCTGCTAAGATCGCTTGTAAACTCACCAACGAATTCGCCAAATCATCCAAACCCTCTTGCGTCTTTTGAATCGAAACCATTTGTTTCATCACTTCTTGAAACGATTCATTCGTCAAACTCATATTTTTATATGCACTCTCATGCATACGATTTTCCATTATCGCCAATTGATCCTTCATCGTTTGTGACATCTGAAACTCAAACTGCATCAACTCTTTGGTCATCTTTTCACGAAGCTCTAATAACTCTTCACTAGTTTGTTGTTGCATGCGCAAAGCCATCTCCCCAACAGCCACATCCTTACGATTTCTAGCTTGCAAAAGAAGCACCAACAACACCAAGATTAATACCACCAAAACAGCCACAATCATAGCCATCATTATATACTCATTCATACATACATCCTCACTTGTATTAAGTATATCACAAATTATTCATCCAATAGATTGACTACCTCAAAATTTGTCGTGATTTGTTTTAAGAACATCCTACACCTTTTTAACTGTTTATACACCACTCGATTGCTCACTTCTAATTCCACACTCTGATGATTTATAAAATGAACACGACATCCATGATCCAATACCGTCACCTTTTCCACATACTTCTCTTGAATCCAAACACAATCTTCACGCAAATAACTCGTAGTAGGAAAAAAGATACACCCTTGGTAACGACACACCAAAACAGGTACCTTCTTTTCTACCTGTAATAAACATTTAAAAGCATCAATACGCCCTTGCATACTACTACCATGATGTAAACACATCAAATCTAAAAATGCATACGGCAACATATCCACTTCAAATACTTCATGATTCAAATCATACAACACTGTACACTTCTTTTGACTATCATAACGAAACATATATACATTATATAAATTCATACTCGTTCCTCCTGAAAATATTGTAGAGAAACTAGTTATACATTTGTCATTTCTAACAAAATAGACATAAAAAAATGCATGTGACCATGCATTATTTCAATAAATATTCATAAATTGCTTCCGCACAACCATCATGATTATTATCACAAACCACTACATCCGCAATTTCAAGAACCTCTGGTTTCGCATTCTTCATCGCCACCGCCAAACCAGCAGCCTCCATAATTTGTAAATCATTATAAGAATCACCAACCGAAATCGTTTGAGCAATATCAACCTTTAATAATTCACACAACAATTGTAAACCCTTTGCCTTAGAAACACCCTTAGGAGAAAATTCCACTGAAGTTAATTCCGCAAAAGATTTATCTACATCAATTACTTTAGATGCTTCAAATGTTACCATCTTCGCATCCACCGTGCGATGATACAAATTCATCTTCTCAAGATCATGTTTACTCTCTTCCATAAAAGCATCTAAATCATAGATAGGATTTGAAGTACGATTAAACAAATCTTGATATTCACCCATCTCATAATCCTTCAAACGACGCAATTGATCTTCATAAACATACGCACTACCATTCTTAAACCATTGAATCATCGTATCTTGTTTCTTACTAAGTGCATAAATCTTCTCTACATCACTCGCTTCAAAACAATCCTTCGCAACCACACATTGCTTTTGCCAATCATATAGCACAGCTCCACTTTCACCAATGATATAACTTACATCATCAAAATCTTGACGATAATCTTCCAATTCTGAAATAGCACGCCCAGTCGCAATCACCACATATTTATTTTGTAACGCTGCTTCATGCATCGCTTTTTTACATTCTGTACTAATTACTTTATCTTCATTTAATAAAGTACCATCCATATCCAAAGTAATCATTTTGTACATATATTACCCCTCCAAAACATACAGGACTATTATATGCAAAAAACAAAGTCATTACAATGATTTTAAAGCAACTAATGCACGAACTCTTTCCTCACTAATAGCACTAGCCCAACTACCATTTTCATGAGTAGTACTACCCACATGAATTTCACAAGGTCTATACATTTCCACAAAATCCTTCGCATTTTCTACCGTAATACCTGCACCAGCCATCACGATAACATTCGAACAAACCTCTTGAATATGGGCTAAATTCTTAGCACCATCAATGACACTCTTTTCATGCCCACTGGTTAACATACGATCAATTGGTAATGTTGAAATATATTGTAACTCTTGTTCCATATTTTCACATTGATCAAACGAACGATTTAAGGTAAACGATAAATGTCCCTTACTAGCAATCACTGCATCAATCATTTCATGATTCAATTGTTTACCACACAAAGCCCCAAACACAATACCATGTGCTTTCGTCTTTTTAATCAACTCCAAATCACGTAAGATGACTTGCAAATCTTTATCATCCATTTGATAATCCTTACGCGTCTTCAACATCACATTCACCGGAATCGTACAAGTATTCGTAACAGCTTCAATCAATCCCAAAGAAGGCGTTAATCCTCCTTCAGTAACCGCTGTTACCAATTCAATACGATCCACACCCAAACGTTCTAACTCCAACGCTTCCGATACCGTTGACGCAATTGCTTCAATTAACATGTTATTCCACCACTTTCCCAGGCATCACAAAGTAGAAATCACTACCCTTACCATACTCACTAATCACACCATATTTCATTTTATGCGCATCCAAAATCGTTTTCACAATCGAAAGTCCCAAACCAGAACCCGAAACTCCCATTTGATGATTTTTATCCACTTTATAATAGCGATTAAAGATATACGGTAAATCCTCTTTCTTCACACCAATACCCTGATCAATAATATCAATACGCAAATATCCATTCTCAAACACTTGCTTAACCACAATTTTCTTACAATTTTTCGAATAATTCACTGCATTATTCAACAAATTATAAACAACCTGCTCCATACGAATACGATCCACATACACTTCATAACAAGCATCATACACAAACTCAAATTCAAAATTCTGAGGTTTCAATAATTGTTGATAACGATTCACAATCTCCACCAACAACTCTGTAAAATTCACTTCCTCTAAATGTAATTCATCCGCACTCGCCTGTAACTTCGAAATATCCAATAAATTATTCACCATACTCGATAAACGATTTGCTTCATCAATAATAATTTGTACATTCTCCGGCGTATTTTCACTAGGAATATCACGCATCACTTCCGCATAACCACTAATCATTGTTAAAGGTGTACGCAAATCATGCGATACATTCGCAATCAACTCTTGACGCAAACTCTCAACTTTCCCCAATTCCTTAGCCGCATAATTCAACGTACCACTTAATTCTTCAATTTCTTTATACCCTTTACCATCAAAAGTAACATCATAATTACCAGTTGCTAAAGCTTTCGCATCCTCATTCATTCTATGAATTGGACTTGCAATCAACTTCGATAAAAAGTAAGAAACAACTAACGAACAAAATACAATAACACCCATTACATTCCATAATTGTCGAACCAATACATCACGCACAATATTCACCGGACGAATAATCGTAGCCATAATCACCGCAACATCATTACCCGCTTGGTCTTTGGTATTTTGCACATGAATCAACGTTTGTTGTTCTTCTTTACGATATGCATCTTTTTCATTAAACATCGTAAAATCAATACCACTTGGAACAAAACTTGACCACTCACCACCATGTTCATCCGCAAACTGATACAAACGCTGCACATTCATACCACTTAAATTACGAATCGGACAATAAGCATTCGTAGTCACCTTCACCTCAAAACCGTTGGAAATATTACGAATCAATGCACAAGCATCATTTTCCATACTTAACGAATTCAATTGTGCATCAAACTCTTGTTTCATCGAAAAATTCACACGCATATTTTGAATAGCATCTACAATTTGATGTGAACTCTTTTGAATCGCATTGGTTTTAATACCACGATAAAAATTATCTAATAATACCACTTGAAATAACCAAACGACCAGAAATAATACCACACAGAAAGAAACCATAATGGCTACAATTTTAAAATGAATACTCGAAAACCATTCTTTCCACTTATTCTTCAAAACGATAACCTACCCCTCTTAATGTCACAATAAACTTTTGATATTCCCCCAAACGCTTACGCAACAATTTAATATGTGTATCCAACGTGCGATCATCACCAAAATAATCATAACCCCACACTTCTGAAATCAAACGTTCACGCGTTAAAGCAATCCCACGATTTCTCACCATAAAAAATAATAAATCATATTCCTTCGGTGATAAATCTACCACCTGATTATCTACCATCACAATACGACCCGTAAAATCAATCGACAACCCTTCAAACACCAAGATTTCCTTACCTTGTTCATTAGTAGATTGCGTACGCTTTAAAATCGCTTGAATACGCATCATCAATTCTTTCACTGAAAAAGGCTTAACAACATAATCATCAATACCCACTTCAAAGCCATGTATTTTATCATACTCTTCACCACGAGCACTCAATACAATAATTGGCGTTTGCGACATTTTACGAATTTCTTTACAAGCAGAAAAACCATCCAACTCTGGCATCATAATATCCATAATAATTAAATCAAACGAACGATTTTGACACATCTCAATCGCCTCAAAACCATTACTAGCTTCCACTATTTCATGTCCTTCATATACAGCATATTTCTTAATCATTGAACGAATTTTTTCTTCATCATCAACTACTAATAATCTAGCCACAAAATCACCCCATTTTTTATTTATTTTATCATAATTCTTTATTGTGAACACCATGTGAATATTAGTTGAAAATCTTTCAAGTACTATGTATACTATAGAAAAAAGGAGGACTCTCTATGTTTAGTGAAAACCTACGCTACTTACGCAAACAAGCACAACACTCACAAGAATACTTAGCTAAACAATTAAACTATAAAAGCTTTACCACCATCCAAAAATGGGAAGATGGCACCAGCAAGCCCTCTTATGCCGTAATTGCCAAAATCGCAAACATCTACAATGTCTCTGTCAATGATATGATGGAAAAAGATTTAACCATACAAATACCAACAGTTCCTATCCTAGG
>JAFZDT010000191.1 GCA_017561055.1 Erysipelotrichaceae bacterium
ACGTTACTAAACGGGTTCTCTCTGTGATCGACGTTACCACAAGCTTTTAAGATTACTTTATACATTTTGATTGCCTCCTTATCTACACTTCCACTGTTGGTAGATTGTCGCTTTACCGTCTTTGATAACAAGTTCATTCCATTCTAATATACTTCTATTGCTACCGGAATTAACTTTAACTACTCTAATTTCTGGATGATTATCATTAATTTCATTAATTAATTTGTATGAGTCACTACAATATTCTCCATGTCCAATCACAGATAGTTTCTTAATATCAGAGACTTGTACAAATCCATCACATAAAGCTCTCAATAAACATTCCTTAAAAAATAATCCAGTGTATCTTCTTTTAATTTCCTTCTTTAATTCCTTATTATAAACTTTTGCTAACATAATAAAACCTCCTTAGAATATAATTTTTTTATTGCCTACCAATTTAACAAAATCTCTTGTATATACTTTGGCAACTCATCTTTAAACTCATTTACTTTGTTCTTTATATATTCTCTTTTTGCCCTGAGATATGCATTCTCAGCGTCTTCAACCGTATCATATACACCAACGGAATGACCTCTATATAATACTGAGTATCTATTACTATCGGTTCTTCTGATTGTATAAGGCAAATCAAGGTCTTTTGTTTTTCTCAAGCTGGTATGAAAAATTTCATTTATACTTTGAGGAACAATGATACAATTCTCGGGAGAATATATTTTATTTCCTTCATGTAAAATGTTCTTATCAATGTGCATTCTCTCCGTTCCAACTTGATACATATGCGTTTCATACCATTCAGAGAAGTTCTGATAATTATGCCATTCTTCGCATACTTCACAACCTATATACGGAATATGTCTATGTCCAGTTTTTTCACAATACACTCTGCCTAATAAATTTCTCCATGCGGAATATCTAGCAATTAAACGTGGATCTTTTTTAGATACACCATATTGACCTTCGCCAATATAACCAATGCCATAAACAGATTTGTCATATGGATTCTTAATTGCACCTCTTTTGAAATTCACATATACTTGATGTTCTTTTACACAATGAAAATCATCTAAAAATTCTACGTCAATATCGGTACTACTTTCGTATCTAATAATTTTCATTAATGTCCCTAAACTGTTTTCTTTTGTCTCACCTAATCTAGTACTCATACTGTCTTACTTTTAATATCTCCTTTCATCATATGTATAGAGTAAATAAATCATGGATTTCATTTACTCATAACATTTTGTAATTACTTGCATCTTACACTTCTTTACAATTTCGTCATCAATCTCGCATGTGCCATCTTCATCGGCAAGAACTCTCGACTTTTTTGTTTCACAATAAGCTTCCTCTGTGAGTAATGAAATATCACAAGTGTTTACAGCTGCATCAACCAGGTCAATTGCTTCATCAAGATCCTTCACTTCGTTTACTGGCACAAGTACCGTCTTCTCAAAAGTCATACTTGTTGTGATTGCATAATACTGTCTTACGTTCCGTTCATAAGTAATATTAATCTTTGCTTCCATAATATCTTCCTCCTTAAAATTCCAACTCTTCTTCAATTGCTTCTCTTGGAACTAATTCATAAATCTTCAGTTCCTTTGAAAATTCTGTTTTATCAAAAGAACCATTTTTATCAATAAGTTCTCCAATAATAGAGTAATTTTTGAATTCAATTTCTTTAACTCTTTCTATTATCTCTTTCAATATCTTTCTTGCATCGTCTCGATTGTAAATAATTGTAGAGTCATGAAGCGGTACACTGTATTCTACTTTTGCAACTTCTGTATATATCTCACAACCGCATATCATTGAGTTATTTGTGATTTTTATAAAGTTAAAAATGTTATTTCCTATTATATACATAATATCATCCTCCTTAATTTTTAAAATGTGAATTTTATCAAGATTTAATCCTTAATCCATTCCATATGTCCTTTCTCAACATCTTTCTCCAAATACCAATACTCTCCATATCCATTATAAGGAAGTTCTCTTTCAGGAATCATACCTACAATTAATCCTTCTTTTTCATCAACTTCTATTCCGACAACCTTACAGATTGTTCCAATCTTAATACATTCTTTCTCTTCTAAACCACAAACTGTAGTTCCAATTACCTTTACTGTATCTCCTACTTTAATCATATTCATTTTCCTCCAATCTTTCTTGTTAAAATACGAGTTTTATTGCTACTCTTCATTCCATACCAAATTCACATTGCAAAGTGGACAATTTTCTTCTCCACGATGTACTTGATGTTTGTTTCCCAATGCTTCACACACAGGACAAGAATATTTAATATAAGCACCATTTGGCATATAGTGATATGCTAATGGTTTAACTCTTGTTATTTTCTTGTGTACTGGAAGATTTTCTCCCTCTTCTTCACCTGCAACTGTTCCTTCTATTACTGTTGGTTGCCAATCTAATTCATCATAAAGCATTCGCTTTCTCATTCCATCAGTTTCAAGTAACCAATTAGGTGTGTTTGATTTCATTCTATCTGCATCAATTAATCTCATAATTTACCTCCTTTTCTCGATTGAATTCCGATTCTATTGTGTTATATTAAACTGAATCTTTGGTTTAAAGCACCATTTTCCATTGCCATTTTTATCAACTGGAATTTCTTCATATCCAAGTTCCTTCATTTTACTTACATAATTTCTTTGAACTTGAATAAATCCTTGTAACTTACCATGACCACAACAACATCCAATAGTTTTAATTCCCATCTCATTCAATTCTTTAATTTCTTTTGCCAAGCACTTATCAACGCAAATATTTAATTCCTCAATGGTTTCATAACATGTATAGCTTCCGAACGGTACGTTCTCACATATGATAGAAACAACTCCATCTGAATTCATTTTCCATACTGGTTTCTGGTTTTCTTTATTCCAATTACTTATATAGAAAAGTATTCTTGATTCATCGGAATTACCATAGCACCACCAGATATCAGGATGGCTCTCTACATTCTGCTTACAAAACTTATCAGCAGCCTTTGCTAATTTTACAGTATTCATATTACTCGCCTCCTTAATAGTCGCTAATAATCATCATGTTTTTTACATATCCTTCTCTGTGACAATCAATGAGTTGCACATTATCTTCAGAAGCGTTAGAATAATACTTCATGAAATTATGAACAGCTTCGCTTAATGAATCTGCCTCAGTGATTGCTACATCATCAGCATTGTCATGATTAGTTCCTCACTGATTACCTCCCATAAAATCCTGATTCCAAAGCTACATTCTTACCAAATCTTCTCTGTAAAGAATGACTGTCCCTTCCACTAAATCCACCACATAAAATTGTTTATTATCTGGTTTTCTAATCTGCAATACATTTTCTCTGCCATAATGATTGTAAATTCTTTTACATGCTCTATTAAATGTTATTCTCATAATTGCTTCCTCCATTTCTCAAAAGAATTGTGTATTTATTGGCAATATTCATTGTAAAAGTCTAATGCAATATCTTCAGGCATCTGGTCTAACACATCGTCCATTGCGTCTTTAATAGTTTTCTCATCATACTGACTTAATTCATATCCAAGAAAATCATCAATCGCATCTGTTCCGTTTCCAATAATCGCATCTTTTAATTCTTCATACATTTTTTCTGTCATAACTTTATTTTCCTCCAATCTGTTATTAAAATCATTATTCAATGGCTATTATAATCTGATATATGCAGACACCAATTCATCATAATTGTCTGGGATATCTTTTAACTGTTCGCAAATGTTGTCCGTTACTTTTTCCAACAATTCTTTTGTTGAATGCCATCCACAACTATCTTTTATAATAATCTGTTGAATTTTTTGTCTTTTACTCATTTCAATTCCTCCTATTAAAATCACTCTTTCATTGACATAAGCAATCCACTTTCAGTTCATCAAAATGAATTTGAATGTATCTATATAACAATGTTTCAAAACTTCCTTTTGCATTATCGAAGAATGATAACTGAATAGCTGATAAATCATATCCATGATTGTCCATATCAAATAACAACTGTCCAATGTCTTTTGCGAATTTTTCCATCAATTCCTGATAGTCAATATCCGTTCTTGATAAATCATCTTGAATACTCTCATATACTGCATCAAGCATCTTTTCTTCAAATTCTCCGTCGCTATCACAATCTTC
>JAFZDT010000192.1 GCA_017561055.1 Erysipelotrichaceae bacterium
ACAGTCTGTTAAGAAAAAGACTGTAAAAGAAAAACCACTTCCTCAGTGGTATAGTGAACAACAAGATGTTAGTTCTAATGATGAAGATAAAGAGGCGTTGTTACGTAGTATTCGTAATAAGGAAGGAGGATTTTAATGGAAAAAATTCGTATTGATATTCAATTAAATCCTGCTCAAGTATTGTCTCGTCAACAATTGATGCAATCATTAAAAGAAAATGAAGATGTATTAGCGTTTTTATCAAAACATCAATTAGATACTTCATTTGTTGATAAGTATGTTGGAAAATTCTCAGATTATGTTGAGGTTTGTAATACTTGTAAAAAGTGTAATGGCTTAAAGAATTGTCCATATGGTATTCAAGGTGAATATCGTGATTTGGATGTTCAAAATGGAAAATTAGTGATTACAAGTAAAATGTGTTCGTATTTAAAGGAACATGATAATCGTTTTGCGCATATGAAACAGTATGTGATGAATCATTTGCGTGAAGATTTATATGAAGTTGATTTTAATAAGATTGCTTTGGAGAATGAATCGATTGATTATCTTAAATCGTATGCATTAATTAAAGAGTGGTCTATAAATCCTACAAAAGGTTTATATTTCTATGGTGGATTTGGCGTAGGCAAAACGTATTTGGCTGCTTGTATTAGTAATGGTTTTGCTAGAAATGGGAAGACGGTAGCGTTTATTAATTCTAGTGAATTTTGTAATGAAATGCGTATGAATTGGAATCAAAATGACTATTTGCAAGATGCAATTCGTACATTAAAGAATGTGGATTTGTTGGTTGTGGATGATATTGGTTCTGAAATTGTAACAAATTGGGTACGTGATGAATTGTTATTCCCAATTTTTGATGATCGTATGGGGAATCATAAACTTACGATTTTTACAAGTAATTACAATTATGATGAATTATTAAATCACTTTATGTACAATAATAAAGGTGAGAAAGATGAGATTAATGCGTTGCGTTTGATGGAACGTGTAAAATCAATGTCAACGCTTGTACAAATAAAAGGAAAGAATCGTAGATTCTAGGAGGTTTATTTATGGCTCATAAGATTGGTATTTTAACTAGTGGTGGTGATGCACCTGGTATGAATGCAGCGATTCGTGCTGTGACTCGTTCTGCGTTAAAACGTGGTATGGAAGTTTATGGGATTATGGATGGCTATAAAGGTTTAGTAAAAGGGAAAATTGTACAATTTGATCGTGGTAGTGTTTCTGATATTATGATTCGTGGTGGGACAATTTTAGGTTCTGCCCGTTTGCCTGAATTTAAAGATGAGGATGTACGTAAGGAAGCTGTTGAACAATTAAAGAAATATGAAATTGATTCTTTAGTTGTTATTGGTGGAGATGGTACATATCGTGGGGCTTTATCTTTAACAGAAATGGGAATTAATTGTATTGGAATTCCAGGAACTATTGATAATGATATTGTTGGTACAGATTTTACCATTGGTTTTGATACAGCATTAAATACTATTTTGGATGCTGTCGATAAATTAAGAGATACATCTAGTAGTCATCATCGTTGTTCAGTTATTGAAGTGATGGGAAATCATTGTGGTGATTTAGCGTTATATACAGCTATTTCTTGTGGTGCTGAAGTGGTTATTTCACCAGAAACAGGATTTGATGAAGATAAAGTTATTAAGAGATTACAAGAATTAGAAAGAATTAAGAAAAAACGTCATGCGATTGTAATTTTATCTGAGAAAATTACAAATGCGCATAAATTGGCTGAAAAAATTACAGAAAACACTGGTTTTGCTGGAAGAGCTACGGTATTGGGTCATATTCAACGTGGGGGTTCTCCTACAGCGAGTGATCGTATCTTAGCGACTAAAATGGGTGATTATGCGGTTAAATTGATTGAAGAAGGTAAAGGCGGACATTGTGTTGGTATCATCGATAATGAAATTGTTGGTGTTCCAATTGATAAAGCGTTACATGAAGAAAGACAATCAAGAAAGCGTATGTATGATATGTTTGATCGACTAGTTTAAGGAGGATATATATGAGAAAGACGAAAATCGTTAGTACGATTGGTCCAAAGAGTGAATCTTTGGAAATGATGGAAAAATTAGTTTTAGCGGGGATGAATGTAATGCGTATGAATTTTTCTCATGGTGATCATGAAGAACAATTGAAACGTGTTTTAAACATTCGTAAGATCAACAAGAAATTAGGAACACATGTAGCTACTATGTTGGATACAAAAGGACCTGAAATTCGTTTGGGAAAAATGGATGGTAAAATTCAATTTAGAACTGGGGATTTAGTTACTGTTACTCCTGAAGAAGTTATGGGAACTCATGAACGTTTCCAAATTGTTTGTCCTGAATTATTTAAGGATGTTGAAGTTGGAACTAAAATCTTAATTGATGATGGTAAAATGACAATGACTGTCGTTGAAATGTTAGAAACAGACATGATTTGTCGTATTGAAAATGATGGTATCTTATCTAGTAAAAAAGGTGTAAATGTACCTAATGTTGTATTAACTATGCCTTTTATTTCTGAAAAAGATGATGCAGATATTCGTTTTGCGGCTAGAAATGACTTAGATTTTATTGCAGCAAGTTTTGTTCGTCGTGCTGAAGATATTTTAGCAATTCGTCAAATTTTAGCTGAAGAAGGTAATTTCAATATTGAAATTATTGCGAAAATTGAAAACCAAGAAGGTTATGATAACTTGCGTTCTATTTTAGAAGTAAGTGATGGTGTAATGGTTGCTCGTGGTGATTTAGGTGTGGAAGTTTCATTCCAATTAGTACCAAGTTATCAAAAGAACATTATTAAAGTAGCTAACGAAATGGGTAAACCAGTTATTACTGCAACACATATGTTAGAGTCTATGATTCATAATCCAAGACCTACACGTGCTGAAGCAGGGGACGTTGCCAATGCGGTATTAGATGGTAGTGATGCAATTATGTTATCTGGTGAAACTGCAGCTGGTGATTATCCAATTGAAGCAGTTAAAACTATGGCTTCTATTGCTGAAACAATGGAACCAATGATTAACTATCGTGGTTATATTGATAGAGCTACTCAAATTAAGCATCGTACATTCAATGATGCAATTGGTATTGCAATTAGTGAATCTTGCTTAGCATTAGACAATGTAAGTTGTGTATTAGCATTTACAGAAACAGGTGGTACTGCTAGACGTTTGTGTCCATTTAGACCAAGTGTACCTCTAGTAGCTGCTACTAACTCTAGACATACTGCTAGAAAGATGAATTTATATTGGGGTGTTTTACCTGTATTAGATCAAGATATTACAGATGACACTTTATATGATGAAACTGCTCAAGTGATTGCACAACAATTAGAATTACCAAAGGGTAGTACAATGATTATTGCGGCTGGATGGCATGCTGGTCGTGGTAATACAAATACTATGCGTTTTGAAGAAGTTCAATAATCCTTTAACAAAGACATGTAAGTGTCTTTGTTTTTTTATGTAGTAATTTATAGATGTGTATGCTATATAGTAGTTAAGGAGGTAATTATATGAAGAAAATAGTGTTGTTACTTATTTGTGTATTTTGTTTATGTGGTTGTAGTGATGGTAATACTGTTATAAATGAAATTGAAATTGGCAAAACTACATTTGATAATGAAGTGATTACTTTCTATGATGAACAAGCGATTCATCACGATGGTTTAATTACGACTAGTTATTTGTATTACAAAACAGAGAGTAGAAATTTTAAAAATGATAGGACACTTTTAAGTAAAGATGGTAAATATAGGATGTATGTAGATTTCTATGGAGAAAAAGAAGTATCGGATGCTTTAGGGAATGTTGTGAGTCCTAGTGGTAGTTTTACTTATGATAATCATAATGTGGATATATATGTTGTTGATACAAGTAATACATATTATGTGGTGAATAGCGGTTTAGAAGATTATTTCTTTGGTAAATGTGTTTTAGTAGATTCTACTTGTGTAGATCATAAGTTGATAGATTTGGATATAAATCAATTAAATATGGAAGTAAATAGTTGGAATAGAATTGATGATTATAAAGAATATGCTTCGTATGAAGATTTTGTGCCATATATCGAAATTCGTCAAAATAAAGTGGAATTGGATAAAGGTATCTTTATTTGGCAGTATTCTAAAGTTGAATTAATGGATGGACGTTGGGTTGTTTGTATAGATGATGGTGATAGAGACTATTATCTATTAGATGTAACTCAAGCAAAATCTTTGAAAAAGGTTATTGTGGAATA
>JAFZDT010000193.1 GCA_017561055.1 Erysipelotrichaceae bacterium
AGAAGAATTAAATTTTGATAATGGATTTATTCTTGAATATGAAGCTGATGGTATAACAAGTAAACCAGGTAAACAAGCAACATATGATGAGGCTACAAGAATAATTACTTGGGAAATTGAAGAATTATTAGCTTATAGAGGAGTACAATTACAATATAATGTAATTGTAAATCCATTAGATGAATCGATTACAAGAAAAGAAATGTCTTTAGTTTCAACAGTACAAGCTGATGGAACATCAACATATGAATCTAACTCATTAGTAGTTGCTGTAGGTAGACCAGTATTAACTGCTACACAAACAACATCTAATGAAGGTACATATATAAAAGAAGGAGATACAGTTAAATATTCATTTGTTATTAAAAATGAAGGTGGAGCTGTAGCTAGAAACGTAAAAGTATTAGACGTAATTCCAGATGGAATTGCAGTTAGAAAGATTAACTATATTATAGATGGTATAGTAGGTAATAAAAAAGTTTCTTCAAGTAGAGAAGCTGTTGTTATGGCAAATATCGAAGCAGGAACTGAATTTATAGTAAATATTGAAGCAGTAGCATCTAATTTAGGTGGAGCTCAAGAAAAAACAGTAACAAACTATGCGACAGTAGTTGCATCAGATGTTCCAGAAATGAAAACAAACTCAATTACACACATAGTTGAAGCATCTGAGAAAAATATCGTAGCTAGCGAATTACAAGAATCTTCAGCATCATCAACAATTGGATCAAGCTCAAATTCAAATATTCAAAAAACATATAAAATAGAAGGTACAGCATGGGAAGACTCAAATAGAGATGGTATGAGAGACTCAGGAGAAATGATTCTTTCAGGAATCGTAGTTAGATTAATTGATAGCAATACAGGTTCTATCAAAAAATCTGTAACAACAGATTCAAATGGTAACTACATGTTCTCAGGAGTATATAATGGAACATATTTAGTAATGTTTGATTATGATACAGTTAAATATACAGCAACAACATATAGAAAAGAAGGCGTTGCCGGAAATGTAAACTCTGATGTTGTTACTACAAAAGTTGAACAAAATGGTAGATCAAGATATGCGGCTGTTACAGATGTTATTTCAATCAGTAATGGAAGTATTTCAGGAATCGACATTGGTTTAGTATTAGCTGATACATTTGATTTAAAACTAGATAAAACAATTACTAAAGTAACAATGCAATCAGCTGCTGGAACAGTAAGTGATTCGTATGAAAATACAAGACTTGCTAAAACAGAAGTTGCCGCTAAATACTTAACAGGTGCAACAGTATATGTTGAATATGAAATCAAAGTATCTAACGTAGGTGATGTTAAAGGTTATGCTAAGAAAATTGTTGACTACATGCCAGATGGTATGTCATTCAACTCAGCATTAACAGCTAACGGTAACTGGTATACAGGTACAGATGGTAACTTATATTCTACAGCACTTTCTGAAATAGAACTTGCTCCTGGTGAATCACAAACAATTAAACTTGTTTTAACAAAACAAATGACTGAAGAAAATACAGGTATCGTAAACAACTTAGCAGAGATTGCTGATGATTATAATATCTATGGTATCTCAGATAAAAACTCAATCGTATTTAATAAAGCTCAAGGTGAAAACGATTTAGGATCTGCCGATACAATTATTTCAGTAAAAACAGGTGAAAGCCTAGTATATGTTTCAGTAATAATAACAAGCTTATTATTAGGAAGCATAGTAATATTTATTGCATATAACAAATTGATAGTAAGTAAGAAAAGAAGAGGAGGTGTTTAATATATGAAAGAATTTAAAAGAAAAGTATCGTTCGTATTCGTTTTAATACTTGCTATATTAAGCACTATCTGCACTTGTCTTGCTACAGGAGAGATAATTGAAGAGCTTAGAAGAGGAGAAGTAATAATCGACTCTCAACATATTCATACATTCCCAGATGGAACTTATATTCCAGCAAATCAATTATGGGATTACTATGATTTATATTGTTGCCAAAAGGGTACAGCTCTTACAGGATATGGTAGTACATATCTAGTTGGATCAAATGGTGATGAACTTGGAGTTTCACATCCATATTTAACAATGAATGATATTGGAATGAAAATTTTAAGTCAAAGAGAACCATTTGCTTCATCAACATATAAAAACAAAACAATCGGTCACTATAGAATAGCTGGTACATATATTGCTACTCCAAAAGAAGCATATATATTATCTGAAATGATTTTAGCTGACGGATTAGGTGAAAATGATTATACACAATATGCTTGGTGGACAACAGAAGCTGGTAGTACAGGTAATACAGTAGAAGCTACAGACTTTTCTAAAGAAGCTGATGCTTTTGAAGCTTATATTTTACAAGCAGCAGATGTATTAAGTACTGATCAATTAAAATATAAAACAGCTGAATTTATTACAGCTGAAGGCGAAACAAAAACATATGAAAATGCTTTTGATTTCGAATATAACCCAGAATGGGTAACAACAGATGAATATGAAGATTTAGATGTTGTTTGGGATAGTGATACAAAACAATTTACAATTGGTCCATTTGCTATTGATTATGTTGGTTCAACAGAACAATTTGGTGAAAGACCAGAAGTACAATTTGCTGGTATCACAGGAATGAATATTTATACTGATGCTTCATCAGAACCATTAGTATTTGAACAAGATTGGAATTTTGTATGGATTGATGGTGAAAGAACAGCTGATACAAATTCAAAATTCCCACTTGCAAATGAAAAATTCTATATGGTAGCCCCACTCCTTTGAATACCA
>JAFZDT010000022.1 GCA_017561055.1 Erysipelotrichaceae bacterium
GTATTTATTAAATATTTGTAAAATGTAAGCATAATTATTGTGGAATAATTATGCTTTTGTTATGCTTTGTATATACATAGGGAGGTAGTATCTATGAAATATGAAATTATTGGTCAAACAGTTCCTGTAGTGGAAATTACATTGAATCGTGGGGAAACCATGTATACACAATCTGGTGGTATGGCATATCAAACAGAAGGTATTAACATGAACACGAATGCTAGAGGTGGCTTGATGAAGAGCTTTGGTCGTGCATTTAGTGGTGAGTCTATCTTTATGGTGAATTATACAGCAGAAAAAGATGGTGCGATGATTGCATTTGCGACAACGATTCCTGGTAGTATTATTCCTGTAGATTTAAGAGAAGTTCCTGAAGGGTTAATTATTCAAAAAGGGTCTTTCTTGTGTGCGGAGAATACAGTAGACACACAAGTACAGTTCACTAAAAAAGTGATGGCTGGCTTATTTGGTGGTGAAGGTTTCATTTTACAAAGAGCTAGTGGTAATGGATATGTTTTCTTAGAAGTGGATGGAGATCCAATTATTAAAGAATTAGCACCAAATGAAGTATTAAAAGTAGATACGAGTAATGTGGTTGCTTTTGAACCTAGTGTTTCTTATGATGTTGAAACAGTAAAAGGATTAGGTAATATCTTAGTTGGTGGAGAAGGATTGTTCTTGACTCGATTGGTTGGTCCTGGTAAGGTAATTCTTCAATCTCAAAACTTTGGTGATTTTGCGGGTCGTATCATTCGCATGATTCCTAGTAAATAGTGTGTGACCTCTACAAAACGTAGAGGTTTTTTTGATGAGAAGACAAAATTTGAAATATTTGGATGAACATAGTACAATGATAATGGAAAAAGGAGTGATGATGATGGCTGGAAAATCAGAACTTGCGATTTTGGTTAAAAATCAGTTGGAAGCTTTATTTGCGGAAGTTGCGGACGCATTGAATAAAGATTTTAAACGTTTAGTTAATAAAAGTAAGTTTGATGTATCAAAAGCATTTTTACGTGCAGATGAAATGTCATTCTTGTTATATTTATATGAGTATACCAATTATTCTTTTTTACAAGTTATTGATTCTATTGAGGAAGATGGAAGTATTAATGACTGGTGTATTTATATGGATACGATTTATTTGTACCGTGAATTAAAGCAAAGAGAATTATCTTTCTTTGAGTATTTATTTGAATTAGAAGATACACATGGTAAATTTATAGAATTCAATTTTACGAGTCATGATGATTGGAAAAAGAGAATTCACTTATATTTAGAACATGTAAGAAGTTTAGATTAAAAAAGAACGAGTTCTGTGAGAACTCGTTTTTCTTATAATATAGTAAATAATAGATAAATAAAGTGAGCACTAATTCCAGCACATAAACCACCAATGGTATGTGATAGAATTGATTTACCTGTAAGCTTAGGGAATTTTAATACAGACATCATAGCTACGTGTGTTGATAAATATCCACTAAAGCACATACACATTGCTGTAAATACGGCAATATCATTACCTGTTACTAAACCAGCTGTAACCATTGGAGGAATTAATCCAATCGCGGCTCCAGCTGCACCTAATGCAGTAATTGGAACGGCAATACATTCACCAGTTGAGAAACCAAATAATGGTTTGATAATGAAATCTAATTGTTGTCCGATGGCTGGTAATAAACCAATACCTTCATAAGCAGCTCCTGTATAAATACCAGTAGGTGTAGTATTCGTTAGCATCATAACCAATGTACAAATAATTAATACCCCTGGAATAATATCTAATCCTAATTGAACACCTTGTTTACCACCTTCTAATAAAGCATTCATAGCACGGTTAGTAGCTGAACCATCATGTACTACACGCATATCGGTTACCATAACGGATGAATCATTTCCTTCATATGCTTCTTGTTGGGTACCGAATTCTTTTTTGGTAAACAACAACATGATTCTTACACTGATTGCACTACCAATAGCAGCACCAAGTAAGCCAATTAATGCGGCTGGTAAGAAAGATCCACCATCATGTGGTGTTAAGCCAATCATGAAGGTAATAATAATTAATCCCATTCCAAATCCAGTTCCTAAATTTGTTAGTGCTGGAAGTTGGTATTTTTTAAAATACTTTTTAAATGAAATATCATCAGCTAAAGATAAAATTGCAGGATTATCAGATAAGAATGTCGTTAATACTCCAATAGCACTAGCTCCAGGCAAGCCAAATAATGGTTTCATTAATGGAGATAATAAAGAGTTAATAACTGCGATAACACCAAATTCTACAAATAAACGGCCAATTGCGCCAGCAATTACCGAAATGGCCATAATATAGAATACGGTATCTAATAATAATGCATAGGCTGTATTCATTAATGTATTCATCATGTTCGCAAGACCCATTTCATTACTTAAATAGCCAAAGAAGCCAAAGAAGATAATGACGAAGACTAGAGTTTCCAAACTGTATTTCTTTTTCATTTTCATATTTTCCATAACATCATCCTCGAATAATTACTTGTTTATTATAACAGTAATTAAATGAAAATTATAGGATAAATAGATGATGAATGTAAAGTATTTGTAAAGTATCTTCAGCATATATTTGTGTAGATTGTGCTATAATGATAAAAAGAAAAGAGGATAGCATATGAAAATTCAACCATTTGAAAAGTTTCATAAGGAATGGGCATTAGTTAGTGCTGGTAACTTAGAAGATTTTAATACAATGACTGTATCTTGGGGTACTATGGGTACATTGTGGAATAAGTCTATTGTGACGGTTTTTGTAAAGCCTATTCGTTATACTTATAATTATTTGAACGATAATGAATATTTTACTGTAAGTTTCTTTAATGAAGAATATAAGAAAGATTTAGCAATTCTAGGTTCTAAATCTAAACGTGATTGTGACAAAATGTCTTTAACAAAATTACATGCGAAAGATATGGATGGTAATATTGATTTTGAAGAAGCGAATTGTACAATTCTTTGTAAGAAAATTTATTATCAAGATTTGGATCTTTCACAAATTCCTGAAGATGCAGTGCAAAAGTATTATTTAGAAGAAGCACCACATCGTATGTATATTGGAGAAGTTGTAAAAATTATTGAGAGGTAGTTTTATGATTCAAGATTGTTATGTATTTGCTATGGGTGAAGGGAAAGAAAAAGCGGTCCATGTTAGAGCTGGAGAAGTTGTAACATTTAAAACACGTGATTGCTTTAATAATCAAATCTCTTCTGAAGCCTATGTATTAGATGCCTTGGATTGGGATCATATCAATCCAGCAACGGGTCCTGTGTATGTGGAAGGTGCTAGTGTTGGTGATGTGTTAAAAGTATCTATTTTAGATATTGCATTAGATAATGAAGGCACGATGTGTTGTTTACCTGAAAATGGTGTTTTAGGTAAGGATATCGTAAGTAGTCAAATTAAAAAGCTTAAAGTAGAAAATGGCTATTGTTATTTCAATGAGTTTCAATTACCTGTTAATCCAATGATTGGTGTAATTGGTGTAGCACCAAAGGATGAAAATGTATCATGTGGTACACCTGGTTCTCATGGTGGGAATATGGATAATACCAAGATTGCGAAGGGTTCTACATTATATTTACCTGTATTTCATGAGGGTGCATATTTAGCATTAGGTGATGTGCATGCTTGTATGGGTGATGGTGAAATTATGGTGAGTGGAGTTGAAATTGGGGCTACAGTAACTGTGAAGGTAGAAGTCATTAAGGGTGTTTCGATTGAAAATCCTAGACTTGAAGATGAAACTCATATTTATACGATTGCTTCTAATGAAGATCTTGAAAAAGCGATTTATACGGCAACTAAAGATATGTGTTCTATTATCATGAAACATTTAGGGTATACATTAAATGAAGCAGGTATGTTATTGAGTGCTTGTGGTAATTTGCAATTTTGCCAAGTGGTAGATCCTGAACGTACGGTACGTATGGCAATTCCAAAAACAATTTGTAAGGAAGTATTATAAAAGAGAGTTTTACCAACTCTCTTTTAATATGTTCATAACGATTTCTGGTGTTAATGGTAAGTAGGCACTTTCGTTGCTAGAAACTTGATTTGCGATGGTTTCTAACATGTCTTTTGTTACACCTAATTCTTCAATATGCATAACCAATCCTAATTGTTCCATCCATTGTTTCATAGCTTCTAATCCAGCTAAAGCTGTTTCTTCTTTTGTCTCTTTTTCGATATTCCATACATTTTTAGCAAATCTAGCATATTGATCGATTGCATAAGGTAATTGTGTATGATAATAAGCTAATGCTGTTGCGGATAAGGTCATACCATGAGTAGCATTAGTATAAGCACCAATAGTTTCGCCAATACCATGTGCTTGCCAATCTTGTGGTTTACCTGAGCCAATTAAATTGTTTAGTGCCCAAGTAGCTGTCCACATAATATTACTTCTTGCTTCGTAATTTGTAGGTTCTTCAATAGCAATCAATGAACTATGAATCAAACTTTTCATCAAGGCTTCTGCTAAATAATCACTTGTAGAATCATTATTACCAGAAAGATATTGTTCTAAAATATGTGACATAATATCGAAAATTCCAGCCACCATTTGGTATTTTGGTAAAGTATATGTATAAGTAGGATCTAAAATTGTAAATTTTGGATAGGAACGTTGATCAAAGATTCTACCTAATTTAGCTGCTTTTTCAGTATTTGTAATGACTGAACAATTATTCATTTCAGAACCAGTACCTACCATGGTTAAAATACAACCAACTGGAAGTACTTCATTAGTAACCTCTTCCCAGTTTTCATAATATCTTGTCCAAGCATCATTTTCGCAATACGTACAATTCGCAACTCCTTTGGCATAGTCAATAACAGATCCGCCACCAACAGCTAGAATAAAATCTACATTTTTATCTTTCGCTAATTGACATCCTTCTTGCAA
>JAFZDT010000194.1 GCA_017561055.1 Erysipelotrichaceae bacterium
AACATATGCTAACCTTTCTTTACTTTCTTCTTTTTCATCAATTTTGGATCTTGACGATCTTTTACTCTAAAGATAACTCCAAATTCCATATTTTGCGCTTCTAAAGAATAACCATACGCATTCACAACTTTATTGCAAATACTTAATCCCAAGCCAAATTTTCCTTTACTACCTTTTTCATACGGTTTAAACATCTTGTTCATAGTATCTTGCGAAATAGGAGCACCATCATTATATACGGATAAATACCCTTCTTTTAAAGTAATCACAATTTCACTTTTTGCATAACGAATTGCGTTATCTAATAAATTTTCCACAAGAATACGCCAAGACTCTTCTTCACCTCTAAAAGTTGTTGGCTCCATTTCCAACTTCATTTCAATCTCTGGACGAACAACATGTAAAGATAATACAACCAATTCTACCAAAGACTTCATCTCAATATCTTTCCAATCTGTCTCTGTACTAGATAACAAATAATCCAAACGATTCAATACCAATAAACTATGAACCTTCTTTTCCAAACGTTCTGCATTATCAATAATTACATCTACACTTTTTTCTAAAGTTTCATATGGATAAATACCATCTTTAATACTTTCACCATAGGATTTAATTGTCGCAATCGGCGTTTTTAAATCATGTGAGATATTATGAATCATTTCTTCCTTAACTTGATCTTGATGCATCAATTCATCACGCATATTGACTAACGCAAATGCCACTTCACCAATTTCATCATTACGATCAATATTTAATTTCGCATCTTCTCCATTACGAATTCTTTCAATATAGGTTCGAATTTGATTTAATGGACGTAATAGGAACGATACCCAAATAATCAATAATAGATAAATGGTACCAACCACTAAAGCAGCCATATTGGAAATACTATCAAATAATATAGATACCATCTCATTGCGATAATCATCATCCATAAAAGACACAACGACCATTTGATTTGGTAATTCCGTCACTTTGTAATAAACCACTTGTGAATTTAATTCAAAAGAACTTTCTGCATTTACACCACCTGGTAATATTTTAGAATTATATATTTCCATCATCGGCTGTTTTTCCAAATACGTACCAACAAAGGCATAAAAATTGCCTTCTTTCACAAATAAATGCGATACTTCACTTGTAAAGTTATCAATTCCATTCATTTGGATTAAATTCGCATCATAAAT
Source organism: Erysipelotrichaceae bacterium (assembly GCA_017561055.1). GTDB lineage: Bacteria > Bacillota_I > Bacilli_A > Erysipelotrichales > Erysipelotrichaceae > RGIG4607. The sequence continues at coordinate 1,191 of JAFZDT010000194.1, forward strand.
ACGAATCATTTCTGTTTGTGAGCGTTCAATCAAATCATAGGTTTGATCTTCCCCAAAATCCTGAATATTTCCTCGCAAATATACAAAGAACAAGAAAATAAACATCACAAACGAAAACATAATAATCGCTAACAATTGTTGCGTTAACGACAACTCTCCCAACCAATTTTGAATCTTACGCATACACTAATCCAATCGATACCCATATCCATAAATTGTATGAATATTTAAATCCGGCATCTTCTTACGTAAACGTCTTAATGTATCATCTACAACACGATTACTACCAAAAGAATCATATCCCCAAACATGATTCAAGATTTGTTCACGTGTAAATGGTTTTTCTTTATTTTTAACAAAGAATAACAACAAATCATATTCTAAAGTTGTTAAATCAATTAACTCACCTTTAAAGAATACTTTACGTTGTGTATCATCAATTTCATAACCATCCACTTCTGTACGCATATCACTACGATATGTACGTTTCATAATGTTATTTACACGCAATACCATTTCTTTCATACTAAAAGGCTTCGTAATATAATCATCACTACCTTTTTCTAAACCAATGATACGATCAAATTCTTTATCACGAGCTGACATAAAGACAACAGGTACATCACGCGTACGATTACGAATTTCTTCAATTAAATCAAATCCGCTCTTATCATCTAACATAATATCCAATAACCACAAATGTACATCATCATCATTAACATGCGCTTGTGCTTGATCATATGTATAATAGGAACGAACTTCATATCCTTCCTTTTCTAAGTAACGTTTTACCAATTCATTAAGATCTTTTTCATCTTCTACAACTGCAATTACTTTTTTCATATAATCACCTCATGTATATTGTACCAATAATATAAAAAAGAGTAAATCAAATTACTCTTTCATTTTCTCTACGATCCAAGGAACAAATTGATCCATTGTATAATTATAAATCGTATAATCCAAAGTCTTTGCTTGGAAGGTATGATTCGCACCAGGAATGCCTATAATATCACGTTTAACATTTACACATCGTGCATATAGTTCTTTTGACACACGATTATCTACCGTTGGATCTTCTTCACCATAAACAATTAATAAATTCCCTTTATAATCTAAAATTGCATCAGTATCACTATTTTCTAATGACTCAAAAGTACATTGATAAATATCAACCCATTGTTCAGGTGTTTTCCAAAAGCCCGTTTTACCTGTTAAACGACTTTCTTCTTGCATACGATACATATTTTCTTTAAAAAACCAAGGTGCACGATATTTATTACCAACCGCACCATTTAATAACACAATACTATGAATATCATCACTACTAATCATACAAGCAATACGACCACCCATACTATGTCCTACTAAACCTATACGCTTTTCATCTACACAATCTAAGCTTTTTAAATAATTTACTGCATGTAGTGTTTCCGCACACATATGTTCTAAAGTAAATTCCGTTTTACTAACTGTACTATTGCCACAACTACAAAAATCCATTTGTAATACCACAAAACCTTTATCAACTAAACGTTCAGCCAATAGTTCATACAAATTGCCATCGCCTTCTTTAAATCCTGTAAACCCATGCAATAACAACATTGCAGGATGTTTACCCTCTTCTTTAGGGCAACGAATTCTTGCTGGAATGTCCCCCAATGCAAAAGGAATGATAAAATCTCTCATACTCTCACCTACAAATATTTCTTCAAACGTTCTTTATAATCATTTTCAACTTCCAATTCAGGAACTACTTTACTTGCTTCATTTAAGAAATGATGCACATCCCTACCCATTTGTTGACCACGACGTGTATGCATATCCAATGCAAAATCAGGAATTTCACACAAATCTTGATTCTCAATACGCTTCATGACCAAATTTTTTAATACATCACTTGAACGATCTTTATTACTTGAACACAATACGCGAATGGCATGCACAAAGAATAATGGACGATCGACTGCTTGATAATCAAATTCTCTACGCATTTGATTTAAATTATTCATAATTACACTAGCCATCGGATTTCCCATACCAACATCCTCAACAGATATTGTTAATAATCTTGACCATAATTTATCTTCTAACTCTGGAGAAGTTAGATATAGCTCATACGCAAACATACAAGCCTCTTCTTCTAAACCTCTACGAAGACATTTTTGTAATGCACTTATCACTTCATCACATGGATATCCATTTTTAGTGATTGCATTTTGCCATGGATCATAACTCATACTTTATTCCTCCCATTAATCAATTAATGACGATCTTCATCTTCAAAACATTCACAAAATCTAGCTGCGAAACTAGGTTCATGATTTCCCGCATACAAATGTCCAGTATCGCCATAACACAACATTCTAAAGGATGCGATACCTTTTTCTCTTTCTTCAGAGGCAAAGATAGTCATAGAAGTAGTTAAAGCAACTGCATTTTGTAAAAAAGCCATTGGCGAAACACCCATTAAATAACTTGTCATCACAGCACCAACTGCATAATGACAGAATAAAACAATACGATCATGATGTCCTTGTTCAACTCTAAAGATATGTCCATCACGTACATATCCATGTCTTGCTAAAAGATCATCAAAACCCTTTTTAACAATTTCATATTCACTTTCTACATTACCTACTGTAGTCATCAATTCCGTCTTACACCATTCATCTGTATAATAACGTTCATCATTGGCCCACATAGAAGGCATAATATCCCAACTACCACGCACACGTCCATTTGGCAATTGTACTTTTCCTTTAAACTCATGTAACCAATCCAAGATTTCAGCTTCACGATTCATTTTCTTTAAAGTATATTCTGCAGTATCTTTCGCTCTACCTAATGGTGAACAATAAAATGCTTTCACGTCCATTTTACTAATTTTATCTGCTAATAAAGCAGCTTCAATTCTTCCTTTTTCAGTTAAAGAATCAATTGAATAATCAGGATCCCCATGACGAATAATAACAATTTCCATATCTATACCTCCTAAATTTGCTATAATAAATGCAGGTGAAATTTATGCAACATTTATTACAAAACTATACAGACGATGTTTGTCTTTATGTATATGATATCACACATAAACAAACAATCCTAACACAACAAAAAGATAAACAAATAGTTTCTGCATCTTTAATCAAAGTTTATATCATGACATGTGTATTAGAGGAAATTCGCAATAACAAATTTTCTTTATCTACTAAAATCCATATCCCACAAGAATACATCCTAGACGATTCAACTATCATCAAAGAGCCAATGGATATGACCATTTACGATTTGATGAAATGGATGATTATTGTATCGGATAATACCGCAACCAATGCATTAATTAGACACGTTGGTATGGATACCATCAATACCTATATCCAACAATTACATTTACCAAATACAAAATTACAACGTTGCATGTTAGATTTTGAAAGTGGATTACAAAACTATACAAGCCAACAAGATATGTGTGATATTTATAGCATGTTACATCATAAAGAAATTTTAAATGACGACTTATGCCAAGTAGCCTTAGACATCTTATCCCTTCAACAAGATAACCAAATGATTCTACGCTACATCGATACTCCTATCACCTTCCTACATAAAACAGGAGAATTGGATTATTTACTACACGATTGTGGTTTATTGTATGTAAAAGATACTTGTTATTATATTGGAGCATCTATTTATTCAGATATCATTGAAGGCAATTATGAATTAATGGGTCAAATAGGAAAAAAAATCTTAGCTTATTGCAAATAAGCTAAGATTTCTTCTTTTCTACTCATTACGATATCATATCCCTCTTGATATAAAGCCGCTAATTTTTCTTGATCCTTCTCCGTTCTAGAAACACTCACTTTATTAACAGGACGAATCAATAACAATTCTTTTTTATCAGCCATTTCATCCATCTCTTTTACTGCTTGATTATAACGAACATGACGATTTTCAATGGCATCAATTAATTTAGGATATTTACGATACACCACTTTCATTAATGGCAATGTTTTCTCTTTTCCTCTTTGATATTCTTTATCTCGAGTATTAATAACAACCACTTTATCACAACCATTTTGAACTGCAAAATCCAATCCAAACGAATCCCAAATACCACCATCTAAATATTTATGACCATTGATATTAACTACTTTACTTAAAAGTGGTAAAGATGCCGCAGCTTGTAAATACAATTTATCTGCTTTCGTATCCTTAATTTCTGGAAATAACAATTCCCCACTTTCAATATCGAAAATACCCGCATATAACTTACAAGGATTTTTCTTATAAGCTTCATGATCCACTGGATCCAACTTTTCAGGAATCGTTTCTAATAAAAATTCCATATTAAAAATTGAGCCTTTAAATAACCAGTTTTTCACACTAATATAGTTAGGATCACTTTGATAATTTCTCATCACTCGTAAATTTCTTTCTCTTTGTTTAGAAAGATATGAAATCCCATTTAATGCGCCTGCTGAAATCGCAACACATTGATCAAATTCAATCCCTAAATCCAAAAAGGCATCCAGAACTCCCGCAGTAAAAATACCACGCATTCCTCCACCTTCTAAAACTAATCCTCGCATACAATACCCCCAAAATAAAAAGGCTTACGCCCTTTATTATAAACTATAATTTTAATTTTTCCATTACCTTTAGCTTCTCTAAACGCAACGCTAGTGGAACACCCAATACAAAACAAGCAATCGCTTCACCAATGGCTACTTCTAAGCCAAATACCCAAAACATCATATAGAAATTAGCAGGTGCTAATACATATGCAAGTTCTGCCCCGATAAACACTCCATTAAAGATAACAGGTGCTAAAGCTGAAATAATAGGAATATTTTTAAGTCTAGCATTACGGAATTGATAAGTAATCACTGCCGCAAAGAATGTCGCAATTGTTCCAACAATCACATCTACAAAACCAATTAGACTCGCTCCCATCATAACACTCACTACATTACTAATTGCACAACCCAACGTAACTGCTAAAATCGCATCCGGTGATAATAGTGCTAATAATGTCAATGCCTCTGATACACGACATTGAATGTTACCAAATGAAATTGGTGCTAAAAGAATGGTTGTTACAGCATAAATCCCAGCAACAATACCAATGAAACAAATTCGTTTCACCCTTTTATTTCTCATATTCAATTTTCCTCCTTATTTTGATTATGGTCAGGGAATCGCGAC
>JAFZDT010000195.1 GCA_017561055.1 Erysipelotrichaceae bacterium
AACCATTCTTTATTGTGAGCTTCCCACTTCATTTCTTGAAGTTTAGCACTGTAGTCGTTCATTGTTAATTTAGCCATTGTCTTTTCCTCCTAAATTTACACGCGTACAATTGTATCATATCTATCTCGAAATAAAAAGCCAATGTAAACCGTTTCATTAATCAAAAAACGCCCAACCACAATATACATACAACAAATTATAACCAAAACTCGTTAAATTAAGGAAATTTAGAATACTTTTAATACCTGGGAATACAAAATATCCCATTTCCCAACACATTAGGAAAAACACAAAGAAAGCAATGACTAACTTCTTAACCCAATTATTTTGATTACGTCTTTTCTTTTGACACAAACTCAAACCAAAAGAAAATACTACCATCACTCTCAATACTGTACAAATCTCATTAGCACCTGTAAAATTTAAAAAATTACTTATTAATTGCACTAAAAATGATCCGACAATAATAATCAATAATGGCAAACCATATTTTTTCATTATTCAACAATCTCCACTTTAGCCATAACATCACCATTACGCATAGCACGTACAGCCTTCATATTATCAGTCACTTGACCAAATACTGTATGTACACCATCTAAATGAGGTTGAGGATCATGTACAATAAAGAATTGACAACTACCAGTATCTTTACCACGATGTGCCATACTCATAGCACCTACAACGTGTTTTAAAGGATTACCAGCTGTTTCACACTTAATTGTATAACTCAATTCACCTGTACCATTTCCTCTAGGACAACCGCCTTGAGATACGAAATGAGGGATCACGCGATGGAATGTTAAACCATCATAGAACTTATCATTAATTAATTTAACAAAGTTTTCAACTGTTTTTGGGGCATGTTCTGGATATAATTCAAATGGAATTACTTCACCATTTGCCATAGTAATTTTACCTTTAATCATAAATAACAACTCCTTTTCAATGTTTACATTATACCAAATTTATAAATGTATGAAAACCTAAATTCATGATACAATACCCATAGAAAGAAGGGATATACATGAAACGTGCTTTAGTTTTATGTGGAGGCGGAAGCCGTGGTGCCTATGAAGTTGGGGCATATCAAGCATTAGTAGAAGCTGGATATACATTTGATATTATTGTTGGAACTTCTATTGGTGCACTAAATGGTGCTTTAATCGCTCAAAGAGAATTTGAATTCTTAAAAGACTTATGGAAAAACATGGACATCACACAGGTAGTTAATTATTTACCAGACATGAGTTTTTCTTTAGATAATATTATGGCCAATAAAACCAAAATTACATCGTTTTTAAAAAGCTATGTCAAAGATTTTGGTGCTGATACAACACCTTTACAAAACTTAGTAAGAACAAAAGCAGATGCTAATAAAATAAGAGAAAACAATATTACTTATGGTTGTGTATGTACTTCTTATCCATCATTACATGGTGTAGAAATCACTTTAGATGAAATGGAAGAAGGAACTTTTCCTGAATACTTACTAGCAACCTCTGCTTGTTTCCCAGCATTTCCTGTACAAACCATTTTAGGAAAAGAATACATTGATGGTGGTTATTATGATAATACCCCTATCCAATTCGCATTGCGTTTAGGTGCCGAAGAACTTGTCGTTGTAGATTTGAACTATCCAAAAATTGATCATCCAGAATATGAATATCAACCAAATATTTTAACCATTCGTCCATCACAAGACATTGGTATTATGTTCAACTTCAACAATGACCATTTACAACGCATTCGACAAATTGGTTATTTAGATACTTTAAGAGCTTTACAATTACGTAAAGGAACCTACTATACCTTTATACCAAATACCAATAAAGAATTGGTAAAAGAAATTACTAAAGCTCTAGCACTTAAATTACAACATGCAGATATTATCAATCCATCAAAAAAAGTATTATCCATTAAGTCAAAATCACCATTTACTGACGCGATGAATAATCTAGTAAAATATACCAATGATGAAGACTATATCCTAGCATTACTCGAAAAATGTGCGAAATATTTCAATATTGATTCTTTACAAGAATACACCATTGAAGAAATGATACAAATTCTATTAGAACCATATCAAACATTAGATATCTATGATATTAAAGAATATTTACCAACTTTATTATCCAAACTAACAACCATCAAGGATGAATTATCCAATATTGATATGCATTACTTATTTGGCATCTTACTACATAAAATTACCAACAAAGAGGAACAAGATCTATTACCTTTATTACCATTCCTTGGTGATCAAATTGCTTGTGCATTCTTTGTAAGTACTTTATATACAAAAATAAGAGGTTAATCATTTGATTAGCCTCTTTTTATAATAAGATAATATGATTGTCTTCCGCTTCTTTCATAACCTCTTTAGGCCACAAAGAACATTGCACTTCTCCAATATGAACTTTACGTAAATAGAACATACAAATACGAGATTGTCCAATACCGCCACCAATCGTATATGGTAATTCTTTATTCAACACTGCTTGATGATATGGCATATGTAAACGTTCCATACATCCTGCTTTTTCTAATTGTTCAACTAAAGAATGTTCATCCACACGAATTCCCATGCTTGATAATTCTAAGGCAATATCCAATACTGGATAATATACAATAATATCTCCATTTAATTTCCAATCATCATAGTCAGGAGAGCGACTATCATGTTTTTGACCAGAACCCAAAGTATCCCCTATTTGCATAATAAAGACCGCTTTCATTTCTTTCGCAATCTTATATTCACGCATTTTAGGAGTATCAAATGGATACATATTTTCTAATTGTTGTGTCGTAATAAAATAAATATCATTTGGTAAAATTGGTTTAATATCATATTTATTATCTACATACTTTTCTGTTACTTTTAATGCTTCATATACAGCACGCACTGTTTTCTTTAATGTTTCTTCCGTACGATCTTCTTTCGCAATAATTTTTTCCCAGTCCCATTGATCGACATAGACAGAATGGATATTATCCACTTCTTCATCTTTACGAATAGCATTCATATCCGTATATAAACCTTCACCATCTTTAAAACCATAACGACCTAAAGCCGAACGTTTCCATTTAGCTAAAGAATGTACAATTTCTGCCTCTTGATTATTTTGACCCGTTAATTTAAAATTAACCGCTTTTTCTACACCACTTAAATTATCATTTAACCCCGATTCAGGTGTTACAAATAAAGGTGCAGAAACACGCACTAGATTTAATTGTACTGTTAATTCTCTTTCAAAGAAATCCTTCACATGCTTAATCGCAAGTTCTGTTTTCTTTAAATTTAAATATGAATGATATCCTTCTGGAATAATAAAACCCTTCATATTCTATCCCCCTATACAAACATAATGTATTGTATCATCATTTGTACAACTGGTACAAATAAAATCATCAATTTCCTTTACACAAAAGAACTTCTTATCATATATAAATAATTCATCATGCATATACTTTGAAAAATCTTTCATTAAAACTTCTTTACTTAAACCACACCCCAAATATTTCCCATAACTCTCTTTCATGGTCCATAAACGTGTAAACAATGTCGCAGACTCTACGAGTTCATCATCCGCAAACAAAGACAAAATCTTTTCTCTATAACAAATACGTTGAATATCAACACCAATATGACTATCCGCAAGCGCAACCACAACATATTCATCACTATGCGAAATACTAATATATTTATTACAATCTTTTAAGTATGGTTTCCCTTTCGCATCTTTACATAGCATAGGAGGATTACCAAATTCCATGCGCAATACTGCAGCTACTAAAGCATCTCTACTCATGGTTTTGCTATAAAAAATCATTGCCATAATCTTTTCCTCCTAACTCGTGTATCATTTTACCACATTTTATAATTGTTATCTTAGGAAAGATTTCTTATAATAGATATATTAAGTTGGGGGTATTTCTTATGGAAATCAAAAATCTTGTAAAAACATATGAAAATCAAATCATTGAAAACTTAACAACATTAGTATCTTATCCTAGTGTTTTAGATACAAGTGATGCTAAGTATCCATTTGGTAAAGCCAATGCGGATTGTTTAGAAGCTGCTTTAAACCTTTGTGAACAATATGGCTTCAAAACAAAAAACTTAGATAATTATTGTGGTTATGCCGAAATTGGTGAAGGTGAAGAATTAATTGGGGTAATTGGACACTTAGATGTTGTACCAGTATCTGATGGTTGGAAAACAGATCCATTCACATTAACACGTGATGGAAACAAATTATATGGTCGTGGTAGTAGCGATGATAAAGGGCCTGTTTGTTGTTCTATGGCCGCTTTACAAATCGTTAAACAATTACGTCCAAATTTAAACAAACGTATTCGTTTAATCATGGGATGTAATGAAGAAACAGGTTCTAAATGTTTAGACTACTATGTTAAAAAAGAAGGACATGTAGATTGGGGCTTTACACCTGATGGAAGCTTCCCTGGTGTACATGGTGAAAAAGGAATGGTTGGAGGTACATTTACTTGTGTATCTAACGTTATTACCAATATGTATTCTGGTATTGCTGGTAATATCGTTCCTAATAAAGTAACTTTAGATTTACTAGCTGATTCTTACAATAAAGAATTATTAGAAAAATACTATACAGACAACAACATTCAATATGAATTAGAAAATAATCATTTAACAGTTTATGGACAAAGTGCACATGCTTCTACTCCAGAAGAAGGTGTAAATGCTGTAAACAAAGCAATCTTAGGATTATATCATGCGGAATGTAAAGATCCATTTGTAGAATTCTACTACAACACATTTGCTCAAAGTACTGATGGTGCTGGTTTAGGCATTAACTTCAAAGATGCATATGGTGAATTAACATTAAATATCGGTGTTATCCGTCAAGAAGGTAACCAAATTACTGGTTCAATTGACATTCGTTTCCCAGTAACAATGCACTCTGAAAACATTACAAAACCAATGTTAGAAAATTGCAAAGGTGCTACATTAAACTTAGCTAGAGGTGTAGAACCACTATTCTTCGCACCAGATTCTACATTAATCAAAACATTAGTAGACGCTTATGTTACAGTAACTGGTGATACTGTAAATAAACCTATTACTATGGGTGGCGGAACTTATGCAAAAGGTATTAAGAATACAATTGCCTTTGGTGGTATGTTCCCAGATGCTGAAAATGCACATATGCATGACAATGATGAATTTGCTAAAATTGATGAATTATTAATGCAAACAGAAATTTATGTTCATGCATTATTAAAACTTTTAGATATCTAACAAAAAAATGGGTGTTATCTATTCGATAACACCCTATTTCTTTCTAACAATACTATTCAACCACAATTGCTTCACATCTTTGCGTGCATCTTCACTAATCCATTGATCCACAATTTCAAACTTACCAGCTATAAACTTCATAAATTCTTGTTCATCTAAATCGGTAAAATAACGTTCATTACGATATCCTTGATAATCACCATATTTAAATGAACAATAGAAAATACCATCCTCTTTTAACGCTCTATAAACCCTCGCAAACACATCATCCAAATCATCATATTGACAATGCAATAACGATGCACTCGCCCAAATCGCATCATAGCGATTCACTACTTCAAACTCTTGAAACAACATACATTGTACATCAATACCCGTTAATGCACTTGCATACTTACAAAGTTCAACACTTCCATCAATCGCATCCACTCGATACCCTTTATCCAAGAAATACTTCGTATCTCGACCGCTTCCACATCCAAAATCCAATAAATAACTACCCTCTTTTACATATTGTAAAAAACGATCTTGTACTTCATGAAAATCAACCGTTACAGTACCCTCTACAAAATCTTGTGTATGTTCATTATAAAAAGTTAATGTCTTATTGTTCATATGTATCACCAGTATGTATTTTATCACAAATCCCTATCATACAAAAAAGTTAAATTCTTACAAAATCCATAATTTACAAAGTTTTCAATATATGGTAATGTAGTAACGTATTCTATTTAGAATGTTATTATTTAACTCTAAATTCTAGAATGGAGGTAAATTATGAAAATTATTGCGGATTCGTCTTGTTTATATTCTACAAAAGAAGCTAATTCTAAAGGTTTTACCATTCTACCTGTTGCTGTAACGTTGAATGGAAAAAGTTATAAAGACTATGATGAAATCACATCTGATAAACTATTATCTCAAATTGTACAAGGTGCAATTCCTAAATCCTCACAACCAGCTATTGGAGAAATATTAGATACGTTTACTTCAACAGATGAAGAAATTGTTATGTTAACGGTTGGGGATGGACTAAGTGGAACCTATAGCAATGCGGTTGGAGCTAAAAACAGTTTAGATAAAAATGAGCATATTCATATTATCGATACCCAAACCTTAGCTGGTGCTTTTCATTATTTAGTAGATAAAGCAAACACACTAAAAAATGAAGGAAAAACAATTACAGATATTAAAAATGAATTATGTACATCGATTCAAAATTCATTATCATATGTCATTCCAACTAACTTTACTTTCTTAAAACGTAGTGGTCGTTTATCACCTATTGCAGCAAATGCGGCAGGATTTATGAAAATTGTACCTACACTTACCTTATCTGAAGATCGTCGTAAGATTGAATTATTGACTATGACACGTACTATTAAAAAAGCACTTGATGAAATCATCAAAAACATGAAACAACATGGTGTAAATGAAGACTATCAAATCAGTGTATCTCATGCTGGTGTATACGAAAAAGCCAAAGAAGCCTTAGAACAAATCAAACAACAATTTGCGAATGCAACATTTGAATTATTTGAACTTTCTCCTAGCTTAATGTTACATGGAGGGCCTGGATGCATTGTCATTCAAGCCATTAAGAGATAATTATGTATATTCTATCCATTGTATTAGGCTATCTATTAGGTTCTATTCCCTTTGCTTTAGTGATTGGAAAAGTATTCTACAATACGGATGTTAGAAAACATGGAAGTGGTAATCTAGGCGGCACCAATACGGGTAGAGTTTTAGGTAAAAAAGCTGGACTAGCCGTTGCGGTATTGGATGTATTAAAAGTGGTATTAGCTATCGCCATCACTTCAAAATTTGAACATGCGAATGTATGTAGCTCTTTAGCAGGCTGTGCAGCCGCAATTGGACATTGTTATCCTTTATTCGCAAGATTTAAAGGAGGTAAAGCTGTAGCCACAACCTTTGGTTATCTATTTGGTATCTCAGCATTCACTTTCCATGATCACTTCATTTACTTATTGCCATTAATTATATTCCTAATGGTCTTATACTTTACCAAAATTGTTTCTATTTCTAGTATTTGTTTTGGTATAACAAGCAGTATCTATGTACTATGTACCATTGATACCACAGCTACTATTTTCGCAACGATTCTATTAACCATTTTGATGATCTATCGTCATCGTGCAAATCTAGAACGCATCAAAAATGGTACCGAAAACAAAATCACGTGGATGTAAAACTTACATCCACTTTTCTTATGCTATAATAATAAAAAATCGAGGTACTATTTATGCTAGAACAGATTCCCATGCACAAAATCAATATAAATCCCTATTCCACAATCACTAGAGCTACAACCATGCCCTATACTCATATATCCAGTTCTATCCCAAACATTACCGATTTTGTTGTAGTCGATACTGAAACAACAGGATTAAATGGAGAATATGATCGCATTGTTGAACTTTCAGCCGTTAAATTCAAAAACAATCAACCAATTGCCATTTTTGAAACATTAATCAATCCAGAATGCAATATACCCTACAACACAATCAGAGTACATGGTATTACCAATGAAATGGTAAAAGATGCGCCTACAATTGCACAAGTCATCGAAGACTTTGACCAATTCCTAGAAGATTTACCAATTATCGGTCATAATCTCTTATTTGACTTAAAATTTATTCATTATAGCGGAAGTACCATCTTACAAAATCATACATTCTATTGTACCTACCGCATAGCATCTAAACGCATACCTAAGCCTTATCCAATCCAAAACCACAAACTAGGTACTCTATGCAATTATTACAACATTCAAAACAACAACCAACATAGAGCCTACGCTGATGCTTATGCTACAGGTATCCTATTTAAAAAACTACAAAAGGACTGTTTTTAACAGTCCTTAACTATTTCCATAATCTCATCAATCGATATATTCGTAATCCTAGATATTTCATCTATACTCATTCCATTACCTCTCATTGATGATATAACTTTTAGAATCCCTTGCTGAAGCCCTTTCTGAATCCCACTTTCTTCACCATCTTCAAACCCATCTTCATAGGCCAACTCTTCTAAATGCTCCTCTATCTC
>JAFZDT010000196.1 GCA_017561055.1 Erysipelotrichaceae bacterium
ACCTCACCTGTCTTCTCTAATTCTTTCTTTTCCATATGTTCATACGCATGATTTACAAGTGGAATAAAAGTATCCCAGAAAGAACGCAATAACGAAATATGATTACGATCACCTTCAGCAATTTCATCTAATTCCGTTTCCATATTCGCTGTATACATAACATTAATAATTTGTGCAAAGAATTCATCTAACTTACGACAAGTTAATTCACCTTGTTCAGTTGGTATAAATACCTTTGTCTTACTACCATCAGATGGTTTTTCTAATGTTACATAACCTCTAGCTTGAATTGTATCAATAATCATGGCATATGTAGAAGGTCTACCAATACCAAATTCTTCTAACGTTTTAATTAAACGAGCTTCACTATAACGTAAAGGTGGTTCTGTAAAGTGTTGTTTACCATCCACTAATGTACTGTCTAATGGTTGTCCTTCTACTAATTCTGGCAATAATTCATCCTTATTTGATTCATATTTACCATACACTTTCAAATAACCATCAAACGTCAATTCTTTTCCTGTACTTACAAAATCATATCCATTGCTAGATAAAGTAACACTAACCGTATTTACTTTGGCATCAGCCATTAAAGCAGCAATAGCACGATAATAGATAAATGCATATAACTTATATTCATCGTTTGTTAATGAATCTTTAATTTCTTCAGGATTATACTCTAAATGGGTTGGACGAATGGCTTCATGCGCATCTTGAGCATTATCACTCTTCTTACTTTGGTAGAATCCCGCATATTCTTTACCATATGTATCTACAATCAAATCTCTAGCTTGCGCCATAAATTGATTACTTAAACGTGTAGAATCAGTACGCATATAGGTAATTAACCCTGTTAAATCGCCTTTAATGTTAATACCTTCATATAACTTTTGTGCAATTTGCATTGTCTTTTTGGCACTAAAGCCTAATTTTGTACTTGCTTCTTGTTGTAAAGAAGAAGTAATAAACGGAGGCTTAGGACCTTTTTTCTTCACTTGTTTTTTAACACTTGTAACCACAAATGGATTTGTACAACTTGCAATAATAGCATCCACTTCTTCTTTAGAAGAAACCGCTACTTTCTCATTGTTATATTTTGCTAAATCTGCCACAAACTTTTTACGTTTATATTCAAAGTTCGCATGAATACTCCAATATTCTTCGCTAACAAACGCTTTAATTTCATCTTCGCGTTCAACAATTAGCTTTAAAGCAACACTTTGTACTCTTCCTGCCGATTTACTTTTAATTTTACTATTTAATAATTTAGACAATTTAAAACCAATAATACGGTCAAGAATACGACGCGTTTCTTGAGAACGCACTAAATCCATATCAATTTGTCTTGGTTCTTTAAATGCATCTAAAACAGCATTCTTTGTAATTTCATTGAATACAACACGATTATGATCATCAACATTGATTCCTAATTCTCTAGCTAAATGCCAAGAAATAGCTTCTCCCTCTCTATCAGGGTCAGTTGCTAAATAAACAGTATCGACACTATTTACCAACTTCTTTAAATCACGCATTGTATCTTTTTTATCTTTATTAATGGTATAAGTAGTTTGGAAATCATTATCAACATCTATACCTAATCCATCTTTTCCTTTAATCGCAAGATCACATATGTGCCCCTTACTAGAAGTCACTATAAAGTCATTTCCTAAATATTTTTCAATAGTCTTTGATTTTGCTGGTGACTCTACAATTACTAAACTCTTCATTATTTCACTCCTGTCATCTTATATTTTAAGGTATTCTCTTTTTTATAGTTTGTCAAAACTTTTTTTCAGATATCTTCTATGTCTTCTTTAGACAAAATCATATTTGCACCTTGTTCAATTAAATGATTACATCCTTGTGCATACGTAACATGCCAACTATAAGGAACTGTATAAATTTCTTTATTTAAACGTAATCCTTCATTAACAGTTACCATCGTTCCACCTTTTTCTTGACAACTAGGAACTACAATTTTACTTCCCAAAGCTGCAATTAAACGATTGCGAAATGGAAAATAAAACTTCTGCGGACGAACTCCTTTTGGATATTCGGTAATCAATAATTGATATTGTTTCATATAGGCATATAACTGTTCATTTTCTTTTGGATAGACTATATCTAAACCATGTCCCAAAACACCTATCGTTCTTTTGGCATTCATATGAGCTATAGCATCAATACCTTTAGCCATACCCGAAACGACAGTATATCGTTTACTTAATTCTTTAGTCAATAGAATCGTCATTTCTTTGCCTTCTTTAACATACAATCTTCCACCAACGATTGCAATTAAAGGATCTTTCAATAAAGATACATCACCTTCATAAAACAAAATAAATGGTGGGTACTTCAATTGTAAAAAACAAGCAGGATACGCTTCATCATAAATGGTAATGAAATTTTCATCAAAATCCATTTTTTCATACGCCTCATCCTGCTGTAATGCACTTCTAATTTTGTAATAATCTCCATTATATTTTTTGGCGTATGCATAAATACGGTTTCTCATTTTATCCCCCCTACTTATATATACGCCAACTTTTTTAATTTTCCCTACGCTCTAATGCAAACAAATACTAAATATGCAATATTTAATAACACCATAACCAATCCACTAGCAAATCCAAATGATTTTTTAGTCTTCGCAATTAGATATACAAACAATGTACAACCTAACATAATGAAAATATCAATATTCATACTGCTAGCAAATGGAATTGGAATAATAGTTCCAGATAAACCTAAAATAAACAAAATATTAAATAAGTTTGATCCAATAACATTACCTAATGCTAAATCAACTTCACCTTTTCTAGCCGCAACAACACTTGTTACAAATTCAGGCAAAGATGTACCAATAGATACAATAGTTAAACCAATCATTGTTTCACTAACACCTAATGCTTTCGCAATAGAACTAGCACCATCAACAACAAAATCAGCACCTAATACAATACCTGCCATACCTAAAATACCTAATAGAACAGCCATAATTGTACTATATTTAGCAGGTTCAACTTCTAAATTATCACGATCTTTTAATGCAGTCATAACACAACGTACAACATAAGCAATAATACCTAACAAGAAGATAATTGCTTCAATACGTGAAATTGAACTTCCAGTTAAACAGAAAACAACTAATAATAAAGAAGCTACAATTAAAATTGGGAAGTCTTCTTTAATAATACTTATTTGTACATGCATTTTCATAATCATAGCTGCAGCACCTACAACCATCATCAAGTTAAAAATATTAGATCCAACAACATTACTAATCGCAATTTCATTTGAACCAGCTAATGCAGCAGTAATACTAACAGCTGCTTCAGGAGCACTTGTACCAAATGCTACAATTGTTAAACCAACAATGATTGTTGGAATTTTAATATTTGAAGCAATAGAACTTGCCCCATCTACAAATAAATCAGCACCTTTAACTAAGAAAAAGATACCTATAACTAAAAAGATAATATCCATACTTAATTTCTCCTATTTATAAACATTTAATATTTTACATAGTTTTTATAAAATTACAATAAAAAACGCTACTAATGTAGCGCTAATCTAAATCCATGCTCATTTGTTGTTGTAAACACTTCGCAACAGGTCCATAACTTCTACGATGAATATCCAAAACACCATAGGTTTCTAATGCTTCTAAATGTGCTTTGGTTGGATATCCTTTGTGTTTAGCTAAGCCATATTGTGGATATTTTTCATCTAACTCATACATGATATGATCTCTTGTAACTTTAGCTAAAATACTGGCTGCCGCAATGGAACAGCTTAACGTATCTCCTTTAACCAAAGAAGTAACTTCTTTATCCATATCCAAAGGCAT
>JAFZDT010000197.1 GCA_017561055.1 Erysipelotrichaceae bacterium
ATGTAATGGTATTCGTATGAAAGTTAGTAAAGATGGCTTGCGTAAGGAACATGTGAAAAAAGTGAAAAAAGAGAAGAGTACGGTTTATGTAAATAAACAGAAGTCATTCTCTATTGAATGTAATTTAATTGGTATGCGTGTAGAAGAAGCGATGCGTGAATTGCATAAGTATTTGGATGATGCTTTGTTGATGAATGTATCTTTTGTACGTATTATTCATGGGCATGGAACGGGTGCTTTGCGTAAAGCAGTTTGGGATATGTTGAAGAAGAATAAAAATATTAAGAGTTATCGTTTAGGTGGACCTGGTGAAGGTGGAAGTGGTGCGACGGTGGTCGTATTTAGGGAATAACTATGAATGATCAATTGCAGGCGAAATTAGCGACGTTACCAATGAGTAGTGGTTGTTATTTGATGAAGGATAAAAATGGAACCATTATTTATGTAGGGAAAGCTAAGAAATTGAAGAATCGTGTGAATCAGTATTTTCGTGGTGCACATGATTATAAGACAACAAAGTTGGTTTCTAACATTGTTGATTTTGATTATGTAGTAACCAATAGTGAAAAAGAAGCGTTGTTATTGGAAATCAATTTAATTAAAAAATATCGTCCGCGTTTTAATATTATTTTTATGGATGACAAAAGTTATCCATATATTCGATTAACTAATGAAGAGTATCCTACCTTACAAGTTGTGCGTGATTTAAAGAAACAAAAGGATGCTCGTTATTTTGGTCCTTATCCTGATGTACAAGCAGCTAGAAAGACATTAGAACTATTACAGGAGTTATTTCCATTACGTAGATGTAAACATATGCCGAATAAGGTTTGTTTGTATTATCATATGGGAATGTGTTTGGGACCTTGTGAATTTGAGATTGAACCTGGTGTCTATAAAAAGATGAGAGAAGATATCATTCGCTTTTTAAAGGGTGATATTAAAGAGATTGAAAAAGAATTAATTGTAAAAAGAGACACTGCTAGTGAAAATTTAGAATTTGAACAGGCGAAGAAGTATCATGAGTTGTTATTGAGTTTAAGTCATGTAGTTGCGAAACAACAGGTGGATTTTGATCATACGAAAGATATTGATGCGTTTGGTTATTATTGTGATAAAGGATATATTGCTATTCAGGGCTTATTTATTCGTAATGGAAAATTATTGGATCGTGCATTTCGTTTAGAACCAATGTATGATGATGCCTTGGAAATGTTTACGAGTTTTATGATGCAATATTATTTAGAACATCCTGCTCCAAATCTTTTATTGTTGCCACAAGAAATGGATATGGAATTGATTCAAGAAACTGTTCCATTTAAGGTGCATCAGCCTGTTAAAGGTGCATATAAGAAATTCTTGGATATGACTGTTGCGAATGCGAAACAGCAATTGGAACAAAAGTTTGTGGTTGAAAGTGAGCATCTTTTAAAAGAAGAAAAAGCGATGTCCCAATTATACGAATTGTTACAGCAAGATGTATCGCGTATCGAGTTATATGACAACTCACATATTTCTGGTGCATTTGCAGTGGGTGGTTGTGTAGTGTTTATTGATGGTTTACCACAAAAGCATTTGTATCGTCATTATAAAGTACATAATGCGAATGATGATTTTGCGAATATGAAAGAAGTTATTTATCGTAGATACAGTCGTATGATAGAGGAAGAAGATGTATTTGCGGATTTAATTATTGTCGATGGTGGTGTTTTACAAATTCATGCGGCTAAAGAAGTATTATCTACTTTAGGTGTTGATGTTAGAGTATTAGGATTAGTTAAAGATGATAAGCATCGTACACATGCATTAATTGATGAATATGAGCAATATTTTCCAATTGAACCAAGTAGTGAATTGTTTTTCTTATTAACAAGAATGCAAGATGAAGTACATGGATATACCATTCGTTTCCATCAGAAGTTAAGAGAAAAACAACAGACGAAATCGATATTAGATGAAGTGAGTGGTATTGGAGAAAAACGCAAGAAGAAACTCATGAATCATTTTGGAAGTTTTAAAAAGATTAAAGAAGCAACGATTGAACAATTAAGTGAAATATTGCCTAATCAGGTAGCGAGTGATTTATATCGTGTGTTGCATGAGTAGTAGCATAGTATACAGTAGTTAGGAGGGTATACTGTGCAAAAAATATTGACGAAACGAGAAAAAGAAATCTTTTCTTTGTTGATTATGAATCATAGTACAAAAGAAATAGCGAATCAATTACAGATTAGTGAAAAAACGGTTCGTAATCATATTTCAAATGTAATGTTAAAGTTGGAAGTTAAAGGAAGAGCGCAAGCAGTTGTGGAATTGTTGCGTTGTGATGAATTGCATTTATAAAAAGGAGTTTGTATGGATAGTTTTATCGTAGCTATAAATGTGGTATTGCCTATTTGTTTATTGATTGTTGTAGGATATATTTCTAAGCAATTGAAGTGGGTAAGTGTGGATGCTTATAAACAAATGAATAAGATTGTTTTTAAGTTTTTGATACCAACAGTGTTGATGAAAAATATCATTGAAACCGATATGTCGATTAGTTTTCAACCAAAATTAATTATCTATGCAATTGGTTGTATTTTTGCGATGTGTATTCTTTTGTGCATTGTTGTTAGTAAATTGGAGCATGATCGTAAAAGGGTTGGCTCTATTGTACAAGCGATGTATCGTAGTAACTTTGCCTTATTTGGTTTAACATTGGTGGGTAATATGTATGGTATGGATAATGTTGCGGTAACTAGTGTCTTAATTGCGTTCTGTGTACCATTATTTAATGTAATTTCTACCATTTTATTAGAATACTATGGTAAAGAATCGGTGAGTGTATCAAAATTATTTAAAGGTGTTCTTACAAATCCGATGATTATTGGAACGATTATTGGATTTACAATTTTATTGAGTGGTATTCAATTGCCAGTGTTTGTTATGGAAACGATTGGTGATATTAGCCAAATGGCTACACCTGTAGCTTTATTGGTATTAGGTGGAACCTTTGAATTCCCATCTTTGGGTAAAAATGTAAAAGTGTTGAATTGGATTGCAATGGTTCGTTTGGTACTTGTGCCATTAGCGTTTGTATCTATTGCTATTGTGATGGGGTATCGTAATGTAGAACTTATGAGTTTATTGGTATTATTTGGTTCTCCTACAGCGGTTAGTTCCTATGCAATGGCAGTGGAAATGAAGTGTGATGAACAAATTGCATCACAAGCGGTTGTGGTGACAACAATTTTTAGTATATTTTCGATGATTGCTTGGATTTTTGGTTTGGATTTTATGGGGTTATTATAGGATTGTGCTATAATAGAGCAGTGAGGTGATGGCGGATGAAAAAGCAAAGAGCCTTGTTTGTAGGTTTTGTGACTGTGTTTTTTATCATTTGTTATTTGTTTATGGGTCAACATTATGATCCATTAGCGCGATATATGTATGTGGATGATGTGAATCGTGAACAAATTTTAGATGCAGTGTCTAAGTCTGATATTCAATTATTAATTGATTATGATATTCGTCCAGAAGAGTTTTTACCATTTGTGGAAGTGGACGGTTATGAAATATTGAATGCAAAGGCGTATTATGTAGTATATCAAGCAAAAGATATTTCTAAGGATGAGATTGTTTCTAGTGTAAATATGATTTTGCAACATATGTCTGTTGAAACGTTGTCTTTGTATTTGGAAGATTATAGTTTGGCTGAAATTGTAGATTGGATAACTCATAAAGATTCTTATAATGAGGAAAGTATTTTTATTTATCGTCCAACAAGTTATGATACATTCTTGGATGAGCGTTATACAGTTGGTCGTTATGTGCCAAAGGATTTGGAAAATGTAAGTGCGATTCGTAGTTTAATTTCTAATGGAACAATGCAATTGTCAAAGGAAACAAATGAAGCGTTAGGGCAAATGTGTAGTTTATTGGAAAGTGAATATCATGAAACTTGTGGTGGCTTAATTGCGACACAAGGATATATGAGTTATGAAGAACAACTTAAGAAATATGATGAGTATTTATTAAAATATGGTCCTACAGATGTGAATAAGTATTTCTTATATCCTGGACATAATGAATGGCAATTAGGTAATACGTTTGGTGTTATTGTTAAAGAGGATGTATCTTTTACAAAGAGTCCACAATATCAATGGTTAGTAAAACATGCGTCTGAATATGGATTTATTTTCCGTACACCGAATTCCAATGTTTTACGTTATGTTGGTAAAGATTTAGCGAAGTATTTGGTGGATAATCAATTATCCTTAGAGGAAGCTAGGGTGGAGAAATGATTGGAATCATGGATTCTGGCTTAGGTGGTATTGTGACTTTGCATCATATTTTGAAGTATGTGAAGGATACTTCATTTGTATGTGTTGCCGATCAAGCTAATGCACCTTATGGTGAGAAAAGTATTGAAGAATTAGAGAATATTGCTAGAAAGCATTTGTTGTGGTTTCAAAGTAGGGGGATTACAACAGTTATTGTTGCTTGTAATACGTTATGTTCTACGGTGATTCCTAAGTTAAAAAAGGAATTTGTGGATATGCAGATTGTGGATATCATTTCTTTAACTTGTAATGCGTTAAAAGATGAATGTATTTCTAGTTTGTTATTGTTAGCTACCAAACGTTCGATTGAGTCTAAAGTATATGAACAAAGTATTCAATCATTATTTCCAAATTGTACGATTTATCCAGTAGTACCAAGTTTATGGGTGCCTAGTATTGAAAATCAAGTGGATGAAGTTACTTTAAATAATGTAGTTAAAGATGTAGTGATTGATTATGTTGATAAAGTGGATAGTGTGTTATTAGGTTGTACACATTATCCATTAGTGAAACCATATATTCAAAAGTATTTACCGGTGAAGATGTATGATTCTTGTGATGCGATTGTGGATGTGATTGCACATGAGTATTTGCAACAACCGAGTGTGTGTATTTATACAAGCGGAGATCCTGATGTAACGAAGAAACAGGTGTATGATTTGTTACAAATGGATGTTGAAGTATTAAAATTGTAAAGGTAGAAATGTAAATTTCTACTTTTTTTTATGAAGACAATATGTAAGAATGGTGCTAGAATTAAAAAGTATTTTTTATTAATTTATAGGGGGAAATATGTTAGAAAAATTGTTTAAGTTAAAAGAAAATAACACGACAGTTAAAACTGAAATTGCGGCTGGTATTACAACATTTATGACAATGGCATACATTTTGGCTGTAAATCCTAGTATTTTATCTGAAGCGGGTATGAATGCGAATGCGGTTCTTATTGCGACTTGTTTAGCGTCTTTTATTGGTACGATGTTAATGGCGTTGCTTGCGAATTTACCGTTTGCTTTATCTGCTGGTATGGGGTTAAATGCATATTTAACATATACTGTTGTATTAGGTATGGGTGTTTCTTGGCAATTAGCATTATTTGCGGTATTTGTTGAAGGTATTATTTTTATTGTCATGTCTTTAACGAATATGCGTGAAGCAATCTTTAATGCGATTCCTTTAACAATCAAGCAAGGCGTTTCTGTTGGTATTGGATTGTTTATTGCGTTTATTGGATTACAAAATGCAGGATTAGTAGTTGATTCTTCAACGCTTGTTACAATTACAAGTTTTACTGAAAATTTTAGTACTTCTGGTATTTGTGCTTTACTTGCGGTTGTGGGAGTATTAATTACAGCGATTCTTTATATTCGTAAGGTGAATGGATCTATTTTAATTGGTATTGTTGTAACTTGGGCATTGGGGATGTTGTGTCAAACATTTGGTATTTATGTTCCAAATCCAGAGTTAGGATATTATAGTTTATTCCCTGCAGGTATTATTAGTATGGACTTCTCTGCATTAGGGGAAACATTTGGACAATGTTTTAAGATTAATCTTGGGGAAATTAATATTTTTAACTTTATTGTTATTATCTTCTCATTCTTGTTTGTAGATTTATTTGATACTTTGGGAACATTAATTGGTGTAAGTACAAAAGCCAAAATGTTAGATGAAGAAGGAAAGCTTCCT
Source organism: Erysipelotrichaceae bacterium (assembly GCA_017561055.1). Lineage (GTDB taxonomy): Bacteria > Bacillota_I > Bacilli_A > Erysipelotrichales > Erysipelotrichaceae > RGIG4607. The sequence goes on from JAFZDT010000197.1 coordinate 6,015, forward strand.
GGTATTAAGCCTGCATTATTATCTGATGCGGTTGCGACTTCTGTTGGAGCGGTACTTGGTACTTCTACAGTTACAACTTTTGTTGAATCTAGTGCTGGGGTAGTTGCAGGTGGTAAAACTGGATTAACTGCAGTAACTACAGGTGTATTATTCTTACTTGCGACATTGTTTTCACCATTGTTTACATCAATTCCTTCATTTGCGACAGCTCCTGCTTTAATTTTTGTTGGTTTCTTGATGTTTGAATCTGTGGTTGAAATTAAATTTTCAAGTGAAAATCTTTCTGAAGCAATTCCTGCATATTTATGTATTTTAGCAATGCCTTTGTTCTATAGCATTTCTGAAGGTATTTGTTTGGGTATTATTTCATATGTAGTATTACAAGTTGGTTCTAAAAATGCGAAGAAAGTTACGCCACTTATTTATGTGTTAGCTTTATTATTTGTATTGAAATATATTTTCTTATAATTCATTTTAAAGATGTGGCATTTGTGTCACATCTTTTTTTGTGTTTTTAATAAAAATATTCATAATTTTCATGTTTTTTTATGAAATTAATTATTTTCGATATAAATTGTGATATAGTAATCTAAACGAATATGTTACATTCGTTAGAGAAGGAGAACTTTTAACATGAAAAAATTATTAACAGTTGTTCTTGTTGTTTTCATGGCATTAGGCTTAGTTGCTTGTGGTGGAAATGACAATAATGACCAAACAGGTCCAGTAGAAGTTACTTTATGGCATACTTATACTGAACATCACAATGATTACTTAAACAAAATCGTTGAAGAATTCAATGCATCTCAAACTGAAGTTAAAGTTGTTGCTGTTCAACAACCTTACCAAGATTTCGATGCTAACTTA
>JAFZDT010000198.1 GCA_017561055.1 Erysipelotrichaceae bacterium
AAAGGGTATATGCCAGAAGCGTGTTTGGCATTAATGAACTATGCATTTGAAGACATGGGACTTAAAACGCTTTGGATTCAACATCATGAACATAATCAAAAGTCAGCTCGTGTACAAGCAAAGTGTGGTTTTGTTTATCATCATAAGGAAGATAATAAGTATTATCCATTATTAGATGTCTATCGAAACAATGTAGTGAATTATATGACGAAAGAGATGTGGGAAACATGCAAGTAAGATTGGAAAATATTATCAAAAATTTTGATGATAAAAAGGTATTAAAGGGTGTTAATTTTACCTTTGAAAAAGGAAAGATATATGGTTTATTAGGAAGAAATGGTGCTGGGAAAACCACCTTATTCAACTGCATGAATCATGATTTAGAATGTGAAGGTAAGATGTTTGTAATTGAAGATGGTGTTGAAAGAGAATTAGTAGTTGATGATATTGGCTATGTTCTTTCTACTCCACAAGTACCTGAATTTTTAACTGGTAGAGAGTTTTTAACTTTCTTTATAGATATTAATCTTTCTAAATTAAAAGATTTACAAAGTGTGGATGCATATTTTGAAATGATGCATATGGATGCGGATGATTGTGATCGTTTATTAAAAGACTATTCTCATGGTATGAAGAATAAGATGATGATGTTAATACATATCATTCAAAATCCAAATGTATTATTACTAGATGAACCATTAACAAGTTTTGATGTTGTTGTAGCGAATGAAATGAAACAATTATTGCGTCAAATGGCAAAAGATCATATTCTAATTTTTTCAACACATATTATGGAATTAGCTTTAGATTTATGCGATGAAATTGTCTTATTAAAAGATGGAAAATTAGAATTATTGGATGCGAATGGTCATACACATGAATCTTTTGAAGAGATGATTATTCAAAAGTTAAGGGATGATGAACATGAATGAGTTTATACATGCTTTTATGTTAAAGAGTACGTATCGTACCAATTCAATTTTATATTACATAAAACAAATTCCATTTTTGAAAGATATATTGCCTAGTAATTTATATGCTAGCAATAAAATTAAGTCCTTTGCGAAAGTATTAGCATTTATTTATGAAGTATTAACTTTGTTTATTTGGAAATTGTTGTATTTGTTAATGATAATTTTGATTCCTATGCTTTTATCAGAAAGTTTAGAAATTGATTTATCGATGTTTTTTCATATTTTGTTCTTTTTTACATTTTGTGGTGCGGTTTTAAATACATCGTTATTGGATGTATCTACAGACAGATATTACGCCATCATGATTATGAAGATGAATGCTAGACGTTTGGCATTATCTGAGTTTATGTATTTCCAAGGTAAACAATTGTTAGGATTGTTTATTTCAATGTACTATTTGTCAAAGTGGTTTTCATTTAGTTGGTTAGCTTGTATTTGTGTGCCTGTGTTTGTAGTGAGTTGTAAACTTATTGGATGTGCACTATTTGTGAAACTGGATGCGATGGTAAAAGAAAAAATAATGGTGAGTTTGAAGCTTGTTATTTGTGGTATTTCTTTGGCATTAATTCTAATATGTCCAGTTTTAGATATCTTTGTTACTGAAGGTGTATTTTATGTAGCTACCATTATTGTAGTATTGTTAGCTATACCTTGTTTATGGTATATCTTCACTTATCCAAAATATGATCAATTGTATCGAAAACTATTGAGAGTAGAAAATGTAGTGTTTGATGAAACTTCTTTTGTGGAAGAAGAAAAGAAGAGTTATCATGAAAAGATTACTGATGTAAGTATTACATCAAATAAAACCGGTTATGCGTATTTGAATGATTTGTTTATTAAACGTCATAAAAAGTTATTAACTCGAGCAACAAATTGGATTACGTTATTGATTTTAGCAATTGAAGTGGCTTTAGGGATTGTGATAATTATGCATGAACCAACACGAAATGCTTTTAATCAGAATGTAATTGGTATTTTACCGTATTTTATGTTTGTGATGTATTTAATCAATCGTGGAGATTCAATTACAAAGGCAATGTTTATTAATTGTGATAAAGCGATGTTACATTATTCGTTTTATCGTAAAGGGAAGACCATCTTGGAGATGTTTTCTTTGCGTTTGAAGAGTTTGGTAGCGATTAATATTCGTCCTGCAATTGTTTTGGCTATTGGATTATCGTTATTGTATGCTTTAAGTGGTGGGGTAAGTCAAATATTAGAATATGTAGTTATTATAGTAACCGTTTTATGTTTATCCGTATTTTATTCTGTGCATTATTTGGTGATGTATTATTTATTGCAACCATTTAATGAACAATTGGAAATGAAAAGTCCAATATATCAGGCAGTTATGGGAATGACGTATTTAGTAGCGTATATGTTTACAGTGGAAATTTCTTCCATTTATTTTGGAGTAATCGTGATTGGTATTACCATTGTATATTGTATTGTATCGTTACTTTTGGTGTATTATTTTGCACCAAAAACATTTAGATTAAAGTAGGAGGTTTTTATGATTCGTCCAATTATGAGAGATATCTTTTTCTTACAACAAAAGTCAGAAAAAGCGACTAAACAAGATGCACAAGTCATTGTAGATTTATTAGATACGTTAGCCGCAAATCGTGATCGTTGTGTAGGTATGGCTGCCAATATGATTGGTGTTAAGAAGCGTATTATTGTAGTCAATATGGGTATGATCAATGTAGCTATGGTGAATCCGGAGATTGTTAGTAAAAGCGATCCGTATGAAACGGAAGAGGGATGTTTATCGCTTGTAGGAGTACGTAAAACTACTCGTTATGAACATATTGAAGTAAAGTATTTAGATCAAAATTTTGTGCCTAAAAAACAAAAGTTTAGTGGTTGGATAGCGCAAATTATTCAACATGAAATTGATCATTGTAATGGAATATTGATTTAATATCGTTAATAAACAGGAGAAATCCTGTTTTTTGTTTACATTAAAACACAAGTATAATAGTATTAATTTGACAAATGCATCATAAAGGAGATCCTATTATGTCTAAAAGAAATCATCAATCTAATAAAACAATAAAATCAATTTTAGTTATGTTTTTATGTATTGCTATGTCAGTTTCTATATTGTATCAACCAGTTTATGCATTAGAGAATAATACGACTAGTACAGTAAATACCTCCTCTGAAGATTTTGAAAAAGATTATGTAAATGTGTTTGATAACCAATATGATTCATTAAATGAAGAAGATATTGATTATGAAGATGAATCCTTAAGAGAAGAATATGTAAAACATTTTGTGATGAATGATGGTACTACTCAAGCAGTAGTTTATGAAACACAAGTACATGAATTAGACGAGAATGGTGTATATCAAGAAATTAATAATACTTTAGTTGATAATGATAATAATGAATTAGAGAATACCAAGAATGATAAATGGAAAGTTAAATTTTCAAAAGAAGCTAAGAAAACATTAGTGCATATCCATGAAGACAATATGAATATTAAATGGGGTATTGCGAACTTTAATGAATCAAAAGTTTCTTTTTTAGTTGATGATGAACCTTATACAAAACTTTCTAATAAAGCAGTAAGTGCAGTAGTTGTATATGAAGATATTCTAGATAATATCGATGTACAATATCAATTGAGTCATCAAAAAGTAAAAGAAAATGTAATTCTTAAATCAAAAGAAGCACAACATACTATCTATTACAATTTAGATACCAATGGTTATGATATTAGTATCGTAGATAATCAAATTGTATTAAGTAAAGATAATAAGGAAGATTATATTATATCTGCACCATATATGATGGATAACAAT
>JAFZDT010000199.1 GCA_017561055.1 Erysipelotrichaceae bacterium
AAAGTATAATGAATTGAACAATTGTAGATATTTCTATGGTAGCGTTATGGGGCAAATTGATTAATAAAAATATACTTTTAGGAGGTTGGATAAATGTATTTCGGTTGCGATTTAAGTATAGAAGAATATGCAAAAGATTTTGAAAAACTAGGTTATACACACGAAGAATCTATAGAACTTGCAAAAACAGCCATTAAACCAATTACAATCAATCCTGAAATTAGTTGGGATGGACTTGTTGAAGCATTTAATTCTATAGGTTGCACAAGTTTCAATCAGATGTCTCTGACTAATGAAGAAATCGAACACATAAAAATGAAGTTTTAAGTGGTGAAGATATGAAAGATGTATATAGAGCATTTGATTATGCGTGTTATAAATTTTATTATGTAATTTATAATAGATATGGGGTTGAGCAAAGGGTTGAAGTACTGCTTTTGAATTATACTGGTGGAGACACAGTTCTGTTGTTTGAAAAAGGAATTTGTCATATTAAATATAAAGACATTATTTTTATGAAACCTTTTGAGCCTCCTATGGATAGGCTAAACGAAGAGTTTAAAAGCTTGTTAAAATATTATATGGATAAGCAATAAAAATTATATTTTAAGAGGAGTAAGATTGTATGGATAAACAAGTTATAGACTATAGGATTTACGACAAGATTGAATGTGCAACCGTATATTGCTCCAAAATCGTTAATGGAAGTATGCTATTGATTGGTGGCAATATTTCAAATATTAGTATTAAAGTAGACCAACATTTTAATTGGTTTCAGAAGTTGATGTGGAAGTGGTGCTTTGGTATTAATGTTGAAGATTATAGTGAGGAATAAATTATAAATAGAATGAAAAAGAAAATTGATAAAATAACAAATAAAAAACCAACCCATTGGACATTGGGATATAGTTTAGATGCAGAACTTGGATATGATGATGGTAAATATCTTCCACGAAAAGCAGCGCTTTTATTATACCCAGAGTATTTTGATGAACATGGTGAACCAAGGTTTGATATGTTGCCAGTTGGTAAACTTAATTATAAATCCAAAGGAGAAAATACATAATGACTAGTTTTAAAATAGATAAAATTAATAAATTTCAAATACTTGATACAGATACTTTAGAACCGATTGCAGACTTTGATTGCATTGGGAATGCAACAGTCGAATCAGAAATTGAGACGAGTTCTCTTTCGAAAGAAAAACTATCTTTCAATCATGAATTGTCTTTTGAATGCGAATTAACATATTGCTCGCCGTTGTTACATGATGTAACCGATTTCAATAGCATGCCATTGTATGTTGAATATGATATGCCTATTTTAATTCAAGCTCGTTGGCATAAGAATCCTCGCATTAATAAGAAGTGGCTTAAGAGATACGGAATGAAACAAGATAAGTTATTGGTAAGATGTAATATTGATTCTATTAGTTTAGATAATTCATACGACCCTTATAACTTAATGGAATCTAAAGGATATAATATGACATTGAGTGATATGCAGTATAAATTGAAGCCGCACCAATTGCGTAAAAATCTGGCGAAGGAGATTACAATATGACAGCAAAAGAAGCAAGTGATATTCTGTGGAATGCTTATGTGGAACAACTTAAACAGGACGGCAGAGGTTGTCAAAAAACTTCTTTAAGAACTGCATTGCTTATGGGGTCTAATGCATTGTGGATACTTGAGAACCGTTTAAATATAGATTACTTACAAGACATTATTAATGCATATTTTGAAAAAGATAAAGATGCAAATAAGGTTTTGGCAGAATATATAAGACACTATATTTTGGAAAGAAGGTAGTAAAATATGGCTTATTTGATATATATAGTTTTGTGTGTACTTAATAGTGTTACACTAGCATCTGCCGATATTCATATTGAAGATTGGCAATTCTGGGCTATAGTTAGTTACGTTGCAGGTGCTTATTTGTGTGGGCTTTTAAAAAAGAAGTGAATAAAAAAAAATAAGTTTTTGTAATTGACACAAATGTAAATATATAGTAATATACAAACAACATAAAATAACGCTTTAAATTTTGTAGCCATTATGGTTGTAAATAACAAAAATGACAAGGAGTAATTTTTTTTATGGCACATTGGATTATTGAAGATAACGGGTTTGGAGGACAAACATATAGGTGCTCAAACTGTAGAGAGGCATGGAATGATTTATACGACGATATTTCACGTGAAGATGTTTGCCCTGAATGTGGTGAATCAATTGATGAAGATAATACAGAATATATTGAAACAACAACAATCCAAGATGTAATGATTAGAGCCAGTAACAAAGCTCATTTGACAAAAGAACAGTTAATTGATGCGTTTTGGGATAAAGGATTGATGGGAGTGTACAACCTTGGGCTTAGGCATATGTTTGAATATTTGAAAAAATGAATAATTAACAAGAATGTTGATGTAATAACAATACAAAATTAATTTGAAAAGAAGGAGGAACAATATATCATGTCAAAAATTGATAGAATTAAAGAATTAACAGAAGAGCTTTTATACCATTGCCATCTTTATTATGATTTAGATGCGCCAACTTTAAGTGATGCCGAATATGATACGCTGTATGATGAATTAGAACGACTTGAAAACGAAGCAAATTTCTGGCTTGCAAACAGCCCAACTCGTAATGTTCAAGGCTCAGTGTTGGATGGTTTCACAAAAATTGAACACAGTAAACCCATGTTGTCTGCAGCTAAGACCAAAGATATTAATGAAATCAAAAAGTTCCTTGGTAACCATTTTTTCTATTGCAGCTACAAATTGGACGGATTAACTCTTTGTGTAAGATACTCCAATGGTCACTTTGTCCAAGCCATTACTAGAGGTACAGGGCTAATCGGTGAAGATGTGACAGAACAAGCAAAGATGATTTCTAACCTACCTATGTGCATTCCATATGATGGTGAGCTTGAGCTTCGTGGTGAGTGTGTGGTGTCTTGGGACAACTTTTATAAAATTAATGATACACTTGAAAATAAATATTCCCATCCTCGTAATTTAGCAGCTGGCAGTCTACGCAATCTTGATACCAATATCACAAAACAAAGAAATCTTTCTTATGTTGTATTTGAATGTGTATCGGATTTATATGATGAAGATACTTTATTTGATTCAAAATGGGATGAGCTTGGTTACTTAGATGATCTTGGATTTGAAACTGTAACCAGATGTTATGGAGAAATTGATGATTGTATAACTGATATGAAGCCAGAATCATATGTATACCCTGTTGATGGTCTTATTTTTGAAATGTGTATGAAAGATTATTCTAAATCTCTTGTTTCAACGGCACACCATGAGGGTTGTCGTATGGCTCTTAAGTGGAAGGATGAAATTTATGAAACCACGCTACTTGATGTAGAATGGAATCCAACTAGAACAGGATTAATTTCTCCCGTGGCAATTTTTGAAGAGGTTGATTTAGATGGAGCTTTGACCACA
>JAFZDT010000200.1 GCA_017561055.1 Erysipelotrichaceae bacterium
ACATATCCTAAAGGTTTCCACAAATAGTCTTTTCTTTTCAGATGCAATCTTTCATGTGATATTACATATTGCAATTCATCATCAGACATATGTCCAGGCAAATAAATCTTTGGTCTAAATATCCCCAAAATAAATGCATTATCTATCTGATTCGATACATATATATTTTCTTGATATATTCTTGAATCTTTCACATTATAGTAAATACGAGAATAACTATAAATTGCATAAGCAATCAGTACAACCATACCAATTATCCACATGATATTTATAATATCCAAAGCTAATTTTTGAGTATAAAAAACTTTATCAATTGTATTCGTTTCTATCGCAATTTCAGCAATTGAAGAAACATTCGAAATAGGTTCAATACTAACGGTATCAACAGAAGGAACTATGCTCAATGAACTTTGAAACATATTGGGTATCAATAAACGAAAACCAACAAGTCCCCACAAATAACACATCCATCCTTTAGGAATTTTACGAAATACAATTCTAACCAATAATATAGCTACAATTAACCAACTTGCAGGAATGCTCAAATTCAGTAACTGAACAAATATTCTAGACATATTTATTCCTCCTTACCAAACTCATCAATCATTTTTTGTATCTCTTGAATCTCCTTAGTTGTTAGTGGTTTTCTAGAAGCAAAAGCTGCAATAAATGCTGGTAAAGAACCATTAAATGTTTCATTCACAAATTTCTCACTTTGCATAGAATCAAACTGTTCTCTACTAATCAATGAAGTAACTACTCCATTCTCATTTTTAAACATACCACGATCAATTAATTTCTTAAGTACCGTATATGTAGTAGACTTTTTCCAACCAAAATCCGTTAATGCTCTTTTCACTAACTCACCAGAAGCAATCGGTTCATTTTGCCAAATCATATCCGCAAAATGACCTTCCATCACACCTAATTTCATCTCATCCATACAGGTACCTCCTTTGGTCTATCAACACTAGACCTCTTTTACAATTAAAGTCTATCACCGATAGACCTATATTGCAACTACTTTTTGTATAAAAAAAGGAGAATATTACTATTCTCCTGCAGGTTGTGGATCTAAAAACTCCTCATTACCAAATTCTAATGCGATTTTTGCAGCTTCCTCAGCATTTAACAATTCACATACAACTAATTGATCCTTGTAATTTTGCATTGCTTCAGAGAAGACAACATCAACTGTAAAAATACCATCTTCACCACGCTTAAAATTAAAAGTAATTGAATAATCCTTTGTTAAATCATCTTCTGGCCAAATATCATTATTTTGATGATGATAAAAATTATAAGAGAACTCATCCTCATTTAAACATTCTAACAAAACTGTTGTTTTTTTAGCTACATTCCAATCATGAACAAATTGACCTCTCGGATTTTTAGACAATTGCTCTATCATATCCTTCATTTCCCAATGATTATAATATGTATACTCTAAAGTATTCGTATCTGCTTCCATTGGATCCACCCAAGATGGATGACTTGCTAATTGAATATATAAGAATTGATTTGTCCAATTCTTCTTCCAATCATCTTTTAAAGCTTCTGACTCATCTTTTGGCCCTGTCGCAAAACAAGCAACACAACCAATACATACCAGAATAGATACAATCAATAATTTCACTGAACTCTTTTTAAAACGCAACACATTCTTCACCCTTTCTTTTACTCCTACTTCACTAAAAGCAACTGGACAAGATAATACAAATTTCTTGCTACTTAATTTTAATAACGTATTCGAATATTCTTTTTTACTATCTAAATCCATTTCTTTAATAACTTCCTCATCACAAACCATTTCCATATCTTTACACAATAATACATAACTCATCCATACAAGCGGATTAAACCAGTGTAAAATCAATACAGCATAAGCAAATGGCTTAAATATATAATCTTTTCTTTTTAAATGTGTAAACTCATGCATCAAAACATAATTACGATCTGAATAAGGTAAAGAAGATGGTAAATAAATCTTTGGATTCCATATACCTAAAATAAAAGCACCATCAATATCATCACAAATATAGATATCTTTACCAATTTCAATTGATGCAGCAACTTTTCTATGTAATTGCCAATAACTATACATAGCATATACCAACAAAACAGCCACACCAATCATCCATACAAACGATACTACAGAAAGCCAATCTAATGATGTCACAACTTCATAAGAATTGGTAATACCCTGAACAGTTATTTCACCAGTATTAACTACCTCATTTACTTGATGAATTACAATTGGTTCTAAAGTTGGTACTACACTCATTCTGCTTTCAAATGATATTGGCAAGATCAATCGAACCCCCACCAAAATCCACAAGAAACAAACTAAACTCTTAGATGTTCTTGTTAGAAACATGCGAGACACCATTACCGCCACAATTAACCAACTAGCAGTAAGACTCATATTTACAACCTGAATAAACAACTCACGCATATGTTTACTCCTTTCCACAAGAATCAATTAATTTACGAATTTGATCAATTTCTTGTTCACTTAGTCCTTTTCTAGCAGTAAATGCCGCAATAAATGCTGGTAACGATCCTTGAAATGCCTCATTAACAAATTCTTCACTTTGCATAGAACACAATTCATCTTTTGAAATTAAAGATGTCACAACTCCATCAACATTTTGAAAGATACCTCTTTCACTTAATTTCTTTAAAACTGTATATGTAGTTGATTTTTTCCATCCCAATTCCTTTAATGATAATTCTACTAACTCTCTAGATGTTAATGGCTCATTTGCCCATACAATATCCGCAAACTTACTTTCAACTACTCCTAATCTTTTACTTTCCATATTTAGTACCTCCATCTTAAATAACCAAAAAACTAAATTCATTTTAAACTGAATGTATTAATTGCAACTCCAAAACCATCTACACGTATAGAATACTTAACCTCATTAATTGTTTGTGCATAAGCTTCTATTACATCTAAAGGAATGTCTGTATTAAAATCTACACAAATACTTACTTGTAACGGTTCCTTTGATTGCATAGGTATTTCGGTTTCTATATAACAATCACCAATAAACCTTATTCCCATGTTACGTTTAAAAAAATCATTCTTTAAATTTTCATTTTCCCATAACATAATGGATATATCAAAGTTTGGATCTCTAATCATTTCATATGGTTCTAATGTAAATATATATTCCAAAACATGATTTGAAGTTATAACCAGATTATCAAATTCATCAAAACTACAACAATCTTGTTCTTCATAATACACTTTAAAATCTATATCACTAACTACAGGTAACACTTCCTGTTTCTTAGTACATCCAAAACAAAATAGAATAATGAAGATAATTATGATTAACTTTTTCATTCCCATAATTATTTATAATCCTTTCTGGGTATTTCAAACATCCCATCTTCTACTACATTAATTCCATAATACGCTAAATAATCTATAATTTCTCTATACTTACCTTCTTCATACCATTCATACGTTTCTTGATAAAAACGCTCCTTTTCATCAAATGGTTCAGCAGTATAGTAAATTTCAAATGCTTCATAACGATCTTCATAAAAGCCATTTAGAGTTTGTGCTATAGATTCTTTATATAGATCATTTGTAAATGTTGGAATTTTAATTTCATTTGGTTTTAATTGAATTGAATACCATAATACCAATAGAAAACAAATAGTACTTAATATTATCCATTTTTTCATATAATCGCCACTAGTCTATAGTATATAGACTATCTCTACACTTATAGTCTATACCCTATAGACTACTATGTCAATAAAAAAATCGCTAATTACTTAGCGATTAGTTTGTATAGTTATCAAAATATCCTTGTACTAAAACAATTGGAGTACCCTTATCACCAGAACCACTTGTTAAGTCGCATAAAGAACCAATCAAGTCTGTTAATTGTCTAGGTGTTGTACCTTGTGCAGCCATGTTACCAACTAAGCTACCTTGTTTAGCTTTAATACTATTTGAAATAGCTTCTTTTAAAGCATCTCCACTTAAATGTTTGAAATCATTGTCAGCTAAATATTTTAATTTCAATTCATTTGGTGTACCAATTAAACCATCTGTGAATGCAGGAGAAACTACTGGGTCAGCTAATTCCCAAATCTTACCTTGAGGATCTTTAAATGCTCCATCTCCATACACCATAACTTCAAAGTGTTTACCAGTTCTCTCCAATAATTGTGCTTGAATATCTAATACTAATTCTTTACATTCTCTTGGAAATAATTTAATACTATCTTCAGTAGATTTATTAGAACCTAATAAACCATATTTTGTATTATATCCACTTCCATCTACAGATTCTGTTAAGATATCATCTAAGCTAACAACCAATTTAGCACCATTTGCATACAATACACGTTTTGTTCTAGCACGAGTATGAATATCACAGTTAATTACATAAGGTGTATAATTTAAAATTGTTTTTGCTTGGTTGGCAAATACTAATTCTACTTCACAACCTTCTGCTTTAATTAACTCTGCATAATATTCAACATAATCCACACCAGTGAATTCATGTTTTACATAACCAAAATGTTTTCTATATTCTTCTAAAGATAAGACATCACTATATGGATTTAAACCAGCTTCATCCACCATATCCATTGTTACTAATGCATTACCAACTTCATCAGATGGATAAGATAACATTAATACAATTTTCTTAGCTCCTCTGGCAATACCTTTTAAACAAATCGCAAAACGATTTCTAGATAAAATTGGGAAAATTACACCAATTGTTTCTTCACCAAATTTATTCTTAATATCTTTCGCAACCGCATCAACAGATGCATAGTTTCCTTGATTTCTAGCCACAACAGATTCAGTAATTGCGACTACGTCCTTATCGTGAAAACCAAATCCTTCATATTCTCCAGCTTCAACTACACTGTCTACCACAATCTTCGCTAAATCATCACCTTCACGAATAATTGGGCAACGAACACCTCTAGAAACAGTTCCAACACGTCTTTCCATATATAAAAGTCCTCCTTAGGAAAAAAACCATTTTTACTCTAAAATAATACACTTTTTTTAGAAAATGTACACTTAATTTTTTTAATTTTTTACGATTATTTTATACGTTGTTCTCCACGATTGGCACTTCTAAAACCAATCTCTGTCCCATTATACATACGCACAAAATTTTCACGATGTTTATAAGCAATCACTAGTGACGCAATACATAAAATCCCTGCTAAAATAACACTCTTATTTAAGAAGCCTAGAATAATAGGTACAGATACAATTGTTGTAATTGTGCCACTTACAATATAGTCTGTGATGAATGTAACCAAAATAATCGCAATACCAACCACTATACCGACTTTCCAATTTAATGCAAACATCATACCCACATAAGAGGCAAATCCCTTACCACCTTTAAATTTAAGATAGAATGGGAAAATATGACCAATTACACAAGCTACACCAGCAATTTCTTTTACATACAATACATCTGGGAAGAAATATTTCATTAAATACACAGCTAAAAAAGCTTTTCCAATATCATGAATTCCTACTAAAATACCCGCTTTCCAACCCATTAAAATCATAGCATTGGATGCACCTAAATTTTTAGAACCATGATTGCGAATATCTACATTATTTAATTTTGCCAAATAAAATGACATACTTGAAGTTCCAATTATATAGGATACTAAAATAATTATTGCATATTCCATAAGATCACTCCTATCTATGTAAAGTATACCATATACTTATCCAGCTTTACCTAACAAAAAAAGACAATTCTTAATGAATTGTCTTACAAATTTAATAAACACAACGCTAATGCAATAATACCAATCGCAAATAACTTTTTAACACTTAACTTTTCCTTAAATACAACAAGTGATACAAAAGCAATCACCACAATCGTACTTACACTAAATGTAGGATATACCAATACTGCAGGCATTTGTCCTAATGCTAAAAGAATAAATCTAGCAGAGAAATAGTTAGGAATACCAATAACAATTCCATATAATGCATCTTTTTTGGTCATCTTATTCTTTTCTTTGAACATATTTAGCATTGCGACTAAACATGCGGCCGCAAATGTCGCAAACAAGAAACCATCTTTATTGATTGGAGTACCCATTTGTTCAAATACATTACTCATGGCATCACACATACCACTTAAAAATAATGACACAAACAATAAGGCTTTCTTACCACCACTATGCAATTCACCTTTTTCAAAGTTAATTAAGATAATTGCAAAAATAGCTAAAACAAAACCAATCAATTGTAAACCACTTAATGTTTCATGGAATATCACAACCGCCATAATAGTTGGTAATAATACCCCAAGTTTCATAAAAATCGTCGTTAACATAACTCCATTATGTTTCATATTTGCTTTCATTGCTACAAAGCTATATAAATACATAAAACCAGTCACAATACCAAGCAATGAATCTTTAACCGTCATTGTTTGTAAAGCTACCCATGGTACATTTTGCATAAACATACAAGCAAGAATAGCACAAACCAAATAGTTCATCATAAACATGCCCATTTGATTTTGTACACGAGATTCTATATAACGCATAATGAACGAAATCATTACACTACTAATAATTGCTAATAATAAATAAAACATTCTTTATCTCCTTTAAACAAAGCAATATTCTAGCATAAATATCTAAAAACACAATAAAAAAGTGGTTACAAAACCACTGATTCATTTTCATTACATAATAGATACATTTTACCATCACTTAATGTATAGGCTTCACCATAAACCACTCTAGATTCCTTAGTTTCTAGTACATAACTACCATCCACTAATACCAGAAAATGTTCACCATAACTATCTGCATACGTAATATCCTTATAAAGACGTTTACCATCTAATAAACTATCCTTCACCATTTGATAATGAGGTAAAATATTTAACTCTGTTAAACCTAATCCTTCCATATATTTAACATAATTCGGATCATACGACTCTGTAGGCAATTCTGGTTGTGCATATACACGTTTAGCACTATTCATAGTACCAGCACTGACCCCAATCACAATTCCATCAAACAAAGCCAATCGTTCCTTTAAATGAATACGCTTAAAGAAATCATTTTGCGTAGGCACATGCCCTCCAGCTAACATAATGACATCATAATCATTCACAATAAGGCCCAAATTACGATTATCCAACAAATCAAAAGAAACTACAGGCACACCACTATTATTAAAACAATCATAAAAGAACGAAGTCATCTCATCATTTGCCATATACGAATCAGGATAAGCACTAACCATCAAAGCTTTCATATCCTTCTTCCAATACTTCTTTAAATTATCGACAAAATGATTACTTTCATCCAATAGATGCGCATCATTTGGTACATCTAAAGCACCAGAAGGTGAACTCGTTAAAAATACAATCATACCATTCTCTCCTTATACAACGGATTCCAATGACGACTTATATAACTATATAAATACAACACAAAGATTAACATATTATGCGCAATCATACATGCCCAAGCAGAAATTAAACCCAAACCAAAATAATGCACACAAATAAAGGTTCCAACAATACGAACACACCACATACCAACAACATTATAAACAAACGGTATCTTCGTATTACCCACACCTTGCATAAATCCTTCTACAATAATAGAAAAACCATAGAACGGTTCAGAAACTGCCACCATACGCAACACCGTAGTACCAAGAGCAATAACATCACTACTCTTAGAGAAAATACGTATTAACGAAGGCGCAAAAATAAATAATAATGCACCCGATACAATCATTAATCCTACTTCTAAAGGAATAAACATGGATGTTACATCCTTCATCTTTTCTTCATCTTTAGCACCATACGCATTACCCACTAAAGTAGCTGCCGCAATCTCCATACCATAACCAGGAATATAGAATGCACTTTCCACCGTATTGGCAATCGTATGCGCAGCCGTAGATAATTCACCAATGGAATTGATAATTGAAGCAAATGCTACATACCCTAAACAAGTCCCAAAACGCTGTAACATATTTGGAAAAGCCACCTTCATACAAGGCTTTAAGATTTGCATATCCGGCTTTAAACTTTCCCCTTTAAAAGAAACTCTTGGATGCATATATACTACATACGCAATTAAAATACCACCAATTGTATAACTAATCGCACTAGCAACCGCAGCACCAAGTACACCCATACCCACACCATACACTGTAAAAGACATTCCAAAAATAGAAACACTACGTGTAGGATAAATGAAAATAAAGTTCAAAATAATATTCACAACATTCACTAAAATACCAATTTTCATCGGAGAACGCGTATCCCCTGCAGCACGCAATACTGTACCAAAAATAATACTCGAAGCTCTAAATAATAATGGAGTATACAAAATAAAGAAATACATACTCGCCATCTGTTGAATCGCAGGATCCACCTGCATCCAAATCGGTACATATGGACTTACACCCAAAACAACAACCGTTAATAAACTACCTACCAAAAAAACCATAAAAGCAGCTTGGCTTACCGCATGTTTCGCAGCCTTTTCATTATTAGCCCCCAATGATTGCGATATAAACGCTAAAAAACCAATACTAATTGCTTCAATTGTACTACCCACCAACCATGCTATCGTACTTGTAGAACCAACAGCAGCCGTAGCCTGCGTCCCCAAAGAACCCACCATAGCCGTATCAATATATTGCACAGCCGTCTGCATCAACTGTTCTAACATCGTTGGCCAAGCTAATGTCCAAATAATTAGCAACATTTCTTTATTATAATGTTTAAACAATTTCTTAAACATCACGATCACTCCCATACCGTTTTATTATAACAAAATTATTACTATATCCCAAATACTTAAATTTTCTTCATTTACTAGTAGGAATTTTTACAAAATTTAACGAATTAAATAGTAGAGGCATCCGTGTGAGGAGGTGAGAATGGATGTTTCTACATTCAACTTATTTGGAGGATACGTATTATGAGTTTCGAACTCATCATTCTTTTAGACATTGTTGTAAAAAACTATGTCCTACTTAAAGAATGTTGGAAATTATTACATCAGTAATCTTTTCTAGAATTCATTGTGCTCCTCAAAAATGAAAACCTAGTGTCGCCACACTAGGTTTTCTCAATTTATTTGGAGTTTCCTCGTAATTATTATATCACAACAAAAATTCTATTTTGTCTCAATTTTATTGAGTTTTCCACAAAATGCAATTTACAAGTAGGATTTTTTACAAATGTTAGCGAATTAAATAGTAGAGGCATCCGTGTGAGGAGGTGAAATTGGATGTTTCTTCATTTCATTTATACGGAGGTATTGCATGATGAGTTTCGAACTTTTCATTCTTTTAGACATTTTAGTAAAACATTATGACTTAATTAAAGAATGCTGGAAACTATTATAGTTTCTAAATTGCATTATCCTCCTCAAAATGAAAACCTAGTGCACCACCACTAGGTTTTCTTCATTTATACGGAGTTTCCTCGTAATTATTATATCACAACAATTATTTCATTTTGTCTCAAATTTAATGAATTTTCCACATTATTCAATCCAGAAAATACGATTTTCTTTACGAGGAGCTGCTTGAGGATATTCCCCATCAACATAACCTAAAATACAGTTACCAATTCCTTCATAGTCCCCTTCAACACCAATAGACTTAAGAATTTCTTTTCCTTCTTCAGTATCAAACACTTCTTTAGCACGGTGAATCCAACAACTACCAACACCTGAATCAAAAGCCGCTTGCATTAAATTACCCATAACTAAGCTTCCATCATATACACGATTACGCATTTCTCTTTCTGCCAATACTACAATTAAACAAGGTGCACCATAGAATGGATCTTTATCACTACCCATAACTTTTGCATTTAATTTTGACATACGATCACGCATTTCTTTATTGGTTACAGCAATCATAATCACTGGTTGACGATTCATTCCACTAGCCGCATATAAACCAGCTTCCATAATTTGTTCTAATACTTCTTTTGGTACCATTGTATCCTTATACTTACGAATACTACGACGATTTTTAAGATTCGCTAATGCTTCCATATTATATCCTCCACTTTTTTATTATTATACCACCAATTTCATGTATAATTGAACTAGGTGATTTTTATGTTATATCCAACATTTTTAAAGAAAAAAGATACAATCGGTATTTGTGCTCCAAGTGCAGGAGTTGGCAAGAAAATACCATCCTATGAGAAGTCCTTACAACAATTACAACAGCATTTTTCTATTATCGAAACAAAGAGTGTACGAGTAAATAATTTACGCTCAAACACCGCAGAAATACGTGCTCAAGAATTACACGAAGTCTTTGAAAATGATGATGTACAATTGGTATTATGTGCTTCAGGAGGAGATTTCTTATTTGAAATCCTTCCTTATGTAGATTTTGATAAACTTACTAAAAATCCAAAATGGTTAATGGGATATTCTGATCCAACTTCATTACTATATACCCTAACCACTAAATATGATATAGCAACACTCTATGGTTGTAACGGTGGTTCCTATGATATTCATCATCCATATTTAGATAACAATCTAGAAATAATTCAAGGAAACCTAATTCCACAAACATCATTTGATTTCTATCAAACAACCGAAGACTTTATTCATGATATTGATGAATTCAAAGGTAAAGTAGAATGGATATTATCACAAGAAGAAATTAAAGCAACAGGCCGTTGTATTGGTGGTTGTTTAGAAGTTTTACAAAATTTATTTAATACACCATATGATGGCACGCTAGATTTTATTGATAAATATCAAAACGATGGTATTATTTGGTACTTTGATGTATTCAATATGTCCGCAGAAACGTTTTATTTAACACTACTAAAAATGAAATACATGAACTATTTTCAACACACAAAAGCCATCATTGTAGGAAGAGTTTGTTTTGAAAATAGTGATACAGGAATGACATATGTAGATGCATTAGAACAAGCAC
>JAFZDT010000201.1 GCA_017561055.1 Erysipelotrichaceae bacterium
TAAAGAACCAATTAAACCAGGTCCTTGCGTAAAACAAATACCATCTAATGCTGAATATTCCATATTCGCATCTTTCATAGCTTTTTCAATTACTAAAGAAATGTTCTCAACATGAATTCGAGAAGCCACTTCTGGAATAACACCTCCAAATTGACTATGTACATCAATTTGTGAAGATACTACATTCGAAATGATTTCATTACCATTTTTTACTACAGAAGCAGCTGTTTCATCGCAACTAGATTCAATAGCTAATAAATATACATCTTTCATTTAAATCAATCCTTTCATCATTACATCCGCATCTTCATGATTATCTTGATAATAATCTTTCTTAACACTTACTTTTTCAAAGCCACAAGATTGATACAACGACTTCGCCACCACATTTGATTGACGAACCTCAAGTGTCATAATCTCACAACCCGCATCTTGACATAAAGAAATTGCCATTTCCAACAATTTACGACCGTATCCTTTACCTTGATATTTCTTATTAACAGCTAAATTTGTTAATTGCGCTTGCTCGAAAATAATCCAAATTCCCATATATCCTACAATTTCAGAATCTTCCTCCCATACATACATTTGTGAAAAAGGATTTTCATTCATTTCATACAAAAAATCATCCATTTTCCAAGTACTTGTAAATAGTTGTTCTTCTAATTCTAAAACTATAGGCAAATCTGTCTCTTTCATTAAACGTAACATTTATTTCACCAAATATTCTTTTGTATCTTTTAGATACTTAGGAACTAATAAATTCACATTTTCTACTTTTTTCCATTCAGGACGTAACGCTAAGAAATGTCCAGCCACATCCTCAAATGCATCTTCTTTGCCCACCAAAGAACCATCACCAACAATAAAATCATCTTCTGTTAATACATTTGATAATTCTTCAATTGGTAATACTGTATCTTCCATCACAGCTTTTCCTAAATGATATTTACCAATATATGCACGTTTTCCGCGTGCATCCATTAAAACTGCAGTATGTTCACGATTTGATGCATACAATTGCAATGTGCTTAATGTATATAAAGGAATATTCATACTAGAACAGAACACCTTCGCAACCGTCATCGCAATACGAATACCCGTATAGCTTCCAGGGCCTTCTGTAATTACCATAGCTTCAATATCTTCACTAGCCCAACCATGACGATCCATTAACTCTTTCATCTTAGGAATCATCCATTCAGATTGTTGTTTAAAACATTCCATATGTAAGGAATCCACAACTACATCCCCATCTAACAAGCAAATATTTAAATATTTATAGGAAGTATCCATTCCGATAACTTTCATAACCATTCCTCCACAATCTTTTCAATGGCTGTACCATGTGCATAAACATGCATCAAACGTTTCTCTTCCTCTTGATGCAATAATTCAATTTCCAAATATTCTTCAGGAATTAAATCTTGTACATACATTGGCCATTCAATAACACATACACCATCACTATCTTCAATATATTCTTCAAAACCTAAATCTTGAGATACACCTTCTAAACGATATGCATCTATATGATATAAAGGTAATCTTCCATAATAAATCTTAAAAATAGTAAATGTAGGACTATTTACATTTTGAGCAATATCTAATCCTTTTGCTAATCCTTGAGTAAATGTAGTTTTTCCAGCTCCTAAATCGCCACGCATGATAATCACTAGTGGATCATTTAATAAATTTCCTAATTTATATGCTAATTCTTGTGTTTCTTTTCTAGAATTTGTTTCTACCGTATATTTTTTCATCTTATCACCGTCACTTATTATACTATAAACAATTAAAAAAACACAGTAGAAAGCATTTTCAAACTATGTTATGATGCAAATAGAAATGAGGATATTTTATGTTTGACATGCTATTATTTGATATTGATGATACATTATTAGATTTTCATAAAGCAGAACACCTTGCGTTTAAAGAAGTGTGTGAACAATACAATATAACCTATAATGATGAATTCTATAAACAATATGGCAATATTAATGCATTTTGTTGGAAACAATTAGAATTAGGTAAAATGAAAAGAGAAGAAGTATATATTCAAAGGTTTGAACAATTATTTGATTTATATAAATTGAATATAAATGCTAAAGAATTTAATGATGCTTATTTTGCTAAATTACGTCTTCAACATTCTTTGATGCCTAATGCAATTGAATTATTAGAAAAATTAAGTAATAAGAAACTATATGTAGTAACTAATGGTGATAAATATGTTCAAGAGCCCCGTTATCATGACAGTGGATTACATAAATATTTCAACAAAGCATTTGTTTCTCAAGAAGTTGGCTATGAAAAACCATCAATAGAATATTTCAATGCAATTATTAAAGAAATTCCAAATTTTAATAAGGAAACAACACTCATTATTGGCGACTCACTAACAAGTGATATTAAAGGTGGAAATAATATTGGAATAAAAACTTGTTGGTATAACCCAAAAAGAAAAACATGTATTGAAGGAATACATGTTGATTATGAAATACATGATTTATTAGAATTACTACCTATTGTTAATCAATAGGTTTTTTTATGGAATTAAGAATAAAAAAAGGTTCATCATAAGATGAACCAAATTAACTGGCGATGTGCTATCTTAACTAGGGCAGGCCTAGCTATTGTCGCCGCTGAAATGCTTAACTTCTGTGTTCGGAATGGGAACAGGTGTGACCATTTCGCCATAATCA
>JAFZDT010000202.1 GCA_017561055.1 Erysipelotrichaceae bacterium
ATCTGAATTGTTATATGCGGGTATGGATGATAAGTATAACAAATATTGTGGTACCTATATTTCATGGTTAAAAGCTATGGAATGGGCAGAAGATGCAGGATGTAGAAAATGTAACTTTGGTGGTGTACAAGGAATGCTTGATGATGGATTGACATCATATAAGAGTCGTTTCTCACCAGTGTTTGAAGATTATATTGGAGAATTGGATATGCCAGTGATGCCATTATGGTATCGTATGTTTGTTGTGGCATTACCTATGGCTAAGAAAGTATTAAGAGGAATTCGTTCATGGAAGAAATAACATTTGAAACGTTTATAAATTGGTTGGATAGTTTCTTTGTACAATCAGCGGTTGAAGGTGTATTTGCGATTATTTTAGTATTATTCGTTACTTTGTTTTGTTGGAAAATCACTAAAAAAATTATTCGTAAGCATTTGGTGAATAAAAATTTAGATATCATTTTGAACATAACTAAAATTGTTATTTGGACATTTGGTATTTTAATTGCGACAAGACAAATTAAAGCATTACAAGATTTAGCACTAGTTTTATTCTCGAGTTCAGGTGTAGTGGTTGTTGTTTTAGGTTTGTCAGCTCAAGAAACAATGAATAATATCATTAGTGGAGTTATGATTGCTTGGAATAAGCCATTTGAAATTGGAGATTATATTCGTTGTGTGGATAATAATGCAGAAGGATATGTACAAGCTATTGAATTACGTCATACCATCTTGCGTACCTTTGAAAATCATTTATTTGTAGTGCCTAATTCAACATTAAACACATCAGTTATTGAAAATTATACAATGGCTGAAAAACAATGTGTTTTCTTTGATGTAGGTATTAGTTATGAAAGTGATTTAGAACGTGCAATTGAAATTATTCGTGATATTGCTTTAGCACATCCGCTATTCTATGATGTGCGTACAAAAGAAGATATCGAAAATGGTGTAGAACCAGTTACAGTACGTGTACAAGCATTAGCGGATTTTTCGGTGAATTTACGTGCTGTATTATGGGTGGAAAGTTTTAATCAAAGAGGAAGTTATCTATCTGACTTGCGTAAAGCTGTGAAATTGCAATTTGACAAAGAGGGGATTGAAATACCGTATCCTTATCAAAATACAATTGTTCACACGAAGGAAAAATAGTTGTGAAAGCGTTATCAAATTCTGTTGATAATTAAAATGAATTGATATAAAATATTGTTGAATATAATGGAGGTTTATCATGAAAGAAATTACAGTAACAGTAGTAGACCCAGTTGGATTACACGCTCGTCCAGCTACAATCGCAGTAAACGCTGCAAGCAATTGTAAAAGTGAAGTAAATGTTTCTTATAAAGGCCGTTCAGTAAACATGAAATCAATCATGGGAGTTATGTCTTTAGGAATCCCTACACAATCTGAAATTACAATTACTTGTGAAGGTGAAGACGAAGAAGCAGCAATCGTAGCAATCGAAGAAAAATTAAGACAATTTAAAGTAATCGCTTAGTATTGAATAGAAAGAGGAAGGTGCTATGCATCTTCTTTTTTATCATGTAGGAAGGAAAAATAATATGATTGAAACAAAATATCAACATTGGCTAAACTTTGAAGGTTTAGATGCAGATCTTAAAAAAGAATTAGAAGGCATGAATGAATTCGAAAAGAATGATGCATTCTATACAAACGTTGAATTTGGTACAGCTGGTATGCGTGGAGTATTAGGTGCTGGAACAAACCGTTTAAACATTTATACAATTCGTAAAGCTAACTATGGTTTTGCGAAATACATTTGTGACCATGGTAAAGAAGCTATGGAACGTGGTGTAGCTATCGCTTATGACAACCGTTTCATGTCAAAAGAATTTGCTATGGAATCAGCTAGATTATTAGCTATGTTCAACATTAAAACATATGTATTTACATCATTACGTCCAACTCCTGAATTATCATATGCAGTAAGACATTTAAAATGTTTCGGTGGTATCGTAATTACTGCTTCTCATAATCCAAAAGAATACAATGGATACAAATTGTATGATGAAAATGGATGCCAATTAGTACCTCATTTAGTAAAAGGTGTAATTGACCACGTTAATGAAGTAGAAGATGAATTACGTATTGAAGTAACATTAACTGCTGAACAAGAAACATTAATCAACATGATTGATAAAGAAGTTGACGTTCCTTATTTAGATGAATGTATGCAAATTCAATTACATCCTGAATTATCAAAAGAAAACTTCAAGATGGTATTTACTCCTCAACATGGTACAGCTAATGAATCAATCCATGAATTATTCGGACGCGTTGGTTATGATGTAGTTTATGTTGAAGAACAATGTAATCCAGATCCAGCATTCTCTGGTACATTATCTCCAAACCCAGAAGAACCAAAAGCTTACAAATTAGCTATTGAATATGCTGAAAAATGCGATGCTGATATCGTATTAACTACTGACCCAGATGCTGACCGTTTAGGTGTTGCTGTAAAACAAAATGGTGTTTATGAATTAATGACTGGTAACCAATCTGCAGCTGTATTATTAGAATACATCTTCTCTCAAAGACAAGCTGCTGGTACATTACCTGCTAATCCTGTAATGTTCAATACTGTAGTAACTTCTGATTTAGGTGAAGCTATCGCTGCTTACTATAATATCGAAACAGAAAAAACATTAACTGGATTCAAATTTATCGGTGATAAAGTTGCTAAATATGAAAAAACAAATGAAAAAGAATTCGTATTTGGTTATGAAGAAAGTTATGGTTGCTTAGTAAAACCATTCGTTCGTGATAAAGATGCTATGCAAGCTTGTATGATGTTAGCTGAATGTGCAAACTTCTACAAGAAACAAGGTAAGACTATGATCGATGTATTACATGATTTATATGTTCGTCATGGTTGGTATTTAGAAACTCAACAATCAATTACTTTCAAAGGTAGTGAAGGTGCTGCTAACATGAAAGCAATGTTACAACGTTTACGTGACAACATTCCTGCACAAATCGCTGCTTACAAAGTAGTTAAATATGAAGACTATGGTAAACAAATCGTAGTTGCTAATGGTGAAACAACTGAATTAGTTGGATTCCCAACATCTGAAGTATTGAAATACTACTTAGAAGATGGTTCTTGGATTGCTATTCGTCCATCAGGAACAGAACCTAAGTGTAAGTTCTACTATTGCATTAAAGGTACAGATGCTGCTCATGTTGATGAAAAACGTGCTGAACTTTATGCAGCTATTGATGAATTAATTAAATAAAAAAAGTAGATGCTTTACCAATTGGTAAAGCATCTTTTTTGTATCTAACAACAAAAAAAGCATATATCCATACGATATATGCTAATAAGATTAAATCCATCTACGTTTAATTTTAACTCTTTCCTCATCAATTGCTAAAAACATCATTGAAGAACCATCCGTACCTGCTTTATAAATATGACCATCAATATTT
Organism: Erysipelotrichaceae bacterium; assembly: GCA_017561055.1. Taxonomy (GTDB): domain Bacteria; phylum Bacillota_I; class Bacilli_A; order Erysipelotrichales; family Erysipelotrichaceae; genus RGIG4607. The sequence goes on from JAFZDT010000202.1 coordinate 3,451, forward strand.
GCTTTTAATTCATGAGGGAATTCCATAACAGCTTTATATTCATCATATACTTTTCCATCAACAATCAATTGATTTGTGGATTTCACTCTACGATATACAACATGTCTTCCTAAAATATCATCTTCTAAGAAAATACGTGACTTTACATCTTCTGCATAACCAATTGGTGTAGTATTTGCTTTTTCAGTAATTTCACCTAATAATTCATCTTCTAAGCTCTTTTGTTTTGGGAAAATAACAATTCCATATACAAGATAACCAATTATAATTACATGGAAAAGTAATTCAGCCGCAATAATTGATAATTCAAAATCAAATAACCAAAATAAGAACAAAGTATCAAGTATAAAATATACAATAGCTAACACAAGTCCAAGAATACGATCTTTAGCTAAAAACCAACATCCAACTAATGCTAATGATGATACTACTGCAATAACATAACCTAATATAAATTCATATAAAATAGCTTCAATTGCAAAGTAGAAAGGAATAGAAGCACTAAATAAAAACATCGTATCTGAACCAACTGCTATCATTGTTATACTTGCGACAGTACATAAAAGTACAACTAGAATAATATTTCTAGCATTATTAAATCTTTTTTGTTTATTCATAAAATTATCTCCCTATTCTTTTATTAAATTATATATCTATTCTTTGATATAAGCAATTTTGCGCTTCATATATCTAAGATTTCTTTTCACATACGATATAATCTATATTACTAATTTAATTCGCTGTAGAAAATTGCTATTAAAGCATTAAGAAAACGCTTTAATTAAAGGACTTTTGGTGGAAAAATGAATAAAAATATATTACAATATAGCAGTCTATGTAGATGGAGGTATTTCTCATGAAGCTAGAGAGATTTAATTGTTTTTTTGAAGGAAGAACAATAGAAGCCTACAAACTATTTGGTGCTCATAAAGAAGATAAAGGAATTCGCTTTACAGTTTATGCACCAAATGCCAAAAATGTACAAGTATCAGGGGAATTCAATGGATGGAATGGTGCTTGTGGATGGATGGAAAAAATAGATGAGCGTGGTGTTTGGAGTACGTATATTCCAAATGCAAAAGAGTATCAACTATATAAATACTTAATTGAAACGCATACTGGTTGGATTGGTAAAGCTGATCCATACGCTACCTATAGCGAATTGCGTCCAAGATGGAATAGTATCATTGTTGATGGTACAAACTATGCTTGGGATGATGCGAAATGGATGAAAAAGCGTACAAAGAACTTTGATAAGCCAATGAATATTTATGAAGTTCATGCTGGTAGTTGGAAGCGTGATATGTTTGGTAATTGGTATACATACAAACAATTAGAGGAAGAGTTAATTCCATATGTGGTTAACAATGGTTATACACATATTGAACTTATGCCTTTAGCGGCTCATCCATTTGATGGATCTTGGGGATACCAAATTTTTGGATTTTATAGCTTAACATCGCGTTATGGAACCGTTTTCGATTTCCAACATTTTGTAGATGCTTGTCATAAGGCTGGCATCGGTGTTATCATGGATTTCGTTCCGGTGCATTTTGCGAGTGATGCATATGGATTGCAAAATTTCGATGGTTCACATGTATATGAATATGATAAAGATATGGATGCGAAAAGTGAGTGGGGAACCTACAACTTTGACTTGTGGAAAGATACGACTCGTAGTTTCTTGATGTCAAGTGCAGCCTATTGGTTAGATGTATATCATGTGGATGGTTTACGTATGGATGCGATTAGTAATGTCATTTATTGGCAAGGTAATCAAAATCGTGGAGAGAATAAGGGTGCGTTAGAATTTATCAAGCGTATGAATACTCTTTTAAACGAAACATATCCAAATGTAATGCTAATAGCGGAAGATTCTAGTGCCTTCCCTAATGTAACAAAGTCTACACTAGAAGATGGATTGGGATTTGATTATAAGTGGGATTTAGGTTGGATGAATGACACTTTGAAATATTACAAACGCGACCCAATTTATCGCAAATATCATCACAATGATTTGACTTTCTCAATGGCATATTTCTATTCTGAAAAGTTCCTTATGCCATTGTCACATGATGAAGTGGTTCATGGTAAAGGTACCATCATTAATAAAATGTGGGGTAGCTATGAACAAAAGTTTGCGCAATGCAAAAACTTATTTACATATATGATGACACACCCAGGTAAGAAATTGAATTTCATGGGTAATGAGATTGCACATTTCAGAGAGTTTGATGAACAAAAGGAATTGGATTGGTTCTTGTTGAAGTATCCAAAGCATGAAGCTTTTGCTAGAGCAATGACCGATTTAATGCATATTTATCAGCACAACAGTGCATTTTCTAAATACGATTATGAATATAAAGGCTTTAAATGGATTGATCCAGATAATGCTGATGATAGTGTATATTCTTACTATCGTGAAGATGAAAAGGGCTGTTATGTTGTTGTATTGAACATGACGCCAAATTCTTTTGAAGAATTTACGATTGGTGTTCCGCATGCTGGTAAGTACATAGAAATGTTTAATACGGAAAAAGACATTTATGATGGTTGTAATATGTGTAATTATGAGCCAATTAAGAGTGTGAAAAAGCCGTTTAAACATTTTGAAAATAGTCTTGTTTGTCGATTGGCGCCTTTTGCGGCTGTGATTTTCAAGTGTGAAAAAGCACGTGGTAGAAAATCTACAACTACAAAGAAGACAAAAACAATGAAAACTGAACAATAAAATGAGAGGGGATCTTATGTTTACAAACAAACAAAATTTTATTCAAGAATACACACGTAGAATGGCTGAAAAATATGGTCGTTCAGTGGAGTCTTCACATCCAACAGAACGTTTCTTATTGTTAGGAGAAATGGTACGCGATTATGCTAGTACTAACTGGAAACAAACAAAAGAAATGGTTGCGAAACATCAAAGTCGTCAAATGATGTATTTCTCAATGGAATTCTTAATTGGTCGTTTATTAACAAATAACATGATGAACTTAGGAATCTATGAGATTGTTAAAGATGGATTAGCAGACATGAATATCGATTTAAATGAAATCGAAGATTTAGAAAGTGATGCTGGATTAGGAAACGGTGGTTTAGGTCGTTTGGCTGCATGTTTCTTAGATTCATTAGCTGCTTTAGAATTACCTGGTAGTGGTAACTGTATTCGTTATCAATATGGGTTATTCAAACAAAAAATCGTGAACGGACGTCAAGTTGAAGTTCCTGATATGTGGTTACGTTATGGAAATCCATGGGAAATCCGTAAAGCAAAACATGCAGTTGACGTTAAGTTCTTCGGACGTATTGAAATGACAAGAAAAGAAGACGGACACATGCAAGTGCGTCACGTTGATGCTGAAACAGTACGTGCGGTACCATATGATATGCCTATCGTAGGTCATGGTACAAAAGTAACAAACTCATTACGTTTATGGAATGCAGAAGCTGCAGAAGATCTTGAAGGAAAAGATTTCAAGAAATATATTTCTGAAGTTAATGAAATTTGCCAAAACGTATATCCAGATGATAGTACAGAACATGGTAAAATCTTACGTTTAAAACAAGAATATTTCTTCGTAAGTGCTGGTGTTCAATCTATCATGAAAGCACACTTACGTGTATATCCAAACTTTGATAACTTCCATGAAAAGTATTGCTTCCAAATGAATGATACTCATCCAATTTTAGTTATTCCTGAAATGATGCGTATTTTAATGGATGAATACAACTATGGTTGGGATGAAGCTTGGAATATCGTAACAAAAACAGTGGCATATACAAACCATACTGTAATGTCAGAAGCATTAGAAAAATGGTCTGTATCATATGTAGAAAGATTATTACCAAGAATCTACATGATTATCGAAGAAATCAATTCTCGTTTTGTTAGAGAAATCAATGAAAAATTCCATGATTATAACTTAGCAAATCGTGTTGCAATTATTCGTGATGGTCAAGTACATATGGCACACTTAGGTATTGTAGCTGCTTACTCAGTAAATGGTGTAGCTGCATTACATACAGAAATCTTAAAGAACGATGTTATGAAAGATTTCTATCACATTTATCCAGAAAAATTCAATAATAAGACAAATGGTGTAACTCACCGTCGTTGGTTGGTATATTCTAACCCTCAATTAAGAGAATTATTGAATGAAACAATTGGTGATTCTTATATCAACAATCCTGCTGATTTAGAAAAATTAATTCCTCATGTACATGATAAGGAATTGCAAGAAAAGTTCTTTAATGTTAAAAAACAACGTAAAGAAATCTTAGCGGCTTATATTAAAAAGGTTACAGGTATTGAAATTGATACAAATTCAATCTTTGATGTTCAAGCAAAACGTTTACATGCTTACAAACGTCAATTATTAAATGTATTACACATTATCTATTTATATCAAGAAATCAAACGTAATCCTGAATTTACGATGCATCCAAGAACTTTCATTTTTGCGGCTAAAGCAGCTCCTGCTTATACATTAGCTAAATCAATCATTGAATTGATTCATGCAGTTGGTGAAAAGGTTAATAATGATCCAGAAGTTAGCCGTTTCATGAAGGTAGTATTTATTCCTAACTATAGTGTAAGTATTGCTGAAATCTTAATGAATGCATCTGATGTATCTGAACAAATCTCTACTGCTGGTAAAGAAGCTAGTGGTACTGGTAACATGAAGTTCATGATCAATGGTGCGATTACATTAGGAACATATGACGGTGCTAACGTGGAAATTCATGGTTTAGTTGGTGATGATCATAGCGTAATCTTCGGTTTACGTGTTGAAGACATCGAAAAATTAAGAGCTGAAGGTTATAATGCTTGGAAGTATTATAATGAAGACAGACGTATTATGCATGTTTTAAACTCTTTAATCGATGGAACATGGTCTAAAGATCCAATGACATTCAAATTAATCTATGATGAATTGTTATATCGTAACGATGAATACTTATTATTAGCTGATTTCGATTCTTATGTAAAAGCACAAAGAAAGATTGAAGCAAAATATAGAAATCGTGAAGAATGGTTAAGCAGTTGTTTATACAATATCGGTAAAGCAGGTTTCTTCTCTACTGATAGAACAATTCAAAACTATTCAGATGATATCTGGCATTTAGAAAAAGTTTATTTTGACTAATGATAAGAAAGCTTACAGTTTACTGTAGGCTTTTTTTCTGTTGCGACAAATATGATATATCATGTATAATGAACCTGTACGATTTTTTGGGGGAAATATTATGCGCAAAGAAGAAATTATGGAAGCCTATTTAGACCGATATGATTTGATTGTTGTTTATATCCATGAACAATTCTATCAAGGAAAATCAGATACATTCCGTCTAAGAGATTCAAAAGGCAATGTACAGAATTTAATAATTAAAAGTATTGAACGTTCTTCTAGAGCATATAGCAAATATAAATTATCAGTACCACAAGACATTAAAATTGGTGAAGAATATACAATTATTATCGACTATGCATTACAATGTCCATTACGTTTTGGATATGTAGTGCGCACTAAACAATTTGATGATGAATTCTATTATGATGGTAATGATTTAGGTGCTACATATGCTGCAACGAAAACATCATTTGCTTTATGGGCACCAACGGCCACACGAGCAAAAGTAGAAATTAAACATAAAGATGTTGAAATTACACAAGAAATGAAACGCACAGACAAAGGTGTATACCGTGCAGAAGTGCAAGGTGACTTTGATGGGGCAAGTTATGTATATCTAGTGAAAGTAAATGGTGTATGGACAGAAGCTGTGGATCCATACGCAAAAAGTTGTAATGCCAATAAACAACGTGGATTTATTTTAAATCCAAAACGTACAACTATGGATTTACACAATGCGGATTTACCAAAAGTAGAATCTTATACGGATATTGTTGTCTATGAAACACATGTTCGTGATTTTACAAAACAATTTCCACATGCACATGCAGGTAAATTCTTAGGGTTAACTCTAGAAGGTTTCAAAACACCAAATGGTAATGAAGCTGGTTTTGATTATTTAAAATCACTTGGAATTACGCACTTACAATTACAACCAATCAATGATTATACATCAGTAGATGAAATGAACATTGAACCATATTATAACTGGGGATATGACCCAGGACACTATAACTGTCCAGAAGGAAGTTATGCGACAAATCCAAATGATCCATATAGTCGTGTAAATGAACTAAAGATGACTATTTCTAAATTACATGAAGCAGGTATTCGTGTCATTCTAGATGTAGTTTATAATCATATGCAAAGTCAATTGAATTCTGACTTTGAAAAGATTGTACCAAACTACTATTTCCGTTTATCAGAAAATGGTAGACCAAGTAATGGTTCTTTCTGTGGAAATGACTTTGATTCAACACGTTTAATGGCTCGTAAGTTTATTGTCGATTCTATTGCAATGTGGATGAATGATTATGGTGTAGATGGATTCCGTTTTGATTTAATGGGTATTCTAGATGTAGAAACGATGAATCAAATTCGTAAAACAGCGAAAAACATCAATCCAAATGTCTTCTTACATGGTGAAGGTTGGAATATGCCAACCATTTTACCAGATGAATTAAAAGCAACATTATCCAATCAAGGTAAATTAGAAGGAATTGGACAATTCAATGACTTCTTTAGAGAACATGTTAAAGGGAAATCAAGTGAACACGAAATCATGGTAAAAGGTTTCTGTACTGGAGATATTAATTATATTCATGCCATTCCAGCATGTATG
>JAFZDT010000203.1 GCA_017561055.1 Erysipelotrichaceae bacterium
TAGGGCATACGGGAACAGTATAATCTCGCTTGTGGACATTGTGTAAGACGCTATATATTTCTATATATAGTGCTGTAATGGATGAAACAAGAATCCCCTCGCTTTAGCCATGGGGAGTGTCAATATAAAATGAAAGAGGAGATTATTTCTCCTCTTTGTATGTATAATAGGCATGAACAAGTGGTATATAGTTACATTTCTTTAAGAAACTATAAGGAACTTTTTTATAATTGGTTTTGTTGTGTTTTCCTGTAATGATGTATCTTTGCCATTGTTGCATATAGGTATCAATGATTTTTAGACTTTTGGAAGTGGTAATTGTTGGGAAGAACCAATATTGCCAGCTTAGGTCGGTGGTTTCTTTGCCATAGAATTTTTTGTTAAATTTGCGGTTCATGGCTTTAAGTGTAATTTCATTGCTCGTTTGTTTTTTTAGTTTCCATCTACGTAGTCCTCTAGCGGTTCTACGAATTTTGCCTTTCATTTTTTTGATGGTATTATTGCTTAAATCGATGGTTCCATTTTCATAGCTAAAACCGAGAAATTCAATCTTTTCTTTTGGTTGATAGATGTATTCTTTTTCAGTATTAATAGTTAAGTGTTTTTCTTTTAAATATTGTACTAGATATTGTTTATATTCCAATAACTGTTTTAAAGTACTAGCAAAGAATAGGATATCATCGGCATAACGAGCATAAATAATACCTTGTTGATGAAAGTATGCGTCTAAATCTTTTAGATAGTAGTTGGCTATAAAGGTGGATAAAGGAACGCCTGCCATAGCACCTGTTTGTTCTTTAATGATTTCATCATGATATAGTGTTTGTTGTTTGGTTAGTATTTGATGAAACAATTGATAGAGTGGTTCATCTTGTAAGTCTTTTTGTAGTTGTGGTAATAATAGTTGGATATCGATACTGTTGAAATAGTTTTGAATATCTACTTTATAGCCATACATAGTATCTATTTTATGATGTGTAATATAGTGTATGGCATTTCTTACACCACTGTTTTGTCTAAATGAGAATAGATTGGGACTAAATAAGTGATCATATTCATATAATAAATACGTTAGCATTTTTAAGATGTAGTTTTCATCATGTTGAAAAAGGTAGACGGTGCGTTTTTTGGTTTTTCCCATTTTGCCAATTTGTATTTTTCTTGGCGTAGAAAAGGTATAGGAACCATTGATGATTTTGTCTACGAGTGGTTGGTATTGTTTGTTGTTTATGAAGGTTTTGTATTGTTCTAAAATGGTGTTTGGTAAATGGCTTTCTAGTTTTTTGTTTAGAAAGGCTTGCCATTTTGTGTCATCTTTTAATTGTTGTAATATGCTCATATTGTCACCTACAAAAAAAGTAAAGGAGAAATCGATTAAGAATCGACGTAGTCGAATGCGACAAGATTATATATAGTACGGCCACTTGCACAACCCTCTATCTAGTACTATACTTTTTCCCTTTGCAAGTATTATGAAACCATAATATCTCCTTTACATCTAAATATTAGCAAATCCTTTCTGGTGTTTATACTAACCGTGTGGGTAGTTTTTGGGGTAATTCTATTTTGTTTTATATTTATTTAGGTCAAAAAAGTAGGTATATTATGTATTTCAAGGTATACTATAGATGTAAAGATAAAGGAGATTATCATTATGAGATTAAAAGATAAAGTAGCGATTATTACTGGTGGAAGTCGTGGTATTGGTTATGCCACTGCAGATAGATTTTTAGAAGAGGGTGCTAGAGTTATTATTACAGCTAGTACACAAGAAAGTGCAGATAGAGCAGTAAAGAAATTACAGGAAAAGTATCCAAATTCTGTGATTGCAGGTATTAGTCCGAATTTGGGTAGTTTAGAGTCTGTTAGAGAAGAGTTTAAGAAGGCGGTTAAGGAATATGGTTGTATTGATATTTTAGTTAACAATGCAGGTATTTCTGAGAGTACACCTTTTATGCAATACACAGAAGAAACATTTGATAAAGTAATGGATTTGAATGTGAAGGGTGTATTTAATGCGACTAGAGTAGCTAGTGAATGCATGGTTGCTAAAGGTAGTGGGGTTATTCTTTCTACTAGTAGTATGGTAAGTATTTCTGGACAACCAAGTGGGTTTGCATATCCTGCAAGTAAGTTTGCGGTAAATGGTTTAACAGTATCATTAGCAAGAGAACTTGGTCCTAAGGGTATTCGTGTGAATGCTGTAGCTCCTGGTATTACGGAAACAGATATGATGAAAGCAGTACCGAAGGAAGTGATTGAACCACTTATTAATACAATTCCATTAAGACGTTTGGGTCAACCTGAAGATATTGCGAATGCGTTTGTCTTCTTAGCATCTGATGAGGCTAGTTATATTACTGGTGTTATCTTAAGTGTGGATGGTATGGCAAGATCATAGAGTAACAATTGTTACTCTTTTTTTATTACTTAATGCTATAATTGAGATATAGTATGGAGGTAATGCATATGTGGTTTGTGTTTGGTATATTAGCAATTCTATTTGCAATATTAAATGTTGTATTAACATTTAAGGGTAAGAAAGTACCAATTGTAGGATTTATTAGTATGGCATTCACTTGTTGTACACTATGTGCTTGTTATAGTGCTGAAGCTAAATGGGTAGTTGAACATAATTGGGGAGCATTAGAAGATGTTATGCCTACTATGAGTAAGATGTTATGGGGTTGTACAATGGCTTCTATTGTTATTAATGGATTGTGTTTGATTAGTCAAACGGTTGTAGGAGCATTTAAAAATAGGAAGAGTAATAAAGATCACGTATAAAGTGATCTTTTTTTATGCAAACAATTTCATGTTCTATATTTCTAAAACTTTTTATTTTTTTTTGCGAAATTGGTAGGAATAATACTTGTTTATTGCGTATAGGTAAGTAGGAACAAAAATTAATGAAAGGAAAAAAGATATGAAGTTGAGTGTAGATAATAGAACGATTCACTATGTGAAAGTACTAGATGAGGATTATTTGTCGATTACGGATATGATTAAATCTAAAGATGGAAATTTTTTTGTTACGGATTGGTTAAGAAATAGAAACACAATTGAATTCTTAGGTATTTGGGAAGAATTGCATAATCCTAATTTTAATTATGGCGAATTCGCCATAATTAAAAGTCAAGCTGGTTTGAATTGTTATAAATTAAGTGTTAAAGAATGGGTTGAAAAAACCAATGCTATTGGTATTACTTCAAAGGCGGGAAGATATGGTGGAACTTATTACTGTGAGGTCACAATTTGTGACCTCACAAGATAATTCGTTATTTAGCGGTCAGGATGGAGGAAGAAGATACTTGCCTTATGTCTTTACGGAACAAGGTGTTTATATGCTAGCGACAGTTTTAAAAAGTGATATAGCTGTTAAACAAAGCATTTTAATTATTCGAACTTTTAAAGAGATGCGTCATTATTTAGTTGAAAATCGTAATATGATTACGAATCAAGATTATTTGCGATTGTCTATGCAGGTGAATGATATTGCTAATGTTGTTCAAAAACATGAGAAAGAAATGGTTACCAAAAGCTATTTAGATGAAGTTATGGAAGAGTTTATTAGTTCAACTAAAACGAATGAATATTTATTGCTTAATGGTGAAAGGTTTTCTGCAGATGTAGTATATGAGAAAATCTATGGTTTGGCTAAAAAGTCTATATATATCATTGATAATTACATTGGTGTAAGGACACTGGTGCATTTAAAGAATATAGTGTCTTCTATAATGATAATTGTTTTTTCTGATAATGTAGGTAAAGGTTTAACTATGGTTGAATTTAATGATTTTAAAAGCCAATATCCTAATGTGAATATTAGCTTTCAAACTACGAATAATAAGTATCATGACCGATATATTATTTTAGATTATGGTACAACAGATGAAGTGATTTATCATTGTGGAGCTTCTAGTAAAGATGCTGGAAATAAGATTACATCTATTGCGAAAGTACAAGATATTTCTAATTTTCAAAATATGATTCAAGAATTGTTGTTGAATCCTTTGTTGCTGTTGAAATAATGTTATGAGTTTTTACATAGTTGAAGAATAATTATAATTGGTAAAAAGAGAATATATAATGCAAGTAATATAAATACTTTACCATAGCCATTCATAGATAGTCCTCGTTTTTTTACGATTACAGTATAGAATGAATGAATCGTTTTGTTAATTCAAGTGAAGTAGATGTGTAAATATTTTTGTACAATAATATTTACAATTCTACGGTTCGTTTGGTGTATCTTTGGAAAGTATCGTGTAATATGTAAGTGGGTGAGATGTATGAATCAAGAAAAGATTGGTAAGTTTATTGCATTATTGCGAAAAGAAAAGGGGTTAACACAAAAGGAGTTAGCTCAAATCTTACAAATTACAGATCGTGCAATTAGTAAATGGGAAAATGGTAGAGGTTTACCTGAGCTAGGGATGTTATTACCGCTTAGTGAGGCTTTGGGTGTTTCAGTGAATGAGTTGTTGAGTGGTGAAAGGTTATCTGAAGAGTTGTATCAACAAAAATTAGAAGAGAATGTGGTTGAGACTATTAAGTATTCGAATTTGCATATTCAAAAGAATAAGAAGGTATTTCGTAGAGTCATAGTCGCAATTGGCATGATTTTACTAGTAGGTTTCAGTTTGTTTGTAGTTGATGTGAATCGTATGAATCATAATCAACCGGTGGTGTTTAGTACTTGGGGAATTGATTATTTTCCTCCAGTGAATTTGAATGATGAGTATCTTACTTTGGCTATTAAGGATTATGTGATGAATGAAGAATCATTGAGTAAGAAATATGAGAATGAGCATAGTTTTGTGAGTATGCATACCTATTTAATTGAAGAGAAAGAGGATCGATATTATGTGTATGCTTGGGTATTATTGGAGAATTATTATTTAGATAATAATGAAATTAAATTGAATAGTGCATATAGTATTCCGCATCGTTTTATTGTGAATGAGAATTATCTTGTATTGGCTAGTGATTATCCTCGAGATGGAATCTATTATCCAATAGATATGGAAGAGTTGTTTCCAAAGCAGGTTAGAAATGACATGGAGCATTTTCATTATGATGGTACTTATGAAAGGATGAAATTGGAAATACAGGAACAGGTGAAGTTATATTTTCATCAATAAGTTTAGGATCATGTATATGGTCCTTTTTTAGTGTTTTGGTATAATAGTACTAACGAATGAGAGGAATGTGTCATATGAAATTAACTAAGGATATGTTGGATAATGGTGGAGTATTACGTTCATTAATTCAATTATTTAATAAGAAACAAGATATGAATTCTTTTATGATGGTGTTTCAATGTTTGAGGGATAGTTATGTATATGTTCCTTGTGTATTATCTATTGAAGGTGAAGTACAGAATGGTATTTTTGATTATGATGCATTAGATCATGATTTAGAGATTATAATTAAACCTGATTTTTTATATACGAATGATGGTATTAAGTATTTTCCAACTTTTAGTTGTAGTGAATTAATACCTATTGAAGATAATAAAGATATGAGTGCCTTAAGAAGACATTTTTTAGATGTAATTGATTGGGCGGATTTTTCTAAAGATGTAGAAGGTATTCTTGTGGATGCTTTTACAGATATGTTTGTTTGTGAGAAGAGTATGTATGATACAGTGAAGCAAATGAATAGTTTGGTTGATGAGGATATTGTGTTAAATTAATTTATATATTTTGTATTGGTAGTTGTGAGCATTGGGTAGTTACTCTTTGCTCATTTTTTTGTGCGATATAATTATTTATGAGGTGAAGATGATGCCTATGATTTCTTTTAGAATGTCTAAAGAGGAAGCAAAACAGTTACATGCGTATGTGAAAATGAATCATTTGAATTTGTCTGAGTTTGTTTGTGAGTGTATTTTGGATAGGATTGAAAGTGATTTGAAATTAGATGAAGATAGAATTCTTCATGCATTGAAGAATTCTAAAGAGAATGTATATGATCATACGGATGTATGGAATATGTTAGAGGTTTAAAATTGTTTATTAATATAAGCTGCTTGTCTTAGGATGAGTAGTTTTTTGTTGTTTACAAAATAAAAAGAAACCGGGAACGGAATGTGTAGTTTGTGTTTTAATACATCTACACCCATAGTATATTTGTTAAACATACTAAGACCCGCCGATTGGTTTCAATGGATATTATATAGTAAATATATAGTTAATCAACAAATAATTATTTAGGTGTACAGCTAAAGGTATAGGGAATATAGAAAAAGTAGGTATGTTACCTACTAGTCTTTTAAATCGTTAATCACTTCTTTAACTTCTTCTTTTACATCTTTGAAGTCGTCTAACATTTCTTGTAATAATTCTTTTCCTTCTTGTTTGATTTTGTCTAGAAGTGGTTGTTCTTTTAGTTCTTGGATTGTTTCTTGTACTTCTTGTTTTAGTTCATTCATTTCTTCTTTGATTTCATTAATGATTGTTTCTTTGTTTGGTTGATTGTTCATAGTGTGTATCCTTTCCATGTTTATATATGTATTTTAGCATAGATTAGTAGAATGAAATTATAAACTATTATTATGAATGATAATTTCTAAAGAATGTAACTTTATTAAATTTTCCAAAACAATTTATAATTACGAAAATGTAAATAAATTAAATATAAGTAATATATAATACAATATTTGACATATATTGTATTATATA
>JAFZDT010000204.1 GCA_017561055.1 Erysipelotrichaceae bacterium
AAATTAGGAGATACAGTAGAAATTATGGAAACTCGTCCATTATCTGCTACAAAACGTTTCCGCTTAATTAAAGTCGTAGAAAAAGCTGTAGTACTTTAGGAGGTAACTTTAGATGATTCAAAATGAAACAAGATTAAAAGTTGCAGATAACTCAGGTGCTAAAGAATTACTTGTAATCCGTTGTCTTGGCGGTTCAAGAAGAAGATCTGCTAGTATCGGTGATGTTGTGGTTTGCTCAGTTAAATCAGCAGCTCCAAATGGTACTGTTAAAAAGGGTCAAGTTGTTAAATGTGTAATTGTACGTACAAAATATGGTATTCGTCGTGCTAACGGTTCTTATATCAAATTTGACGACAATGCAGCAGTTATCATTAAAGATGATAAATCTCCGGTTGGAACACGTATTTTTGGACCGGTTGCAAGAGAACTTCGTGATAATGACTACATGAAAATCGTGTCATTAGCTCCAGAAGTGTTATAGGAGGGTGCTTTTATGAAAATCAAAAAAGGTGATCAAGTAAAAGTCATCACTGGTAAATATAAAGGTACAATCGGTGAAGTATTACAAGTTTTCCCTAAAGAAGACAAAGTAATCGTTGAAGGCGTTAATATTGCTAAAAAACACCTTAAACCAAGTCAACAAAACCCAGATGGTGGCATCGTAGAAAAATTATTACCAATTCACGTTTCTAACGTAATGGCTTACGATTCTAAAAAGAAAGTTGCTAGCAGAATTGGTTATGCTGAAGAAAAAGGCAAAAAAGTTCGTGTCTACAAAAAGACAGGTAACACAGTGAAATAGGGAGGTAAACGATGAATCGATTAAATGCAAAGTACAACAATGAAATCGTTGCAAATTTAATGAAACGTTTCAACTACACTTCTGTAATGGAATGTCCTAAAGTTGTTAAGATCGTTGTTAACATGGGTATCGGTGATGCGATTGCTAACCCAAAAGCTTTAGATGAAGCTGTAGCTGAATTAACATTAATCACAGGTCAAAAACCTGTAATTACAAAAGCTAAAAAATCAATTGCTAACTTCAAATTACGTGAAGGTATGCCAATTGGTTGTAAAGTAACATTACGTGGTGAACGTATGTATGACTTCATGGATAAGTTATTCAATATTTCTTTACCACGTGTACGTGACTTCCGTGGTGTTAGCAAGACTGCTTTCGATGGTCGTGGTAACTACACATTAGGAGTTAAAGAACAAATCATTTATCCTGAAATCAGCTATGATAAGGTAAATATTGTTCGTGGTATGGATGTTGTATTCGTAACAACAGCTAATACAAATGAAGAAGCATACGCATTATTAGAAGAATTAGGTATGCCGTTTACAAAGTAGGAGGACGTTACAATGGCAAAGACAGCAATGAAATTAAAAGCTAAGCGTACACCAAAGTACTCTACAAGAGCTTATACACGTTGTGAACGTTGCGGACGTCCACACTCAGTTTTAAGAAAATATAAATTATGCCGTATTTGTTTCAGAGAATTGGCTTACAAAGGTCAAATTCCTGGAGTTAAAAAGGCTAGCTGGTAATAAGGAGGATATATCAAATGATGGTTACAGATCCAATCGCGGATATGCTTACTAGAATTCGTAATGCAGTTCAAGCTCATCACGAAACAGTGGATATTCCTGCAAGTAAAGAAAAATTAGAAATCGCTAAGATTTTAAAAAATGAAGGTTTCATTACTGATTTTGAAGTAAATGGTGATTTAAAGAAAACTATCACAATTACTTTAAAATATACAAAAGGAAACCAAAAAGTAATCAGTGGTGTTAAGAGAATTTCTAAACCTGGTTTACGTATTTACGCTCAAGCAGACAAATTGCCTCGCGTATTAAACGGATTAGGTATTGCTATTATCTCTACATCTCAAGGATTATTAACTGATAAAGAAGCGAAAGCTAAACACGTTGGCGGCGAAGTTGTTGCTTACGTATGGTAATTTAAAGAGAGGTAAAGTTAAATGTCACGTATCGGTAATAAAGCGATTACCATTCCTGCTGGCGTAGAAGTAACAATCGCTGCAGGCAATGAGGTGACTGTAAAAGGTCCTAAGGGAACACTTACACGTCAGTTTAATTCAAATTTAAGCATTTCTATCGAAGGAAATGTATTAACAGTGGCTCGTCCAAATGAAGAAAAGCACACTAAACAATTACATGGAACAACTCGTGCATTAATCTTCAACATGATTGAAGGTGTATCTAAGGGTTATGAAAAAACATTACAATTAGTTGGTATCGGGTTCCGTGCAGCTGTTGGTGCTAACAAGTTAACATTAAACGTTGGTTACTCTCATCCTGTTGTAATCGAATTCGACAAGGATTTAGAAGTAACATGTCCTAGTGTAACAGAAATCGTTGTTAAAGGTATTGATAAGCAACGTGTTGGTGAATTGTCTGCAAATATTCGTGCAGTTCGTAAACCTGAACCTTACAAAGGAAAAGGTATTTGTTACAAAGGTGAAAAAATCCGTCGTAAAGAAGGAAAAACTTCAGCTAAATAGTGGGAAAGGAGAAATTGAATTATGTATAAGAAACCATCTAAAAACATTGATAGAGTACGTCGTCACATTCGTGTACGTACAAAAATTAGCGGTACTCCAGAATGCCCACGCTTGAATGTATTCCGTTCTAATGCACACATTCACGCTCAAATCATTGATGACGTTAATGGTACAACATTAGTTGCTGCAAGTTCAGTTGATATGAAACTTGCTAATGGCGGTAATATTGAAGCTGCTAAGGCTGTTGGTGCTGAAATCGCTAAACGTGCTGAAAAAGCTAATATTAAAAAAGTAGTATTCGACCGTGGTGGATATGTATATCACGGACGTGTTCAAGCGCTTGCTGAAGCAGCAAGAGAAGCTGGACTAGATTTCTAGGAGGCGCACAAATGGAAGGTAATAAACCAAATATGGAAAATAAACCAAACATGGATCGCAAACCAAATATGGATCGTAAACCTAGAAGAAACGATCGTAATGCGGAAAAAGAATTCGAAGAAAGAGTTGTTCGTATCAACCGTGTTACTAAAGTTGTAAAAGGTGGACGTCGTTTCCGTTTTGCGGCTCTTGTAGTTATTGGTGATAAAAAAGGTAGAGTTGGATTTGGAACAGGTAAAGCAAACGAAGTTCCAGATGCAATCAAAAAAGCAGTTGAAGCTGCTCGTAACAACTTAGTTAAAGTTGACTTAGTTGGTACAACAATCCCTCATGAAATTATTGGGGAATATGGTGCAGGTAAAGTAGTATTACGTCCTGCTTCAGAAGGTACAGGAGTTATCGCTGGTGGTGCTGTACGTGCTGTTCTTGAATTAGCTGGTGTTGGAGATATCTTAACAAAATGTTTAGGTTCTCGTACTCCAATTAACATGGTTCGTGCTACAGTAGATGGCTTAACTCAATTAAAAACTTTAAATAAAGTTGCTAAACTTCGTGGTAAAAAACCAGAAGAAATTCGCGGGTAATCAAGGAGGAAAGTCACATGAAATTACATGAATTGAAATATACCGAAGGTGCTCGTAGAAGTACAAAACGTCTTGGACGTGGTAATGGTAGCGGCTTAGGTAAAACATCTGGTAAAGGGCATAAAGGACAAAACGCTCGTAGTGGTGGTGGAGTTCGTTTAGGTTTCGAAGGTGGTCAAACACCATTAGCTAGACGTTTACCAAAACGTGGATTCACTAACTTCACTCGCAAAGAGTATGCAATTGTTAACGTTGAATTATTAAATAAATTTGAAAACGGTGTAGTTGTTACTCCTGAGTTATTAGTTGAAATGGGTATGGTTAAGAAAGTTCTTAACGGTATCAAAATTCTTGGTGAAGGAGAATTAGAAAAAGCATTAACAGTTAAAGCTCACAAATTCTCTAAATCAGCTGTAGAAGTAATTGAAAAAGCGGGCGGAAAAGTTGAGGTGATCTAATATGATCAAAAACTTGATTTCGATGTTCAAAAACAAAGAAATTAGAAATAAGATTCTTTTCACGCTTGCAATGTTATTTATATTCCGTTTTGGTTCTGGTATTCCAGTTCCAGGAATTGATACTAACGCTTTATTGCAAGGTATCTCAGATAACAGTTTAATTGGTATGATGAACTTACTAGGTGGGGGAGCTATGGAGAAATTCTCAGTTTTCTCACTTGGTGTAGGTCCATATATTACTGCAAGCATTATTATCCAGTTGTTAGCAATGGATGTTATTCCTGCTTTAACTGAAATGGCTAAAAATGGTCAACAAGGTAAAATGCAAATGGATAAAATTACTCGTTATTTAGCGATTGTATTAGCTTTCGTTCAAGCTTATACATTAACTTATTCATTTGATGTTAGTTATGGTATCGTAGCTAATCCTTCTGTATCAACATATTTATTTGTAGCAACAATTCTTGCTGCAGGTACTTCATTCTTGGTATGGTTGGGTGATAGAATTTCACAATTTGGTATGGGAAATGGTATCTCAATGATTATCTTCTCTGGAATTGTGGCTAACTTACCATGGCAATTCATTTCTGCATTTAAAACTTTAGTTGATACAACAAGTGGCGCTGCAGCATTTAGTGGTGTTGTAGAATTTGCTATCTTTGTTGTTATGTATATCGCTATTATTGTATTGGTAATTTTCATGAACGAAGCTGTTCGTAAAATTCCTATTCAATATACATCTAGTGGTGTACGTCAAGGTAAGTCAGTTAACTACTTACCATTAAAAATCAATTCTGCAAGTGTTATGCCAGTAATTTTTGCATCATCTGTAATGGTTGCTCCTGTAACAATTATGAGTTTCTTTGAAACAAATAAAGTTACTGAAACAATTACAAATGTGTTAAATTTCTCTAAACCTTTAGGTTTAACAATCTATGTAGTACTTGTAGTATTGTTTACATTCTTCTATACTAATCTTCAAGTTGATCCAAAACGTATTGCGGATAACTTGAATAAGCAAGGTACATATATTCTTGGTATTCGTCCAGGAAGTGAAACAGTTACCTATGTAAGCAAAGTATTAAATCGTATTACAGTATTAGGTGCTATGTTCTTAGCCGTAATTGCTGCATTACCTTATCTTTTACCAATGTTTACTAATATTCCATCTAGCATTTCTATGGGTGGAACTGGTATAATAATCGTAGTAGGTGTTGCGCTTGAAACTGTTAAGGATTTAGAAAGCCAATTATCTCAAAAAGCATATCGTGGTTTTGTAAAAAGATAGGAGATGTTTACTATGAATATTCTGATTATGGGTCCTGCTGGTGCAGGCAAAGGAACGATGTCTGAAAGAATTGTGGAGGAATTTGGTATTCCACATATTTCTTCGGGAGATATGTTCCGTGCAGAAATTTCAGAGAAAACGGAACTTGGTCTAACCGCACAAGCTTATATAAATCAAGGTCATTTAGTTCCAGACGAGGTTACCATTGAAATGGTTAAACGTCGTCTGACTAAAGATGACTGTAAAAAGGGTTATCTATTAGATGGTTTCCCACGCACTTTAGCGCAAGCGGAAGCTTTAGAAAAGATGACTCGTGAAGTTGGAATTCCACTTCAAGCAATTATTTGCTTAGAAGTTGAGTTTGATGAACTTGCAAAACGTATCACTGGACGTCGTATTTGTAAGCATTGCAATGAAATCTACAATGTGTATTTCAAACCTTCAAGCACTGAAGGTATTTGTGATGTTTGCGGTAATGAATTGTTCCAACGCAGTGATGATACTGTAGAACGTTTAAAGGTTCGCTTACAGGAATATGAAAAACAAACTGTTCCTGTTTTAGAGTATTTCAAGAATGCTGGACTAGCTAAGAAGATTAATGCTGGACAACCTATTGATCAAGTATGGAACGAAGTCAAAAAAGCGTTGGAGGAAATTAATGATTAGTACAAAGTCTGCTCGTGAACTTGAACTAATGAGAGAAGCTGGGCGTATTGTGGCTTTAGCGCATCAAGCGATTAAAGAGGCAATTAAACCTGGTGTTACTACAAAACAATTAGACAAGATTGCTTATGATGTAATTACATCAAATGGAGCAAGACCGTCTTTTAAGGGTTACAATGGTTTCCCTGCAAGTATTTGTGCTTCTATCAATGATGTTCTAGTACACGGTATTCCTGATAATACAAGATTAAAAGATGGCGATATTATTTCCATTGATATCGGGGCTTGTTATAAAGGCTATCATGGTGATAGTGCTTGGACACATGCTGTTGGTGAAGTTGATGAAAAGACACTTCACTTAATGGATGTAACAAGAGAATCTTTATTTGAAGGTTTAAAACAAGCTAAGCCAGGAAATCATTTAGGAGACATTTCGCATGCAATTGGTGAGTATGTTCACGCGCATGGTTATAGTATTCCTATGGATTACACTGGTCATGGAGTTGGTTCTCAATTACATGAGGATCCAATAGTTCCGAATTACGGACCTGCTGGTCGTGGTGTTCTTCTTAAAGAGGGAATGACGCTTGCGATTGAACCAATGGTTCATATGGGAAAACCTCAAACAAAAACTATGCGCGATGGTTGGACTGTAAAAACTAAGGATGGTTCATTGTGTGCACACTATGAACACAGTATCGTAATAACTAAAAATGGGTATGAAATACTCACAAAAATTCCTGAAATGGAGGTAAAAAATGGGTAAACAAGATGTCATCGAAATTGACGGTGTTGTAGAAGATACACTGCCAAATGCAATGTTTAAAGTGAAATTATCAAATGGTCACATTATTCTGGCCCACGTTTCTGGTAAAATCCGTATGAATCACATCCGCATTTTACCAGGTGATTGTGTCACTGTTGAAATTTCACCGTATGATTTAACACGTGGGCGTA
>JAFZDT010000205.1 GCA_017561055.1 Erysipelotrichaceae bacterium
AAGGTGCTGGTGCAGAGTTAATTTCAGCAAGTTTTTCTACGGTATTTGGTTCACATGTTGGTTCTTTATTAATTGCGATTTGTATTAGTTTATTTGCTTTTTCAACTATATTGAGTTGGGCATTATATGGTACACGTTGTTTTGAGTATTTGTTTAAATCTAAGGCTGTAAAAATGTATCAAATTGCTTTCTTAATTGTGATTGTAATTGGAGCATGTTTAAAATTAAGTTTGGTTTGGGATATTGCGGATGCGTTAAATGGTATGATGATTTTACCAAACTTGGTAGCCTTGATTTTATTATCGCCAGTAGTTATTAAAGCAACGAATGATTATTTTAGATAAGATTAGAATAGTTTCAAGACTATTCTTTTTTTATAAAAGGAGTACAATAATAGGTAAGAATTAGGGGATGATTTTATGAAACAATTATCAAATCAAGCATTAACGTTAATACGTAAGATGCAACAAAATGAACTTACTGAAAGTGTAATTTATCAAGAGATTGCTCAGTTTGCCAAAGGTGAAGGAAATAAGCAAGCATTATTGCGTTTATCTCGTGAGGAAAGAGCACATTATGAAATTTGGAAGAATTATACTAATGAAGAAATGAAACCTCAAGGTTTTAAAGTATTTAAGTATAAAATGATTGCACGTTTATTGGGGTTTACTTTTGCGGTAAAACTAATGGAAAATGGTGAAGAAGGTGCACAAGAAGAATATGCATTATTAGCTAATGAAGTAGAAGAAAGTGTTATGATTCGCCAACAAGAGGAAGAACATGAACAAGCGTTATTAGCGATGTTAGATGAAGAAATTCTTCAATATGTAGGTAGTATGGTTTTAGGGTTAAATGATGCTTTAGTAGAGTTAACGGGCTCTTTAGCAGGTTTTACTTTTGCGATGCAAAATACTCGATTAATTGCATTATCTGGTTTAATTATTGGTATTTCAGCGACATTCTCAATGGCATCTAGTGAGTTTTTAGCTGCTAGAAGTGAAGGTAGAAGTGATGCTTTAAAATCATGTACATATACAGGTATTGCCTATTTAATTACGGTGGTATTACTAATTTTACCTTACTTATTATTACCTAATGAAAGTTTCTTATTAGCATTAGGTTGTATGTTAGTTATTGTTATTATGATTATTGCAGGATTTACTTATTATACTTCAGTGGCTCAAGATGAACCTTTTGGATCTCGTTTTAAAGAAATGACATTGATTAGTGTATCTGTTGCAGTAATGTCATTTGTAGTAGGTATTTTAGCTAAGAAATTCTTAGGTGTAGATTTATAAGAAAAACATAGTATATTTGCTTAGGTAAATATACTATCTTTATATGAAAGCATGAGGTGAGAGTATGATTGCGTATTTGGATTGTCAAAAAATGATTAGTAAAGAAAAATTATTAGGACCACTTCCTTCAAATGCGGAAGTCTATAAAAGGGCATTCCAAATTGCATGGCCAAGTGCTTTAGAAACGATTTTAGTTGCCTTAATTGGGGCAATTGATACGATGATGGTTGGTGGATTAGGTACCAATGCAATTGCGGCAGTAGGTATTTGTACACAACCAAAGTTTATCATTATGGCTACTTTATTAGGTTTAAATACTGGTGTAAATGTAGTTGTGGCTAGAAGAAAAGGTGAAGAAAGGCAAGATGAAGCGAATAAGACTTTGCGTAATGCATTGTTATTGTCGTTTTTATTGTCATTATTGTTATCAACTATAGGCTTTATTTTTGCGAAACCAATGTTAATGTTAGCTGGCGCTAGTGCTGATTATTTATCGATTTCTGTAGTGTATTTTCGCTATATTATGATTGGTACTTTTTTTCAATTGATGGCTTTAACGATGACAGCTGCACAAAGAGGTGCAGGTAAAACAAAGATTTCAATGGTATGTAATTTAAGTGCCAATTTTGTGAATGTAATTATGAATGCTTTGTTAATTAATGGTTTATTCTTTTTTCCTAGATTAGAAGTTGCGGGCGCTGCTATAGCGACGATGATTGGAAATATCGTAGCCTTCTTATTAGCATTAATTACGTTATTAAGAAATAATGGTTATTTACATATTCATTTAAAAGATGATTGGAGATTGGATGCTGATACCTTGCGTGCAATTTTTAAGATTTCTATTCCAAGTTTGGTTGAACAAATATTCTTGCGTATTGGTTTCTTTACCTATTCAAGAGCAGTCGCAAATTTAGGAACTATTGATTATGCAACCCATTTAATTTGCATGAATGTGATGACCATTAGTTTTGGTTTGGGAGATGGATTATCGATTGCAAGTTCAACATTAGTTGGACAAAGTTTAGGCGCTAAAAGAAGTGATTTAGCGATTATTTATGGGAAAGTCTTACAAAGAATTGGCTTATTGATGTCGATTATTATGGGTATTGGTATTACATTATTCAATACAGAAATTATGTACTTGTTCTCTAAAGATATTTTAGTTATTGAAAAAGGAGAAACAATCCTCTTAATGCTCGCATTGGTTATTCAATTCCAAGTCAACCAAGTTATTACTATGGGATGTTTAAGAGGCGCAGGAGATGCGAAATTTGTGGCATTCATATCCTTAATTACCATTACCTTTATTCGTCCTATCGGAACATATGTATTGGCATATGGAGTTGGTTTGGGCTTAGTTGGTGCGTGGTTATCGATTTATTTAGATCAAATTACACGTTTATTAACAAGTAAATATCGTTTTAATCAAGCGGAATGGATGAAGATTAAAGTATAGATTTGGAGGATGTTTTATGGATCAAAAAGAACTACAGTTTTTAAGAGAAATTA
Organism: Erysipelotrichaceae bacterium; assembly: GCA_017561055.1. Lineage (GTDB taxonomy): Bacteria > Bacillota_I > Bacilli_A > Erysipelotrichales > Erysipelotrichaceae > RGIG4607. The sequence continues at coordinate 2,811 of JAFZDT010000205.1, forward strand.
CGAATTTACAAGGTACTAGTGGAAATGAAGATGTGGTTCGTAACTATTTAAAAGAAAAGTATATAGATATTGCGGATACAATTGAAACTGATGGTATGGGGTCTTTAATGGCAACATTAGGTGATCAAGGACCACGTATTATGGCAGTTGGTCATATGGATGAAGTAGGCTTTATGGTTCGAGCAATCACAGATGATGGTTATATTAAATTTTCTAGATGTGGTTATTTCTTTGTGTCTGGAATATTGTCTCAACATTTTACAATCTTAACAGATACTGGTGAAGTGGATGCACTTTGTGCCTTGGGTCCAGGTATGTTTAATGATAAATTCCCAGAAATGGATCAATTGGTAATGGATGTAGGATGTACAAGCAAAGATGAAGTAAAAGCTTTAGGTATTCAAATTGGAGACTTTATTGTTCCAAAAGCTAATTTTCAACAATTAGGAAAAGATAAGAAATACCTAGTTAATAAGGCTTGGGATAATCGTATTGGTTGTGCAGTTTCTTATCGTATCATGGAAAAATTAAAACAAATAGAACACCCTAATATTTTTATTGGTGGAGGTACTACACAAGAGGAAGTAGGAACTCGTGGAGCAAAAACATTGGGTTATCTAGCGAATGCGGATATTGGTTTTTCGATTGATGTCGGTATTGCGGATGATGTGCATGGTCAAACAAAAGAGGGTATTGTATTAGGAAAAGGTCCTGAATTGTGTGTAATGGATTCTCATACGATTAGTAATCGCAAGTTATTGAAATTTGCAGTTCAAGTTGCGGAAGAATGTAAGATTCCGTATCAAGTTTCGATTATGAAACATGGTGGAACGGATGCGTCTGAATTCCAACATGTTCGTAGTGGTATGCCTGTATTGTTGGTGAATGTACCATCTCGTTATGCACATACACCAACAAGTATGATTCACTATGATGACTATGTACATACGATTCGTTTAATGGTAGAACTAATCAAGCGCTTAGATGAAGATAAAGTGAAAGAAATTCGAAATTTCTAAAGTTATTTTAGGTAAATTTTACAAAGTATAAATATGTACATGATATAATCAAACTATCTAGAACAAGGAGGCTACTATATGTATACAATCAAAAACTTTTTAGATAATGATGATGTAAAAGTGTTGGAAAGTTTAAAGGGATTTAAAGTAATTGAATATCAACGTGATTTGAGTGTTCTTCCAGAAACTGCTCAAGTTGCATATTTCTCTAATCAAATGAATATTAAAAAACGTCAGGTTGTATGTGATCTTAAATATGGAAATGTAACACTTCAAGCTGGGGCAATGCAATGGATGTTGGGTAATGTTCAAGCGAATACTGGATTAAAGGGTGCTGGTGATTTCTTTAAAAAGGCGGTTCGTGGTTCTGTTACAGGTGAAAGTGCTATTAAACCAGAATATACTGGTGATGGTCTTTTAGTATTAGAGCCATCTTATAAGTATTTATTATTATTGGATGTTGCTGATTGGGGTGGATTCTTAATGCTAGAAGATGGTTTATTCTTAGCTTGTGAATCTACATTAGAACATAAAGCAGTTATGCGTTCAAATGTTTCTTCTGCGGTATTAGGAAATGAAGGATTGTTTAATCTTGGTTTAAGAGGTAATGGTATTGTTGCGATTGAATCTGTTTGTCCAAAGGAAGAATTAATTGAAATTGAATTAAAGAATGATACATTAAAAGTAGACGGTAGTATGGTTATTGCTTGGAGTGGTTCATTGGAATTTACTGTGGAACGTTCAGGGAAAACATTATTGGGCTCAGCCGCAAGTGGAGAAGGTTTAGTAAATGTTTATCGTGGTACAGGTAAAGTTTTAATGGCACCGGTTAATAATAAAAATTTCTATACATTACCAAATCCTACAGTTAAATAGAAATGCAATTTGCATTTCTTTTTCTTTGTTGTCAAAACATTTTGAAAATCGTATGATTATAGTAATTGATACGAAGGGGATAGTTATGAAACAGTACAAAATATTAGTAATAAATCCTGGTTCTACTTCTACCAAATTGTCATTATTTGTGAATGAAGAACATCAATTTACAACTGATGTTTTTCATGATTCAAGTGTTTTAAAAACATTTGCTACAATTAATGATCAATTGGATTATCGTATGGAAGTGGTGGACAAATTTATTCTAGACAATCAAATTGATTTGCATGATATAGATGCAATAGCGGCTCGTGGTGGTCCTAGTTATTCTGTTAGTGGTGGCACATATGAAATTAAAGATCAATTGATTCAAGATACAAGAGATTCTAAAGGTGGTTTGTATCACTCATCAATGTTGGGTGTACAAATGGCTAAGCGTATTCATGATACCTATGGTGGAAGAATGTTTATGAGTGATCCGACAGTTGTGGATGAATATTCAGATTTAGCTAGAGTAACGGGGATTGATGGTATTTATCGTAGAGCGATTTGTCATGCTTTAAATTTGAAAACAGTGGCTAGAAAGCATGCGCATTCTATGCATAAGAAATATGAAGATTTAAATTTAATTGTTTGTCATATTGATGGTGGTATTACGATTACAGCTCATGAAAAGGGTAAAATGATTGATGGTAATGATGGTGGAGGAGGAGATGGACCATTTACTCCAACACGTATGGGTAGTATCGCAATTACTGATGTTGTAAGATATTTATGGGATAAACCAAAAGAAGAAATGATGAATTTGTGTAGTTGCACTGGTGGATTATCAAATTATTTTGGTACGAGTAATTCTACAGAAATTCATAAATTGGTTGAACAAAGAGATCCAAAAGCGGTTCGTGTATGGAATGCAATGATTTATCAAGTGTGTAAGAGTATTGGTAGTATGGCTACAGTTTTACATGGTAAAGTGGATGGTATTTTATTAACTGGTGGTCTTATGCGTTTTCAGGATGTGTATCATCAAATTTATGAGCGTTGTGGCTGGATTGCGCCAATTAGTGTGTATCCTGGCGAATATGAACAGGAGGCTCTTGCGATTAATGCGCTTCGAGTTTTATTAAATGAAGAAGAAGTAAAAGAATATACGGGGAAACCTGTGTGGGATGGATTTGAGTAACTTTCTAGATAAATTCTAGAGAGTTTTTTTGTGGGAAAAATCTTATGTATATTATTTATGAAAACCCTTACATTTTTTACTTGTTTAGCTAAGTTTGATATAGTAAAATGAGGGTGCGTTACAATGTAAAAATAGAAAAGGGGAGAACGCATATGTTAAAGAAAATTCTAAAAACATTGTTAGTAGTTACACTTTCGTTGGGAACATTCGCTTCGAATTGTGGACTAGTATTTGCGGCTGAAAAACAAGAGTTGAGTATAGCTGTAGTTACAACAGATGCCGATAATGATTTGTATGTAACATTGAATAATAATTATAAAGGAATCCAATTAGTATCAACATTGGATGCAGCACTTGCATTAAATGAAGATGCAAATAGTACAAATGATGTTACAGGTATTATGGTATTAGCGGATAATTATCCTAATACTACAACTGTGATTAGTGCTGAACAAGCAGCTAAAATTGAAACATTAGGTGTGCGTTTATATGTAGAATATCCTGCAAATAATGATACTTTAGGTATTACTGGATATAGTGGTACTGTATTAATGAATGGATATGAAAATAATACAAGAGAATATAATCGCGGAATTATTACTAATGCGACAGCTATGGGTATGGTTAACCATAGTTTGTTATATGTAAATGGTGCGCGTTTATCTAAAAAATCATTAACACCATCTAGTATTGATAGTAATACATATTGGATGGTTGCTAGTAGAGTTGCGGGATATGATGTAGCTGAATATGGTATTACAGAAGCTACTTATTCATTAATTGAAGTAGTGGACAATGTAATGATCGCTTCTACAAAGTTCTCACAATTTATTTCAGCTAGATATGCTCCTTATGGAAGATATCAAGAGTTCTGGAAATCAATTTTATCATGGTTAAGTGGTACAACAGTTTCTTCTATTGAATGGACACCATTAATGACTACAAGTTTTGGTCCTGCAGATTCTGTTGATACAGATGATTATATAAATGCAGTTATAATGAATACTGAATGGTACATTGATTCTGGTATGGTTTTAAGTGAAACTGACCATGAAGTTTATGTTAATAATAAATCTTCTGTAATTGAAGATGATGAAACTGGAGAAAATAACCTTACTAATAATGGTACAGGTATTTATGGTATCCTAGAAGCATTCTCTTCAGGATGGGGATTCAATGAGGATGGTTCACAAAAAGTTCGTTTTGTTAGACGTGCTGACTGTAATGGTGAGTCTGCAGGTAATCTTGCTTTAGCTGGTTTACTTGTTGGTGGTGAACAAGGTAAAGAATATTCTGATATTGCTTATAATGTAGTGAATTGGTTGTTAACAGAATCAATTTTATCACAAGGTAATAGAGCAAACCCTGATAGTCCAGAATATGGATTATTATCATGGGATGATAGAATGCAAGTTACAATTGATGCTTACTACGGTGATGATAATGCGAAAGCGATTCTTGGATTAATTACTGCAACTTCTGCTTTAAGAACTACAGGTAATTATGATGAAGAACAATTAGATGCATTTGATGAAAGAATTTTAGAAGCTATTCTAGCAAACTATCGTACAACAAGTACTACAGGTATGCGTGAAGCTCGTATTAATGGTCCGGATTTAAGATCACATGGTTGGGAATATTACTTTAATGGTTCTGTAACTCATTATGCACCTCACTTCCAAGCATTGAATATGGCTACATATATTTGGGCTTATGATAGAACAGGTTATGCTCCATTATTAGATAGAGCAAAAACTGGTATCACAAATTTAATGAAGTCTTATGAAAAGACAATGGAAGCAAATAGCGGTACTGCTGGTGAATGGAATTGGACAAATGGTTTACAACAAGAAAGAGCTAAAATGATTCTTCCTGTAGCTTGGCTTGCACGCGTTGAACCAACAGAACAACATTTAGAGTGGTTAGATACATTAATTACAGATATGATGATGTATCAAGATGCGACTACAGGCGCTTTACAGGACCGTGTTGGTGAAACTGGTCAAGGTAATGGAACTTATGGTTCTCATCCTAATAATGCGGCTTATGGTAGACATGAAGCTCCAGTAATTCAAAATAATGGAGACCCATGTATTGATGCATTATATACATCTAGTTTTGCGATGATGTCATTAAATGAATCAGTAGCAGCTATGGATGCTGTAGGTAATACAGCATTGAAAAATAAATTTGCTAGTTACTCAGATAAATTGGCTGATTTCTTTGTTAAGTGTCAAACAACAAGTACAGATGAAGACTACAATGGTGTATGGTTCCGTGGATTTGACTATGAAAAATGGGAAGTTTACGGAAGTGATGGAGATGCTGCTTGGGGTGTATGGGCGACGGAAACTGGTTGGTCACAAGCATGGATTTCTACAGGTTTATCAATGAAAGTTTTAGATACAAATATTTGGGATAGTACAAAGACAACGGCGGTAAACAAATTCTTTGAAGATACTGCAACATTAATGTTAGCTGGTGTTTATGATAAGAATGATTTAGTTGAAACAATTGAAGTTACTCCTTTAGGTAGAGGTAATAAAGATGTTTTAACAGATAAAGTATATGGTTCAACAAATCATGATGATGGTAAATGGATCGGTACTGAAACTCAAGATATTACAATTACAATTGATTATACAGAAGAAAAAACATTTACAGGAGCTGCAGTAGGTTTCTTGTCTAATATGGCTTCTGGTATTTGCCCAGCTGGTTCTGTAACATATTATGTTTCAGAAGATGGAACAACTTATGAAGAAGTTGGGAAAATTACAATCGTGGAAAATCCTCAAGCATTATATGATGCAAATGAAGCTGCGAAAGTAATTCGTCCAGTTTGTGATTTTGGCAAAGAAGTTAGTGCTCGCTATATCAAAATTGTAGTGAAAAATCCTGGTAATTATTTAAGAACAGGACATGAGAATAAAACAAATACTTGGGTATTTATTGATGAAGTAGAATTGGTAGTTTCTAAAGCAACAAAAGCAGATTTATATGAAATGTTAAAGATTACTCGTCCTTTACAAGTTGCTTTATATTCTGCTGAAACTGGAAAAGCATTAGATGATGCTAGAAAAGCTGCTGAAGAAGTTTATGCAAAAACAAATCCAACAGCAAATGAAATTACAGAAGCTTATAATGACTTAAAAGAGGCTTATAATAATTTAAAACAAAAAATGGAAGTAGAATCATGGACTCCTGCTTCTAGAGGCGATAATAAAGATCGTTTAATTGACAGTATCTTTGCTCCTAATACAGCAGATACAGACGTAGAATATCTTGCATGGCAAAATGCAACAACATTTGAAGTTGTATTAGATATGTTTGAAGTAACAGCGATTAATTCTGTTGGATATTCTGTAAACTCAAAACCAAGAGCTGGTATTTATACGCCAAATGCTAAGATTTATGTTTCAAATAACTTGTCTAATTGGCAAGAAGTTGGTTACATCGATGCTGAACCACATCCAAAAGCAGTTGATGTTGCTTATGCATCTAAAAACTATTTAGCAATGGAAGGTATTAGTGCTCGTTATGTCAAATTTGTCTTTGAAAATGATGATGACCATTTAATGGACGGTTGGAGAAATGAATGGATTTTCATGGATGAAGTAATGGTAAATGTAGATGAAAGTGAAATCGTTGCTGCATATAGAGTTAAATTACAATCTTACTACAATGAAGTAGTAGGTACAGTTGTTACACCATATACAGCAGCAAGCGTTGAAAAATTTGAACAAGCATTACAAGCTGCTAAGACTGCATTGGAAAATACTAATGCTATAGCAGCAAACTTGACAACTGCTTATACTGCATTAGTTACAGCACATGATGGATTAGAATTAGCGTATTCATTAGATCCTTCTATTATTAAAAATGTAACTTATAACAAGACTCCTAATAGAAATGCTAGTGCTAGTTGGAATACATTAACAAATGGTGTGTTTGGTAATGGTACAACTCATGAAGAATTGGCATACATTGGATGGAGCAATCAAGATAATGTAGAAGTTGTAGTTGAATTTAAGAATCGTCAATTCTTAACGGGTGTAGGTTACTCAGGATTGTCTCGTGCAAACTTTGGTATTTATATGCCAGATGCTACATTCTATCTATCAAAAGATGGTACTACATGGACACAAGTTGGAACAGTTCAACCTTCTGCTCCAAAAGGTGGTGTAGGTACATTTGCTAAAGAATCTGAATTAATCGTATTTGATTCTATTGTGGAAGCAAAATATATTAAAGCAGTATTTAATAGAGATACTCAATATGTACAAAATGGTGGTTCTGCATCTGAATGGATTTTCTTGGATGAAATTACATTTACACTTGGAAACTTAGTAAAAGATGTAACATATAACACAACTCCATCAAGAAATGCTACAGCTAAATGGGATACATTAGTAAATAACGTTAGAGGAAATGCAACAACACATGAAGAATTAGCATATGTTGGTTGGGCTGATAAAGATAATGTTGAAGTAATTCTTGAATTTAAAGAAAGACAATACTTCACATCATTGGGATATTCAGGACTTTCTCGTTCTAATTATGGTATCTATAAACCAGATGCTACATTCTATGTATCTGATGACAAAACAAATTGGACAAAAGTAGGAACAATTAATCCTTCAGCTCCAAGTGGTGCATATGGTGCATTCGCTGCAGAAGAAGAAACATTAACATTGGATTCTATTAAAGTCGGTAAATATGTAAAAGTAGTATTAAATAGAGACTCTGACCAAGTTCAAAGTGGATGGACAAGATCTGAATGGATTTTCTTAGATGAAATTACTTATGAAGTTACTACTCCATTTGAAGATGGTTCAATTAATACAACTCCATCAAGAAATGCTGCGGCAGGATGGGAAGTTTTAGTAGATGGATTATATGGAGAAGCTCGTACACATGAAGAATTAGCTTATATCGGGTGGGCTGATAAAGATAATGTAGAAGTTGTGATTGAGTTAGCTTCAGAAATGGGTATTGAAGCATTAGGATATTCTGGATTAACAAATCCAAGAATGGGTGTTTATAGACCTGATGCAGAATTATATCTATCATTAGATGGTACAAATTGGAGAAAAGTTGGTTCAATTCAACCAACAGGATACCAATCTGCATATGATGAAAACGTATTATATAACTATGAAACTGCAATTGAATTAGCTCAATTATCTGGTGTTATTAATGCAAAGTATGTAAAAGTAGTATTCAGTAGAGATACTGATAATGTTAAAGCAAACTATAAACGTTCTGAATGGTATTTCATTGATGAAATTGAAATTAGAACGACAAATAGTGTTGTAGTTGATAAATCAGAATTAACAACTGCATTGAATGAAACAACAGCATTATTAGAAAATGCAACTGATTACACAGCAACGAGTGCAGCTCAATTAGAAGAAGTATATAAAGCAGCAAAAGAAATCGCAGAAAGTGATTTAGTATCACAAAAAGATGTAGATGATGCAGTGAAGGCGCTTGAAGATGCTGAAGCAGCTCTTGTTCAAAAGGGTAATACAGAAGAATTAGAAGAAGCTTTAGAAAGCGTTGAAGAAATGGATCTAGAAGAATATACAGAAGGATCTGTGGATGCGCTAGAAGAAGCAATTGAAAAAGCAAAAGAAGTAATGGCTGATGAAAATGCAACACAAGAAATGGTTGATGAAGCATTGGCTAATGTTAATGCTGCTAAAGATGCTTTAGTATCAATTACGGAACTTGAAGATGAAATTACAAACGCAGAAGAAAAAGGTAATTACACAGATGAGAGTTATGCTGCTTATGAAGAAGCACTTGCTAATGCACAAGAAGTATTAGAAAATCCTAATGCAACTAAAGAAGAAGTAGAAGATGCTATCAAAGCAATTAAAGAAGCATACGAAGCATTAAGAATTAATTATCAAGTGATTGAAGGTGCAAATAGTCAATGGACAAAAGAAAATTCAGACTTAGCTATCAAAGCTAATGGTGAATTCGCAAGCTTTGTAAGAGTATTAGTAAATGGTTCTGAATTAGCTGAAAGACATTACACAGCGCATGAAGGTAGTACAATTATTACATTCAAGGAAT
>JAFZDT010000206.1 GCA_017561055.1 Erysipelotrichaceae bacterium
TGATGTTGCTTTAGCAAAACGTTATGCCATTTTAACAAATCTAGTAGAAGTAGTTAAAGGATATGTACAATATGAACGTGAGGTATTAGTGTCACTTGTGAAATTACGTAATGGAGATATGTTAAATCGTGTAGAAGTGGATCAAAATCAAATGCTTGCGAAAGAACAATTGTTTGCTTTACAAGAATCATATCCAGAATTAAAAGCAAATGAGCAGTTTTTATCACTTCAAGATGCAATTCAAGATGTAGAAGAACATTTAGCGGCTTCTAGAAGAATGTATAATTCGAATGTTAGTATTTACAATGATTTAGTATTATCTTTTCCTAGTAATATGATAGGGAATATGATAAATGCAGAAAAAATAGATTACTTTAATGCGAAAGAAGAAGAGAGAGAAAATATAAATATTACATTGTAAGAAAGTGAAACAAGCCTGTGTTTATGAAAATTATGAAAATTTATGAAAGGGCTTGCACAAATTTCAAAAAGGTATACAATATAGATACTAGAAATAGAACCAAGAGAAAATGAGGCGAATCGTTATGAGACACAACGGTGTTTTTGAGTCACAAAAAATGAATCAATTCAACAACGGAGGGGTAAAAAATCCAACGGTTTTGCGTGTGCAAGGTTCTGTTTGCGGGGCTTTCGGGCGTCAATTTTATATGTTTTCATGAGGGTTGTGTGGTCAAATTGCGCAATCCTTTTTTGTACTAATCGTACAACGATTCATTAAAGGAGGAAATAATTATGGATCAAGTTAACAAAACATTTTTCGATGCTGCTGCAGCTGGTGAAGTTGCAAAAGTAAGTGCTATGATTGCACAAGGTGCTGATGTAAATGTCGCTAATGGTGACGGAAGAACAGCTTTAATGAGAAGTGCTAAACGTGGTCACAAGCAAGTGGTTCAAATGCTATTAGATAATGGAGCAGATCCAAATGCTACTGACAAAAATGGTAAAACAGCGATTATGGCAGCTGCTAAAAAAGGTCATTTAGAAATCGTTAAAGTTTTAATCGAAGCTGGTGCTGCAGCAAAAGTACGTGATAATAAAGGTCGTACTGCATTAATGCGCGCTGCATTCTTAGGATATGATGATGTATGTGCATTATTAATCGCTAATGGTGCTGATGTAAATGCTCAAGATGAAATGGGTAGAACTCCACTTATGGAAGCTTGTAATGCTTGCCGTACAAACGTTATGGAAGTATTAATTGAAGCTGGTGCTGATATCAATGCTAAAGACGTTAGAGGATGTACTGCTTTAATGAGAATTAGTTATACAGGTTATAAAGAATTAGTTCAATTCTTATTAGATAAAGGTGCAGATAAAGAAGTTGAAGATAACGAAGGAAATAAAGCGATTCATTATGTTCGTAAAGAGTGCTTCGAAGATTTGAAGGAAATGCTTAAATAGGGGGATGAAATAATGAGAGACTATTTAGCAAACGAAGTACGTAACGTATGTTTATTAGGGCACCGTGGTGCTGGGAAAAGTTCTGTTGTTGAAGCAATGTTATATTTCACAAAAGCAACAGAACGTTTAGGGAAAACAGTAGATGGCACAAGTGCTATGGACTATGATGCTGAAGAAGTAAAACGTGCAATGTCTGTTTATACTTCAATCGCTCCAGTTGAATGGAAAGATTGCAAAATTAACTTTGTAGATACTCCAGGTTACTTAGATTTCGCTGGTGAAGCTGAAAGTGGTATTGCAGTTAGTGATAACGCATTAATCGTTGTTGGTGCTAGAGATGGTGTTGAATCTGGTACACGTAAAGCTTGGAACGTTGTAAGTGAAAGAAAATTACCTACAATCTTCTTTGTAAATAAAATTGATGAAGAAAATGCAGATTTCGATACAGCTTATAATCAAATTCGTGATGCATTTGGTAAATCAGTTATTCCTTTTGAAGTTCCAATCGTTGAAGGTGGAAAAGTAGTTGGATCTGTTAATATCTTGAAAAATAAAGCTTGGTATTACAATGATTCTAAAACTCCAAAAGATGTTCCTGCTGATATGCAAGATGTTGTTGCAGCTTATATGGAACAAATCACAGAAGCTGTTGCTATGTGTGATGATGAATTAATGGAAAAATTCTTCGAAGGTGAACCTTTCTCTGATGCTGAAATCGCTAAGGGCGTTCGTTTCGGTATCCGTAATGGTGAAATTCGTCCAGTATATTGCGGTAGTGCTACAAACATGACTGGTATTGAACGTTTAATGGACTTAATCGTTGAATATATGCCAAGTTATGCTGAAAAAGGTACTGTTGAAGCATTAGATGAAAATAATGAACCAGTATTATTAGAAACAAGTGAAAATGAAGCTGCTACAGCATTTGTATTCAAAACAATTGTTGACCCATTTGCAGGTAGAATTTCTTTCATTAAAGTTATGACTGGTGTAATTTCTATGGATTCTCAATTAGTAAACGTGCAAAAAGATAAAGTAGAAAAAATGAACCAAGCGTACATTATTAAAGGAAAACACCAAGTGGCTGTTGGTAAATTGTTTACTGGAGATATCGGTGCTGTTATTAAATTACAATATACAGAAACAAACGATACATTAGCTCAAAAAGGTACTAATGTAAGATATCCTGCTATCTCATTCCCACGTGGTATGTTAGGAATGGCTGTATGGCCAAAAACGCGTAACGATGAAGATAAATTAAGTTCTGGTTTACAACGTATTCAAGAAGAAGATAAATCTTGCTTCATCGAAAATAACCGTGAAACTAAAGAAACTGTTATTTATGGTTTAGGTGATCAACACATTGATGTTATCCGTAACAAATTAAAAACAAAATATAAAGTTGAAGTTGAATTAACAAAACCAAAAGTACAATATCGTGAAACAATCCGTTCTAAAGTACAAGCAGAAGGTAAACATAAGAAACAATCTGGTGGTGCTGGACAATATGGTCATGTTAAGATTGAATTCGAACCATGTGAAAGCGAAGAAATGGTATTCGAAGAA
>JAFZDT010000207.1 GCA_017561055.1 Erysipelotrichaceae bacterium
AACATAATCGCATTTCGCAATTACAAGTTGATGAAATTCAAGAAATCTTTGCTTTCGCAAAACCATATGAAGTAGAAATCATGGGAGTATTAGACTCTACAATCTATGATTATATTCCAGACTCATTACGTGAAATTAAAAAACAATATCGTTTAGAAAACAATATTGCGGATGATGTACCTTGGACTGGTGGAACATTCAAACTAATTGTTGATCAACGTAAAGGTTATAGTGAAATCTATGATATTAAAGAAGGACATGAAATTCCTGTACCTGTAAACAAAATGACTTTATGTCATACAGAAGCTGGTTTAAAAGACATCTACCCTGCTTTATTAGAAAACTTAGGAGACAAATACAACTTTACAAGAACATCTCCTACATGGATTGAAATCGCTCCTAAATCTGTAAGTAAAGGTAATGCCATTCGTTTATTACAAGAACAATTGCAAATTACTCCAGAAGAAACTTATATCTTTGGTGATGGAGAAAATGATTTAAGTATGTTTTCATGCGGTATTAGTGTAGCAATGGGTAATGCAATGCCAACAGTTAAAGAAAAAGCAAATCTTATTACTTTAGATAATAACTCTGATGGAATTGCTGAAATCGTAGAAAAATTAATCTAACATAAAAAATGAGGTTGCAATGCAACCTCATATTATTTTATTTAGCAGGCTCAGCCTCAATTAAACCATATCCACCATTAACTCTTTGATAAACAACCGAAATCATATCTGTTTCCTCATCGGTGTAAATAAAGAATGAATGGCCCAACATTTCCATGCGAAGGATAGCTTCATCCAAACTCATTTTTTGTGCTTCAATCGTCTTCGTACGAACTGGAATATCATTATCTCCATATTCATCTTCATCCTCTTCGATAAATGCTTTAGACAACTTATCTTTATGACGGCGATTCAAGCGATTCTTTTGCGTCTTCAATTGAGCTTCTAAACGATCACCCACTTCATCTAAAGCACAACGCAAATCAAGATCTGTTACTTCTGCACGTAAGAAACCAACCTTAGTAGCAATCGTAACTTCTACCCTAATTTTATTGCCCACCTTTTGAATGACTGTGTTAGCAACATCATCGTCTTCAATTAACAAGTACTTATCAAGGAACTCTAATTTTTCCTCAATAACAGCGATGGTTTTAGGACTCACATCAACGTCTTTTCCATGTACATTAACTTTCATATGAATAGCCTCCTTATACTTATATTATAGTCCTATACAAGTAATATCAAAGACTAGTCATCACTAGAATTAAGTGGTATAATAATAGTTGTGAGAGCTATAAATATTTTTTAAGGAAATCAAGGGTATTCAAAGACGCAATTCTTAGAATATCCTTTTTATTATACACTTCAGATAATGCAGATTCTAAATTATGCAATTCAGAACTATTTTGCATATCCGCTAACATAAATGTATTTGGATCATAGAAATCCATAAAATCAAAACCACATGCAATACTAGATAAACCTAATTTAGACTCAAAATACTTCGCATGTTCAACTAAATGCTTACAATCACGTAACTTAACATCCTCATTAACAAAATTACCATAAGCATTTAAACCAACTAACGTATCTCTTTTCTTTAATACTTCTAATTGTTCATCACTTAAATTACGCATAGCACCACACAAAGTACGTGCATTACTATGTGTCGCAATAATTGGTAAATCATATTTCATAACATCAAAGAAACTCTTATCATTTAAATGTGAAACATCTAAAATCATACCTAATTCTTGCATTTTCAAAATTGCTTCTTTACCTAATGCAGTAATACCATGATCAACAGTACCACGAACACCAGTAGCCAAAGCATTTTCTTCATTCCAACACAAAGAACCAATACGAACACCTTGATCATATAACCATTGAATCTTACTTGCGGCATCCTCTTGAATACCATACATACCCTCAATTGTTAAAACAACCTTAAGTTTATCACTATTCAAATCTTCTTTAGACAATACAAATTGCACATCACTATTTAAAATTTGATTACGAGCAAACGTAACACAATCTTGCATAACTTCCCAAGACTCATAATTACCAAAATAACAAGCAACACAAACACCACTTACATTATCTTTTAATAATCTTGGAAGATGATACTCTTGAAAACGATTATCATTTCCTAAAAGATGTTCTTTATAAATGTCATATCCGATATCTGCATGTAAATCAAACCACATAATTACTCTCTCCTAACATAACTATAAAACAATTGTACCTCTTCATCAGTAAATGGCTTTAACCCCATCAAGGTATATTCTTGTTGTATCATAGGATACTTACTTTCCGCAAGAGGATTATAGTTCAATAGTTCAATTTCTACTTTATGCTCTAAACTACGAATAAATTCTCCAATTCTCACTAAATTGTCTTTAGTAGCGGTGATATTAGGAATTAAAGGCGTGCGAATTAATAATGCTACATCATATTTCATCAATTTCGAAATATTTTCTAGTATTAAGGTATTATTTACTCCCGTAAACTCTTTATGCAATTCATTATCCATCAATTTAATATCAACAATAAACTGATCAACCAATCCAATCACTTTCTCAATATGACTAAAAGATGTCATAAAACTACTTTCAATCGTAGTATGTACACCCATTTCCTTACACATTTGTAAAGCAGATTCCAAATACTCTGGTTGCATAAATACTTCTCCACCAGAAAAGGTAACTCCCCCTCCAGTTGTCTCATAGAAAATACAATCTTTTTCTATTTCTTTACGCAATTGTTCCAAACTCATATTTTGTCCAATAATTTTCAAAGAATTCGTTGGACAAAAATCAATACATTCACCACAAGCATCACAATCTTCACTAATATGAATAGTACCATTTTCCATCGATAGACACTGTTTCTTACAACGATTTATACAACGCATACACCCCATACAAGTATTCGAAATATATCCTAATTGTAAAGACGCATCCAATCCTTCTGGATTATGACACCACTTACAACGTAAAGGACATCCCTTTAAAAAGATTGTTGTACGAATACCATCTCCATCATGAATAGCATATCGTTTTATATCAAATACGATACCCATAGTTATACTTGATACTCCGTTCTAGCGATAATTTCATCTTGTAAATCTGGTGATAATTCTACAAAGTATGCCGTATATCCAGCAACACGAATTGTTAAAGACTTATATTCTTCAGGATTTGCTTTAGCCTTCAATAAATCTTCTCTATTTACAACGTTAAATTGTGTATGATTAATTCCTAATTTTACAATTGAACGTAAAATACCAACAAATTTCAATAATGTATCTTCTTTAGTAAAAACACTTGGTAAGAATTTCATATTTAACAATGTACCATTAGTTCCTAAT
>JAFZDT010000208.1 GCA_017561055.1 Erysipelotrichaceae bacterium
CATATATTCTTTTTCAATTAATGCCAGCTTATAACTATAATCTTCCTCAAGTTTCTTAATTTCATTCGCTCTTATCTCTTCAGCATCATGCATGATTTGCTGTAAACTTTCATATGTCATTCTTTCTAAATCTGTTAATGTTTGCGCTCTTCTTTGAACAGCTTTAGCATCAATTAAATCTTCATTATCAAATCCATCAAACATTGAAACTGCATCCTCAATTCCTTTTGTAAAACTAGATAACTCACTAGCCACCTTCACACATGACTCATAATACTTATCCATACTCTTGTCACGTAATGCTTCATGTAATACATCATATGCAATAGAAGCAGCTGTAACACCAATTTCAATCATTGGGATTACGTTTAAAAACGATGATGCTGTACCTAATACACCACTTAATACTTCATCAACATCTTCAACTTCAGGTTGCAATTTTTTCCCTACTGTTTTTAAAAATTCTTCACTTTCAGCAACTAAACCTAAACTATTCGCTAGATTACTCGCTTTACTAGATAGATCATCAAAACAAGATGCAGTATCACTTAAAATATTATTTTTAAAGTTCGCATTCATCTTTTCTAATTCATTATTTAATTCTTTTAGATTATCAACTAATCTACTTACATCTTCGCTATTATTCATTGAATTCACACTTCCTTTCTTTTATAATTTGTATGAGGTGATTTATTTATGGAAAAAATTAGAATGGGATTTATAGTAATTAGTCTTAGACGAAATGTAGAAATTTATATTGACGAATTAACAGGTAATAAATATTTGTTAGTAGGGCATGATTATTATGAACCAAAAAGTTATACATCTGGATTAACACAAATGCTTGATGAAAACGGTAAGCCTGAACGTTACACAAGAGAACAAATTGAGTATTTAAAATCTAAAGCTATGAATATTAACGATGTTCCTACAGGTGCTGCCTATCAACATTTAAGAAACAAAAGAAAAGAGCCTAGTATTGCATATCAATATTTCGAATTTTAATCTTCAAAGTAGATTTAGCCCTAAGCTGAATCTTTTTCTTTGCCCATAAGCTTCTTAATCAATTCATTCTCATGTCTTTTAACTCTATCAGACACTGGTAATTTATATACCTGTTTCATCTTTTGATAATACTTACGCTGCTCATTAGACATCTCAGAAAGATTAGCACTACGATAACCCATAATCTTTACAAACTCACAACTATCATTTAATCCCTTAAACAAAGCTAAAAATCTCCACCAATGAAGATAATTATTCTGATTCGACTTATACCCATCATAACTTTGCAAATCAATGTTATATTGTTGCAAAAAAGCCGCATAAATATACTCATCATCATGCTCATAAGAATACATTGGTTCTGTAACTGTTGATTGCTTCTTACTATATTCTTTACCACCACGATAAAACCACAACAATTCTTCCATAGCTTTATCTATATCATTTGGTATTACTTCATAAAACAAATCTAATGCTAATAAGATCTTTTCATGTTCTTCAAAAGAATCATCGTCCATCAACAATTCAAACAAGATAAATGTACGGAAATCCGGATTTACCGGATATTCCGTATCATGTATCATTACCGAAGTTGGCAAGACATCTACTAATAAATTCATGCTATCTTTGTAATAAGCGAGCCTTAGAATATTTCATAGTCTTACGCTCACGATATTCTTTATATTCATTTAATAAATACTGAAATACATCCTCATGAAAAGACAAACTATCATCCTCAACAAAAATCTCTTTAGAAGCACCATCATACAAGAAAGTATCAATTACATCTTTATAAATATCCTTTACTTCATGCATATCTGTAGTATCCTTCTTCATTGCTTCTTCTGCATTATTTAAAACTCTAGGTAAATCATAAAACAAAATCGCAACCTCATCCTTTGATAAATCACAAACATAAGATTTATCATCAATCTCAATAGTCATTACACTCTCACAACGCTCAAACTTTTTAGCCAACATATCTTGCCACCTCCATTCACTATTCAATTACTGTTTTATTTTCTACATCAAAAACAACTGCTTTAGGCTTACATAAAGCTAATAAAGTACCAGAAGCAGTTAAATTACCATCAGCAGCAGGAAATCCTGTTACTTGGATAGCTACTTCAAATAATCTTGCTTCAAATTGATTTTCTGTAGTACCTACTGGTTTATCTAAATCCACAATGATATATTCTCTTTCACAGTCTTCTTTTGTTAATTGTTGTTCTCCAATTTCACAAATAAATTGTACTGCCTCATCATCTAAGATTTGATCTGTTGTAAATGCTGTTGTCCAATCATATCCAACGACTCTACTAATTGGATTTGTTTCATTTACATATTGTTTTGATACGACTCTTGCACTAGGATTTTCTGTTAAATCTGTAAATCCCACACTCATTAATGCCCAAGCAGCTGTATCTGCTTTTTTTGCTAGATTAAGGTAACTAGCCACACCATTTCTCATTTTAGTTTTCATTTTTCTTTTCTCCTTCTATTAATTAATTTTTGTGGAAACAAGTGATACTATCACTAATTCGAAAGTTTACAAATCAAGGAATACACATCTTTTCCATCATCACTAGTCGTTTCCCACTGTACACTTTGCACAACTACAACTCCTTGTTGAACTAAATACTTTTCAATCTTCAACAACTCATCAATAGCAATACTAGCATCTTCATGCTTACCCAATATCCAAGCCTGTACACTTCGTTTTGTACGATTCACATATTCTTTCTCATCTACCAATAAAATGCGCGCCACGATATCATTTCCACTTTGTAGAGGACCCAAAGAAACATCACTATAAGGCTTTACACTATCATTCATACTGGACACTAGCTCCAACAAACTCTGTGTTAATACTTCCATCAAAATTCTCCTTTCCAAATAAAAAGAGAAACAACCCCTCGATCGTTTCTCCATATATATGTATCACTTTTTCCACACTACCATAATACTATGGTAATCTATGTCATACCTGTCATATACATGACAAATTTGCCAACATTATCTTTTAAATGCCAATTCTTCCTGAATATAATCACTAGTCGCAATCGCAAACTCACGACCATCAATATTTAATACTGTATGAATCATACCCTTCATCGTAGCCCTACGATTCAATTCTGCAACACTAGCACCCTGAACTCTATTATACGAACTACCCATCACTGCACTATGCATCATACCAGCCATATCCCCAATATTAGACAATCTATCCAACACTGAACCAGAAATATCATC
>JAFZDT010000209.1 GCA_017561055.1 Erysipelotrichaceae bacterium
ATCTTCTCATTTAATGAAGGAAAATCATTAACTAGTTTTACAGGATTCTCATTGCGTTGGTATCAACACATGTTAGAATCTCAAGATATGATGGAAGCCTTATATACAACCTTTATGGTAGCGATTATCGCAACAGCCATTTCTACAGTTGTAGGAACTATTGCGGCGATTGGTTTAAGCAAATCAAAGAAAATTGTTCGCGAAGTTATGGATCAAGTTAACAATCTTCCAATGATGAATCCAGAAATTGTTACTGCGATTGGATTCATGTTATTATTCATTACTTTCCAAGTAGAAAAAGGCTTAACAACCATGTTATTAGCACACATTGCCTTCTGTATTCCTTATGTTATGCTTTCTGTTATGCCAAAGATTAAGTCTTTGGATCCTAACCTAGCAGATGCTGCAATGGACTTAGGATGCACACCTTGGCAAGCACTTATTAAAGTCATTGTGCCACAAATTATGCCTGGTATTGTATCAGGAGCATTGATTGCATTCACAATGTCTATTGATGATTTTATTATCTCTTACTTCGTAACAGGTCGTGGTGTTAAAAACTTAAGTATTATCGTTTATACAATGAGTAAACGTATCAATCCAAGTATTAATGCTATTTCTACAGTTATGATTGTGATTATTACAATTTTATTAATTGTAATTAATGTATTACCAAACTTCTTAGCAAAACAAGCAGAAAAACCAGGTAATGGTAAGCGCAACTTATTAATTGCTTTAGCTTGTACAATTCTAATTGTATTTGGTGTACAAAGCTTAAAACCATCTGTAGGTAATGGTAATCGTCCATTTGAAGGACAAACATTACATATCTACAATGTAGGTGAATATACAGGTGAAAATATTATTTCTAACTTTGAAGAATTAACAGGTGCTGAAGTCATTATGGAAATCTTTGATTCCAATGAAGCGATGTATATTAAGGTCGCTAATGGTGAATCTTATGATATCTTAGTACCATCTGATTATATGATCCAACGCTTAATTCAAGAAGACTTATTACAACCATTGGATTATGAATTATTAGATTGCATGGACTTATTAGTTCCAGAAATCTTAAATCTATCTTATGACCCTAACAATGTATACTCTGTTCCTTATTTCTGGGGTACTGTGGGTATTTGTTATGATAAAACCATTGTTAGTGAAGAAGACTTAGAAAAAGAAGGATTCAATATCTTCTTAGATGAAAAGTATAAAGGTCAAATCTATTTATATGACTCTGAAAGAGATTCCTTCATGATGGCATTAAAAGCTTTAGGTTATTCAATGAATACAAATGACGAAAAAGAATTACAAGAAGCATATGATTGGTTAGTACAATGTGTACAAACTATGAAACCTGAAATTGTTACTGATGAAATCATCGATAACATGGCTCAAGGCAGAAAAGCTTTAGGTATTACTTACTCAGGTGATGCGGCATACATTATGTCAGAAAATGAAAACATGGGCTTCTACTTACCAGAAAGTGGAACAAACTTCTGGGTAGACGCAATGGTTATTCCAGCAAATGCTAATAACCCTGAATTAGCACATGAATTTATGAATTATGTATCTAGTTATGAAGGTGCATTAGATAACTCTAGTTATGTTGGATATACTTCTCCAAATATCGAAGTAAGAGCAGAATTAGGCGGACCTGGTGGCGATTATGAAGGCATCAACGCTTACTTACCTCGTACAAACTACGAAAAAGATGAAGTATTCTTCTATGATGAAAACACACGTAAAGTGATGAGTAATCTATGGGCAAAAGTAAAAATCTCAGCAAGTAACGCAAAATAAACGAAAGGACATCACACGATGTCCTTTTTTAGTATTCTATTAAATTGTGTAAAGAAACAAATTGATGTGACTAATGCCGCAACAATATCACTTACTGGCTCTGCCACAAACACCCCAAACACTTGATTCTCAAAGAAAAATGGTAAAATAAAGATTAATGGGATTAATAAAATCAATTTACGCAAACAAGCTAAGAATAAACTAATCTTCGCTTGTCCTAAAGCCATAAAACATTGTTGACAAGCAATTTGTGCACCAAAAGCAAAAATACCTGCCATATAAATACGAATTGCCCAACTAGCATAATCAACCAAAGCTACATCACTAGTAAAAATACCAGCAAATACACTAGGGAATAATAATGATATTAGACAGAAGAAACTAGCATACCCCATACAAACTCCAAATTGAATACCAAAGGCTTTCTTCACACGTTCTGTATTCCCTGCACCAAAGTTATAACTAATAATTGGTTGTCCACCCTGACAAAAACCTTGTAAAGGCATAACTGCTAATTGTGAAACACTCGTAACAATTGTCATCGCTCCAACCGCAAGATCTCCACCATATCTAGCCAAACTACTTGTAAAACTCATACTCAATAAACTTTCCGTAGACATCATTACAAATGTAGAAATGCCTAAAGCTAAACAAGGTAGAATAATCGCTTTTTCCAACTTCATATTCTTAACTTGTAATTTCAATATGGTTTTCTTACCAGTTAAGAAACGTAAAATCCAACAAGCACCAACTGCTTGAGATAAGACAGTAGCTAAAGCTGCCCCTTTTACACCCATACCAAATCCAAAAATAAAGATAGGGTCTAATACAATATTAATAATTGCTCCAATCAAAGTAGTAGCCATACTAATCTTCGCAAAACCTTGTGTTGTAATAAAAGGATTCATACCTAATACCAACAATACAAAGAAACTACCACAAATATAAATACGAGCATAATCTAAGGCAAATGGTAAAGTTGCGGAACTTGCTCCAAAGAACGTCAACAATGCTGGTGCACTATGATAAAAAACTATTGTTAAAATAAAGGCAAAAAATAATAATAAACAAAAACAATTTCCAACAATTTTCTCTGCTTTTTCTTTATCATTCTTTCCTAAAGCAATTGATGCCAAAGGCGCACCTCCAGCAGCCGCTAACATCGCAAAAGCATTCATCAACATCAACATCGGCATAAATAGTCCTACACCAGTTAATGCTAAAGAACCTACACCTTCAATATGACCAATATAAATACGATCGACAATGTTATATAGCAAATTCACGATTTGAGCAATTACCGCAGGAATTGCCAATTGTAAAAACAATTTACCAATACTTTTATTTCCTAAATCTTGAGACCTATTCATACTTCACACTCCAAATGAATTATTATTTATTACACGCATGCAATTATACTCTTTTACAAATTTAATTTCTATTAAAATTTATTTTTCATTATACAAATTACCATATATGACATATAAATAATCATTTTATATTAAATTTTTAACGATAAACGTTAAATATTTATTGACAACTAGTGAAAATGATATATAATCTATTTAACGATAAACGTTAAATATTTAATGTTATTTAGGAGGAACTTATATGAATAACCAAAAGTTAATGAATTCAGCTAAACATCTTGATACCTTAGCAAAAGTAATCAGTATTGCATTTAAAGTAACAGGCATCTTATGTCTTATTGTAGCTATTGCATTATTTGCACTTAAAGATTTACAACAAATTACCTATACTATTACACTTGATTTTGTTAAAGTATATTTAACAGACCAAGTAACAATCAATGCTCATTTTATGACACTTTATGTCATTGTTGGACTTATTATGATTAGTATTCTTTGTTTCATCATTAATTACGCTACAACTAAAATTCGTGGTATTTTACAACCTATGAAAGAAGGACGTCCTTTTGAAACAGGAATTCCTGAAAATTTAAAGAAAATTGCTTGGTCAATTCTTCTTGGAGGAGTACTTGTACAAATCGTTGCTTTAGTTGAACGCATTTTATTAATCAAAGCTTGTCCAATACAACAATTACTAAATCTAGAAGCAATTACAAATTTTGAATATACATTTAGTATTGATTTTACTTTTATCCTATTGTTCTGTGCATTTATGTTTTTATCTTACATTTTCTCATATGGGCAAATTTTACAAAAAGAATCTGATGAAACATTATAAGGAGGAAATCACATGCCAATCATTTTACGATTAGATAGAGTTATGGCAGATCGAAAAATGTCATTAAATGAATTATCTGAAAAAGTTGGAGTTGCGAATGTAAACTTATCCAAACTAAAAAATGGTCATGTAAATGCCATTCGCTTTTCTACATTAGAAGCTATATGTGAAGCATTGGATTGCCAACCAGGAGATATATTAGAATATCAAAAAGAACAGTAAAAAAATGAGCGTATACTACATGCGCTCATTCTTTATATATTTAATCAATTCCAACACTCGAGCTTTACCAACCACATTCGTAAGTTCCTTATATACACCACTATACGGTAACAAACCCCTTACATCACACATAATCAATGGACCATAACCATCAACATCATATTCTTTTGTAAGAATTTTCCCAGTTTCTTGTTCATACTTCTTAATATTTTCCACTTGTGTATATAAGTCCAAGAAAATACAACTTGATACTGTATATTCTTTTTCATCTATTACAAATTTCATCGTTTCCCCATGACAGCGTACACTGCCTTGTACAGCAAATCCCAATGCAGGTAAATATTAAGAAGCCATACCCTCTAATTCCACATTACTAATATTACTATTACCAATAATACCCTTCATGACAATCGGTAAATCTGTTACATCATCTATCACTCTACTAGGAGTTACAAACAAATCTACATACTGACTATTCATCACATGATATAAAAATGTATTAAAATCTTTACTTGTTGTTTTTACACCCGCATGACCATAATAGCCACCCATAATATTGGCTTTAGGATCATTGGTCATACCTTTATTCACAGTTACATAACGATCACTATCAATAGCTAAATAAGTATCCATCAACTGATACTTTTCAATAATATATCGCTGAAACAACTCTTGATAACTTCTACCAGAATACATTTCCATAACATCCGTCAAAATCATAATTGGTAAATCGGTATATAAATAGTATCCTGCTTTTTCTTCTAAGGTATATACTGTTCGCAAAGCATCTACTGCATCTTTTTTATTTGTACAATTGCGAATATCCACTGTTGTTCGATACGTACTTTTAAATTCTAACAAATCCAAAATTGTCATTTCTTCAATATTTGGATATACATTTGTTAGTTCTTTCAGTTTCGTATCCAACGACAAATGATATTCCTCTAAAAAAGCAAATAATACAAACTCCGTATACAATTTTGTCATAGACGCAATATCAAAAATAGTATCTTTTGTATATTCTTTTTCACCAATAGAATAATAATACTCTGTATCATTCACACGAACACCAATCATTCCACTAGGAATATCAAACATTGGATATTCTTGATTCCATTGTTCCATTAATTTGCGATAACTAGAATAAACATACTCTTCAATATCAGAAATCTCAAATAATGTTTCTAATTCATGAATATCTTCTTTTGTAATATAGTTTATATTTTGAATTATATTATTAAGCATACTTATTTCTCACTAAAAAAGATATTTTTAACAACTAAACCCATTATTGAACTAAATAAAAACAATACTCCTAGAATTCCAAATAATAAGACAATATATGGTTTATCTGGTGTTGCTTTATAGATAAAGGTAAAACTAAAATCACTTCTTACAAAATGATAAATGTAGAATGATAAAAGAAAAACACAAAATGCTATAACAAAGGATACAATGGATAATTTATTTAATTTACTTCTCATATAACCTATTTCCTAACTAATAAACAAATACTTTCTACATGGTTTGTATATGGGAACATATCTACCCCAACTAACTTTTTCATTATGTATCCATTCTTCAATAAATATTGAACATCTCTTTTTTGGGTATCTGGTCCACAAGAAATATACACAATCTTCTTTGGTTTCATTTTTACTAAAGAAGATAAGAATTCAATCGTACTACCACTACGAGGTGGATCCATAAATACCACATCAAAATTTTCTTTCGCAATCGCCGCATGTTTCATATAGTCACTAGCATCCACAGCATGGAAACGAATGTTCTTACGATGATTGATTTTCGCATTAAAAATCGCATCTTGAATAGCTTGTTTATTCACTTCCACTCCAACGACTTCTTTTACTTTCTTAGACACAATTAAACCAATGGTACCAATACCACAATAGGTATCTAAAACTCGTTCATCACCCTTTAAATTCGCCATATCAATTGCTTTTTGATATAAAATCTCTGTTTGTACTGGATTTACTTGATAGAAGGAACGAGAAGATAATTGGAAGTGGGTACCACATAAGGTATCTTGAATTTTACCACTACCATAAATCACTTTTTCATTATCACCCAATACAATACTCGTATGACGTTTATTTAAATTTAATACAATTGTAGAAATACTAGGATGCTTATCTAACAACTCATCAATAAACGCTTTTTTAGCAGGAAATACAAAACTACTCACAACTAAAACAACCATAACTTGTTGCGTATAATAACTCTTACGCAAATAAATATAACGCAAGAAACCTCTTTCCCTATCTTCATCGTATGGTTCCATACGATACTTTTTCATCATCTTTTGAATTGTTAAAACAATTTCTTGTAATTCTCTTTCCTCAATATCACAATGTTCTTTTTTAACAATTTTATGACTATTTGCTTGGAAAATACCAGAGATAACTTCTTTTTTACGATCATATCCCAATGCCGCATATACTTTATGACGATAATACAACGGATTTTCCATACCTAAAACCTTTGGCACCTTCCAACTAGGCCAAAGTTTTTGTAAATAGTCTTGTTTTATTTGTAACTGTTCTTCATAGGTTTTCCCTTGTAATTGGCATCCCCCACAAAGTTTCGCTATTTTACACATTTCCATATTCATCAATCTTCTCTTTCAATATTCTAACTCTATCTTCACTCACAATATCATACATATCCTTATTGTAACTACAACTATTACGCTTCGCAATCGTAGTAGGATCTACAATCCACTCTTTACAAGAACTATGTACCTGTGTTAAACCTGTTTTCTCAATTAATTCAATAACATTATGAGGATGCACACCTCCACCAGCTAATAGTTGAATTTTATCACCATAATGAGCTTGTAGATGAGCTAACACTTCAATACCTTCTGGAGCTGTTGGATATCCACCACTTGTTAAAATGCGATCCACACCCAATGCTATTAACTGTTCAATCGCGGTATCCTTATCATCAACCATATCAAATGCTCTATGAAATACCGCTTGTCCATTATATTTATGAATCAAATCTACCATTTCTTTTGTACGTTCTACATCCACGGTTTTGTCTTCATGTAAAAAACCAAACGCTAAACCATCTGCACCATGTTCCATTAATAATTTAGCATCTACTAACATACCTTCATATTCTACTTCGGTATAATAAAATCCTGCACCTCTAGGACGAACCATGCAAATCACTTCTAAATCTGTATTTTGCTTTGTCAAAATTAAACTACCTAAACTAGGTGTAATACCACCTAAAAATAAACTAGAGTTTAATTCTACTCTTTTCGCGTTTCCTTTATATGCATTCATGCAATCTTCATAACTACCGCAACAAACTTCTAATGTAATCATAGTGCCACCTCTTTATTGACACTATTATAACATTATCAATTGAAGATTTTTACTAAACCTTTTACAATATATAAAAGAGGTTATCAATATGGAAAAATATATTTTAACAATCGACCAAGGAACAACTAGCACACGTGCTATTTTATTTAATCATGAATGTGCAATCACTCATGTTGCACAAAAAGAATTTACCCAACACTTCCCAAAACCAGGATGGGTAGAACATGATGCCAATGAAATTTGGTTAAGTGTATTAAGCGTTATGGCAGAAGTACTAACTACAAGTGGCATCAATCCTTCACAAGTAGCTGCTATTGGTATTACTAACCAAAGAGAAACAACCGTTGTATGGGATAAACACACTGGTTTACCAATTTATCACGCATTAGTATGGCAATCTCGTCAAACTGACTATATTTGTGATGAGTTAAAATCAAATGGTCTACAAGAAACTTTCCAAAACAAAACTGGTCTAGTATTAGATCCATATTTCTCTGGTACGAAAATCAAATGGATTTTAGATAATGTACCAAATGCTAAAGAAAAAGCAGAAAAAGGTGATTTATTATTCGGAACTATTGATACATGGCTAGTATGGAAACTAAGTGGTGGTAAAGCCCATGTAACAGACTATTCAAATGCTTCTAGAACTTTAATCTATAATATCTATGATTTAAAATGGGATGAAGAATTATGTAATATCTTACAAATTCCAATGAATATGTTACCAAAGGTAACAGGATCAAGCGAAATCTACGCTACTACTGCACCATATCACTTCTTTGGATATGAAGTACCAATTGCTTCTATGGTAGGAGACCAACAAGCTGCTTTATTTGGACAAGGATGTTGGGAAGCCGGTATGGCTAAAAATACCTATGGTACTGGCTGCTTCTTATTGATGAACACTGGTGAACAACCAGTTAAATCACAACATGGTTTAGTTACAACTCTAGCTTGGGGAGTAAACAACAAAGTGGAATATGCCTTAGAAGGAAGTATCTTCGTAGCAGGAAGTGCTATTCAATGGCTTAGAGATGGCTTAAAATTCTTCCCAAATGCTAAAGACTCAGAACCAATGGCAAAAGCACTAGATTCCAATGAAGGTGTCTATGTAGTACCAGCATTTGTAGGACTAGGAGCTCCTTATTGGGATGATAAAGCAAGAGGCGCAATATTCGGATTAACTCGTGGTACAACACAAAATCACATTACTAGAGCTACGTTAGAATCATTAGCTTATCAAACAAAAGATGTATTAGAAGCTATGGAAAAAGATTCTGATTTAACACTTTCTACTCTACAAGTAGATGGTGGTGCTGTAGCGAATACATTCTTAATGCAATTCCAAAGTGACATCTTAAATGTTCCAGTAAAGCGTGCAGCCGTAAATGAAACAACAGCTATGGGCGCAACTATGTTAGCTGGTTTAGCTGTGGGTTATTGGAAAGACAAAGAAGAAATCAAACAATGTATGAAAACAGGCGATACCTTCTATCCACAAATGGATGAAGACATCCGCACACAAAACTATGATGGTTGGAAACAAGCAGTAGAAGCTGTTTGTAGATATCATAAATAACAAAAGCGAGTACAATGAACTTGTCAACAAAAAGTAGACATAGTTAAAAGATAACTTTAAAACCCCGTTCAATAGTAAATTGAGCGGGGTTTTTATATCCTAATTTGTATGATGGACGTGCATAATTAAAGTAATGAACATAATATTCAATAAAAT